>SGZV01000002.1 GCA_004321805.1 alpha proteobacterium HIMB59 | reverse complement strand
GATATTCCTCTTTATACAAATTCTCAAATCAAAAGTGTTTCTGGTAGTAATAAAATTGAAAAAATTGTTATAGCTGATAGCAATGGTGGGCTAAGTGAAATTAAAGTTGATTTCTTATGTGTATCAGGTGGCATAAATCCTGATGTTCATTTGTTTACTCAGTCAAAAGGATTATTAGATTGGGATGAAAAAGATTTAACATATAAACCCGCTGAAGCTTTTCAACCTACAATAACATTGGGATCAGCAAGTGGACAGTTTAGTTTTAAAGATATTAATGATGAAATTAATTCTAAATTAAAAATTTTTAAAATTAAAAAAATCGATATCAATATAAAACTTAATACCAACTCTTCTTACCATATTGAAAAATTATGGGAAGTACCTGCTTCTAAATCTTCTATATGGTCCAAGTCTTTTATTGATTTACAAAATGACGTCACTACGAAAGATATCCGTCAAGCTATTGCAGAGGGTTTTGACAGAATTGAACATCTAAAAAGATTTACAACCAATAGCATGGGAACTGATCAGGGAAAGATTAGTAGCATAAATGCTTTAGGAATTGTATCTGATTTATTAGATAAAAAAGTTAATGAAGTAGGAACGACAATTTATCGCCCTCCATATGCTCCTTTAAGTTTTGCAGCAATTGCTGGAAGAAACTCATATGAATTTTATGACCCAGAGAGAAAATCTCCAATTCATCAATGGCATTTGAAGAAAGGTGCTGTTTTTGAGGATGTAGGACAATGGAAAAGACCATGGTTTTTTCCAAATAATTCAACTGAAACATTGGATGAAGCAGTTCAACGAGAAAGCAAACATGTCAGGGAATTTGCTGGAATACTTGATGGAAGCACTCTTGGTAAGATTGAAATTAAAGGAAAAGATGCCCTCTCTTTCATGAATTTAATTTACACTAATAGCTTTACTAAAATGAAACCTGGATCAGCAAGATATGCTTTGATGCTTGGTGAAGATGGAATGGTAAAAGACGATGGTATAATTTGTAAGATATCTGATGAGCATTTTATAGCCACAACAACAACCGGTGGGGCTGCAAATGTTTTAGGCTGCATGGAAGAATATGCTCAAACAGAATGGCCTGATTTAAATGTTTTTATGAATTCAATCACTGAACAATACGCAACTTTTAATATTAGTGGACCAAAAACTAAAGAAATAATGAATAAGGTCTTTCCGAAAATAGATTTTAGCAATGAAGCGTTTCCTTTCATGACTTTTCAATTTCATGATCATCAAGAAACACAAATTAGAATATTAAGAGCTAGTTTTACAGGTGAGTTGGGCTATGAAATTTATGTACCTGCAAATAAATCTCTTCAAGTTTGGGAACAAATTCATAATTATGGTAAGGAATTTAATCTAATCCCTTACGGTACTGAAACGATGCATCTTCTGAGAGCTGAGAAAGGATATATCATTGTTGGTCAAGATACTGATGGCTCCATTACTCCAATTGACTTAGGATTGACTTGGATGATAGGAAAAAATAAAAAAGATTTTTTAGGTAAAAGGTCTCTATCAAGGTCAGATACTAAAAGAACCGATCGAAAACAACTTGTAGGGATTATTCCTTTAGATAGAAAAGACTCCTTAGAAGAAGGTCAACATATCATTTTAAATCAAACTATTACAACTCCAATACCTATGTTAGGTCACATTACTTCTAGCTATCATAGTCCAACTTTAAGGCATAGTTTTGGACTAGCGGTTATTAAAGATGGACATTCTTTGATTGGAAAAAAAGCATATGCCTCTACCTCAGATCAAAAAACTATAGCTATAGAAATTGTAAAACCAATTTTTTATGATGAAAATAATAAAAAATTAGTATCATGAGAGATGTAATCCGATCAAATGACGTTGAAATAAAGTCCTCCCTTTTTCAACAAATAATTATTAGAGGGAATGGCGACTCTGAATTCAATAATACTATTAATAAATTATTTAAATTATTACCCCCAATAGATAATTTAAGAATAGTCTCTAATGATCACAATATCTTATCAAAGTTATCATATGATCAATGGAATCTGCTATTTTACAAAGAAACTTCAGATTTAAAGATTACTCAATATATTGAAAAACTAAATAAAACTGCTGCAATATTAGCTACTAATTATTCTGATGCTCAAGTTTTTTTTGAAATTCGAGGGCAAAATACATTTAAAACCCTCAATAAACTAACTCATTTTGATTTTAGAGAAAAATCATTCAAAAGCATGACAGCTGCTCAGACATTGCTTGCAAGAATTGATTGTACGATATTTAAATTTGAGGACCATTTATTATTAAGCTGTAATCGCTCATTTAGTGATTATCTTGAAGATCGACTCATCGACGCAGTTAATTTCTAATAATCTTTTCATATTGACATCAATTTTTGGAACTGGTTAGCTTTAGATGATATTTAGGAGGAGTGATGTCTCAAAAGTCTAGAATTATAATCGTTGGAAGTGGAATTGTAGGAGCAAGTACTGCTTATCACCTAGCGCAATTAGGTTGGAAAGATATGACAATCTTAGATCAAGGTCCTCTTTTTGAAACTGGGGGCTCCACAAGCCATGCACCAGGTGGTGTATTTCAGACAAATCCTTCAAGAATGATGTGTAAATTTGCACAATACACGGTAGACCTTTTAAGATCTTTATCTTATGAAGGTAAACCCTGCTACCATACTGTTGGAGGGATAGAAGTTTCTAAAACAAAAAAAAGGCATGAAGACCTATACAGAAAAATGGGTATAGCGCATAGCTATGGTCTTACAGATGCAAAAATTATTTCTCCAGATGAGATTTTAAAACTAAGTCCATTTATTGATCCTGAAAAAATTCATGGTGGATACTATGTACCAACTGATGGTTTAGCTGCCCCTGTAAGAGCTGTTCGTGCTATGGCAAAGTATGTAACAGATATGAATGCAGGTGAGTTTATTGGTGATACTCCAGTTACAGGTTTTAAAGTTTCTAATAATCAAATTAGAGGTTTAGAAACTCCTAGGGGTGACTATGAGGCTGACATTGTTCTAGTCTCAACTGGTATATGGGCACCTAAAATGGGAAGACTGGCTAATATATCTTTGCCTTTAGTTCCATGCGAACATCAAATGGCATGGCTAGAGCCATTTGAAGAATTAAAAGAATTTCAAGCAGATCATAAAGAAGCCCAAGTAGAACATGCATTAATGCGCCATCAAGATTACAGTTTATATTTCAGACAATGGAATGATACTTATGTTATTGGTAATTATCGTCATGAACCAAGAATACTAGAATCTGAAGAGTTAAAAAAACCTGAAGATGCCGAAGAAATGCCTTCTTTAGTGGACTTTAGACCAGGTGATTTTGAGGGTGCTCATAAAGAGTCAAATTGGCTATTTCCTAAATTTGCTGAAAAAAAATTAACCAAAAAAATTAATGGTCTTTTCTCTTTTACTACTGATGGAAACCCTCTAATGGGTGAAACATCAATTAAAGGCCTTTGGACTGCTAATGCTGTATGGATCACTCATAGTGGTGGTGTTGGCAAAGCTATGGCTGAATGGATAGCTAATGGTGAGCCTGAATTAGATGTTCGCCAAGGAGATATTAATCGTTTTCATCAGCACCATCATGTAAGAAAATATTTAAGAGCAAGAGGCAAACAAAATTATAGAGAGGTTTATGACATTATTCATCCTCTTCAACAAATGGAACAGCCACGACCTTTAAGAAGAAGTCCTTTTTATTCACGCTTAGAGGGTCAAAAAGCACAATTCTTTGAAACAATGGGATGGGAAAGACCTCAGTGGTATGAATCAAATGCTGAATTAATTAAAGGTAAAAATTTTCCTAACCGCGAGGGATGGGCATCGAAGTACTGGTCACCTATTCAAGCTGCAGAACACTTAGTTACTCGTCAAACAGGTGCACTTTTTGATATTACTGGTTTTGTTAAAATCGAAGTAAGTGGAAAAGGTGCTTTAGATTTATTACAAAAAGTATGCACAAATAATATCAATGTTCCCGTTGGGAAAGTTGTCTACAGTGTTATTTCAAATATCTATGGTGGTATCAAAAGCGATCTTACAATTTCAAGACTAGAAGAAAATAAATTTTGGATTCTAGCTGGTGCTGGAAATGGAATGATTGATTTAGATTGGTTAAAAAGAAATGCACCCGATGATGGCAGCGTACAAATAATTGATTGGACTTCTGCTTTAGCAGGTATTGGTCTATGGGGACCTAATTCTCGTTTAGCTCTCGAAAAATTATGTGAAGATGATGATGTCTCAAATGAGGCTTTTCCATTTTTTACAATTAAAAGAATTTCAATCAGCAATATACCTTGTATTGCAGTAAGGATTTCATATATAGGGGAACTAGGATGGGAAATTTATACACCCACTGAATATGGCTTATCTTTATGGGATGAGTTGAGAGAGGTTTCTCGAGAATTCAATATGATTTGTTCTGGAGCAGGAGCATTTGAGTCGCTTAGATTAGAAAAAGGTTACCGCTCACTTGGATCAGATATTCACTCTAATGCAAATCCTTATGAATCTGGCTTAGGTTTTACAGTAAAACTTAAAAAAGATGCTGATTTTATTGGAAAAGAAGCATTGTTAAAAATTAAAGAACAGCCTATTCAAAAGAAATTAGCTTGTATGATATTGGATGACCCTGAGGGAATGGCTTTAGGCACAGAGCCAATTTACAGCCAAGGAAAAAATGTTGGTTATGTCACAAGTACTAATTATGGCTATTTCGTTGATAAACATATTGTCTATGGTTATTTACCTAAAGAATTGTCTGACTATGGTACTAAGCTAGAATTAGAATATTTTGGAAAAAGATATCCATTGATAGTGACCAATGAGCCACTTTTAGATCCTAATAACACTAGATTAAAGTCTTAACATTTGTATTTTTAAGTAATGATTAAAGAAAAAATTATTTCACTAATTGATGGTTTTACAATCGAGTTGAATCCTAAAGTAAGGCATAAGATTAATACAATACCATTAGAAAAAAAAAATAATGTTTATATTACCTATTTGCCAGATGCATCTGAAAATGACATCCTAGAGACTATTGAATTTGTATCTAAAAATAATTTAACACCAATAACTCACCTACCTGCAAGAACAATGAAGAACTTAGATCATGTTCGTCAATTTTTATCTCAAGTAAGAGAAAGAACTGATAGTAAAAAGATTTTAGTTATTGGAGGTGGGGGAAATCAATTAGGACAAATTACTTCTTCTTTAGAAATTTTAAATTCAGGTTTATTAGAAGAGAATAATTTTAACGAAATAGGAATAGCAGGACATCCAGAAGGATCGCCCGATATTAGCCAAGAAACAATAGATAATTTTTTAAATGATAAATTTGAATTGACTAAAACAAAAGGATTGAATCTTGAATTAGTCACTCAATTTTTTTTTAATGCAGCGCCATTTATAAATTGGTGTGAAGAACTTACTAAAAAGAAAATTACAATACCTGTAAGAGTGGGTTTTCCAGGCCCTGCCTCTTTTAAAACTCTTTTAAATTTTGGACTTATGAGTGGAGTTGGTAATTCAATAAATTTTTTAAAGAAAAACTCATCAAAAGTATCTGACCTTTTGACAAAAACTTCTAACGATGAGATGCTTATTTCATTAGCTGAATTTGCCAACAAAAACAGTCCTTTAAAATCCTTTCACTGTTTTCCATTTGGAGGATTTGAAAAGACTTGTTTATGGCTCAATGAACTTCAAAAAGGTGAATTTACTATTGAAAATCAACAATTAAAGCTCCACAAGAAAATTTTTTAATCCAGTAGTTTTTGATTGCAACAATTATAAAAAAAAATTACTTTTCAAAAATTGCTAAATAGCTTTTCAGGAGGATACATGAAGCTAACACAACCAAGCACCGTGGACCAGTCAGATAGACTTGTTCCCTACAACCTAAGACAATCTGGACCCACTCCACAACAAATGCTGATTTCTACTCGTGTAAGAAAATCAGCCTATTGGCATCTAGCTGTAGAAGCAGGATGTTGGAGATGCACTGTATATAATCGTATGTACCACCCAAGAGGATATGTAAAACCTGAAGATGGTGGAGCAATGGTTGAATACGACTCTTTAGTCAATCATGTTACAATGTGGAACGTGGCTGTCGAAAGACAAATTCGAGTCAAAGGACCTGATGCTTTAAAATTTACTAACTATGTTATTACAAGAGATGCTTCAAGAATTGAAGTTATGCATGGAAAATATGTTATACTTTGTAATAGTAAAGGTGGTGTTCTTAATGATCCTATTCTTTTACGAGTAGCTGAAGATGAATTTTGGTTTTCTCTTTCTGACTCTGACATTATGTTTTTTTTACAAGGTGTAAACCACGACAAAAAATTTGATGTGACCATAGATGAAATCGATGTAGCTCCTGTTCAAATTCAAGGACCTAAGTCAGTTGACCTAATGGCTGATTTAGTTGGAGATGCTGTTAGAGATATTCCTTATTATGGCTTAATGGAAGCAAAAGTTGGTGGCAGAGACTGTATCATTTCACAAACAGGTTTTACCGGTGAAAAAGGATATGAAATCTATCTCAGAAATGCCACTTTATATGCTGACGATATGTGGAATGCTGTTTTAGAAGCTGGAAAAAAACATAACCTAAGAGTTATTGCCCCAGCACACCATAGAAGAATAGCAGCAGGCATTTTATCATGGGGGCAAGACCTAGATGCAGAAACATATCCATTTCAATGTAATTTGGGGTACCAAGTACCAAGAAAGAAAACAGCTGATTACATTGGTAAAGAAGCCCTTGAAACGATGAGAGCAAAAATGGAAGCTGGTGACAAGCCCTATTCAAATCAACTTGTTGGATTTAAATTAGGTGGAAAACCAATTGAAGAATATGCCCCTGATTTCTGGTTGATATCAGAAGATGGCTCAACGCCTATAGGTTATCTAACTTCACCTTGGTATTCACCAGAGCTAGAGACGAATATTGCAATGGGATATGTGCCTTATGAAAAAAAAGACATTGGTAATAAATTTAAGTTTCATCTACCTGATGAATACTGTGATACACCAGGTCAACCAGTAGATGGAGAAATAGTTGAAATGCCATTCAGACCTTCTGTTAATCCAAATGCAAGAGAAATAGCAAAAGCTGACGGAAGAGACACAGCTTTTTAAATTATTTTTAATTAAAAGCCCGGTTTATGAAACTGGGCTTTTTTTATTGTGTAATTCCCTTAAATAAATAAATTAATTTTTCAGATGAAAAACGATCTCGATATATTACAGCTAAATTTGGAATATGGTCAGATAATTAAATTTGATAGTAAATATAATATCTTAAGGCCCTCCGATGAAAACTTTAAAAAATATGAGAAGCTATATAAGAACGCTGAAATTGCATTACCAGTTTTTTTATTAAAGTTTCATAAAATTGAAATTAAAACCTCCCAGACTTTTTTAAAATTTAAATTACTTAAAACCCCAAAGAAAATTCAAAATTTTTTTTCAACTCAACAAAATATTAAAAAACTTATTGATATAAATTCCCCAAAAAATTTAGATATAAATGAAAAAAAAATAATCAAAATTTTTAAAAAATTAAATGTTCTGCCTTTCCCTGTTTTTTTAAATGATAGTAAAAGCAGAAAAAACTCAAAATTCACTTTTCGTATTGATCAAATTTCAAAGTCTTTAAATGTCTCAAAAATAGTTTATAGAAATTCTACATCTCTACCTTTAAAGAATAATCATGATGTTAAAATTTTATTGTTTGATGATATCATTCTTAAATCAACACATTATGCTTTAGTCTTTAATGAAAAAAGTAAATCAAAGAAAATAAATGTTCGCATTCACTCTTCATGTCTTACTGGGGATTTAATGGGCAGTCAGAGATGTGATTGTGGTTATCAATTAAACACTGCTATTGATTTCATGAACAATAATTCTGGCAAAGGTATAATAATATATTTAAATCAAGAGGGACGAGGCCTAGGAATTCATAATAAGATCATTAGTTATAATATTCAAGAAACAGGCTGGGATACATATGCCGCTGATAATATTTTGGGTTTCAGTGGAGATGAACGAAATTACAAATCTGCAATTAAAATTTTAAAGCACTTAAAGATTAATAATATTAATTTGATTACAAATAACCCAGAAAAAATAAATTCTCTAAATAAACGTGGAATCAAGGTTTCTCAAGTAATCAAAATTAAGCCTGGTGTTAATAAGTTTAATAAAGAATATATGAAAACTAAAAAAAATATTGGCAAACATCTACTGAATCTTTGACAATATTTTTTATTTTGTAGTATTATCATTAAATGAACTTATCTATTAAAGATAACTACTCAAAATTGAGTGATCTTTGTGATCAAATATTTGATTATTTCAATTTGACAATTTACGATTTTGAATCCAGAATTGATACAAACTTCTCAATTGATTCAATTAAAAATAAACTAGAAACTTTTTCTGATAAGCATTTTAAGTCAGCTTTGATTGAATTTACAAATGAAATTCAAAATTTAAAGAACCACTTTCCTGAAGAATTACATCAATTAGAGAAAATATCTGAAGAAATCAAAAATAATTTTAATAATTTGCTAGATCATAAAGTATTTGATCAAAAAATGATAAAGGAATTAAAAAAACAATTTGAATTTAATTTGAAAAAATTAATTTAACTTAAGATTGTTCATTTCCTATAAACATTAAGATCTATAATATAATAATATGAACTTAGAATATTTTATTATTTTACTATTGTGTATAGTCATAATTTTATTAACCATAGTAATATTAAATTCAAATAAAAAAGAGAAGTCAGCTAAAGATATAGATCTCACCCAAATCAATTTTAAAATTGAATCTTTATTTAACAAAACACTAGAGCAAAGTGGTTATGTTAATTCCAAAATTGATGAAATCGGTCGTTTAACAAAAAAAATGACCAATGCAATGACAACAAATATATCTGATATGGGTCAAATGGGTGAGGTTATTCTTGAAAACATTCTTCAAGATTGTGGAATGACAAAAGATAGAGATTATAAAACACAATACACAGATAAAAATGACGAAGGGCAACAATTTAGACCTGATGTCGTAATTTTTTTACCTGAAAATAGAAATATAATTATTGACTCTAAAGTTCCTTTAAAAGACTGGTATGAATTTCAAAATACTGATGATAATCAAGAAAAAGAATTACATATAAAAAATTTCATAAATTCATTGAAAAATCATATTAGTTCAATCAATAAAAAAGATTATACAAAATTACTAAATATTAATTCACCAGAGTATGTTTTTATTTTTATGCCGCATGAGTTTTCATTAATTACAGCACAAAAATACGATAATACACTCTTAACATTTGCTCAACAGAAGCAAATTATTATTGTTGGGCCCACAACATTGATTATGTGCATGAAGCTTGTTGAAAGTATTTGGAAGCTTGAAAAGCAAAATAAAAACTCAAAAGAAATTGCAGAAATTGCAGGCGGAATGTTTGATCAAATTGCAAAAAGTATAAATTTACTAGATAAAACAGAAAGTAGTATACAAAAATCACTTGAGTCAATCACTCAATCAAAAAACTATATAAAAGAAGGTAGAGGCAGTCTATTTAGTAAGGCAAATAAAATGAGAGAGCTTGGAGCAAATACAAAGACTAAAATAGACTCTTTTGAATGAAAATTCTGATATATAGCTAT
Organism: alpha proteobacterium HIMB59; assembly: GCA_004321805.1. GTDB lineage: Bacteria > Pseudomonadota > Alphaproteobacteria > HIMB59 > HIMB59 > HIMB59. The sequence continues at coordinate 79,875 of SGZV01000002.1, read as the reverse complement.
AATGATAAAATAGGAGACGGTCTTCAAAAAATTACTTTTATACAAAAATTAAAAAGTATTTATCCTGAATCACATATTACATATACAACTACCAAATCAACTTCTCTTAAAACAACACTTAATTCATTGATAGTAAATTGTATTGAAGAATTTATTGAATTTAATGATGTAAGATCATCTTTCTTTGATTTATTCAAAAAAAATAAAAATTTTATAAATAAAAGATATGATTTAATTATTGATCTTCAAAAAGTTGTTTTGAGAACACTTAATTTAAAGAAAATACCACATAATAAATTTTTTAGCTCGACAGCAAATTTTTTATTTTCTGATTTTAAAAATGATAATCAATATTTATTTAAAAATATATATATTGAAAAATTATATTTTAATATTCTTAATATTATTTCAAATAAATATATTAATGAAATACCTCATATTAACATTCCCAATAATCTAATTTCAAAAAAAAGAATAACTACTGAGCTCAATAAAAATATAGGCATAGCACCTGGTGCTGGAAGTGAGTTGAGACAGTGGGATTTTGATAAATATTTAGCAGTTGGTAAATATTTACGGCAAAAAGGTTTTAATATTTATTTTTTTCTTGGACCGGAGGAAAAAAGATATTTGGATGTATGTGTTAATAATGACTTTATATGCCCTGAATGGGAAAATAATAAAATGATTTCAAATGATATTACTTTTACAATGAGTCTTGCAAAAAATATCAAGCTTCTTCTATGCAATGATGGAGGAACTTCTTGGATGTTTGAGTTTGCAGGCGTAAAAACATTTAAGATATTTGGCATTACTAATGCAAAAAAATTTGCTAGACCAGGGTATTCGGAAACTATTCAAGTTCAAGATTATGGCTATTCAGAAATTAAAGATTTTCCAGTAACCAAATATAAAGAAATTCTGGATAAGTTTTTAGAGAAAGACTAAGTGCATATTTTACAGTTAGCCATATAAGAATAACTCGGAACTATATAATGCCTTATTGGAGATCCTTTTAATTTAAAAACCCCGTAGTTATTAAATTTTATATCTAATTCATTAAATGAATGATTTACATTATTAGATAAAAAGTTTCTCATAACTTTAGTATAAACACCAGGACCAGTAAAATTTAAAATGGCTAACTTTGGATTTTCAAACTTAATATTTTTATAAAATTTATAATTATCAGATATTTCATCGATTAAATTTTTTAAAAATACATGTTTCTTACTAAATGCCAGACCCCACTGAAGAAAATGATTAAATGGTCTCTTTAATTTAAATAATTTTTCATCATTTGGTGGATAAAAACATTCTGTATCTTCATAAGTAATAACTCCTTTATGATTTTTGTTATGTAATTGATTTAATGGCAATGAACATGATTTAGCTATATCAAAATAATATCCCCCTAAATCATACAGTATGCAGTATCTAAAAATATCAGCCTTCATAGGCCCAAATAGAGAGTTAGAGTAAACTTTATAAATAGGATGGTGGGACCAATTTTGCGTTAAATAATGGTCTCTTCTGTCTTTGTCGTAAAGATGAAAAGACATAGTGGGATTTTTATTTCTAAAATCATTTAGAGATCTAGCGTGGGTTTTTCCTAAATATCTTGTCTCCCATGTTTGATAAACGTTATTGGGTATTAAACTATCATCAGACTCATTAACGATCTTGTCTTCAATTTTTACTAAAGGAAACTCAGTTAGTTTTCTTATATTTTTTTTAATTTTATAAAAAGAACTTTCCTGCATTGTCATGGCGGAGAGAGTGGGATTCGAACCCACGGTAGGGTTGCCCCTACACTACCTTTCCAAGGTAGCGCGATCGACCACTCTGCCATCTCTCCGAATTTTTTTTACTCAGTGTCACCTATTTTTAAAGCTTCAAAAAAAGCTGTTTGTGGTATCTCAACACTACCAAATTGCTTCATTCTTTTCTTTCCTTTTTTTTGTTTTTCAAGCAATTTTTTTTTACGACTTACATCACCACCGTATAACTTTGCAGTAACATCTTTTCTAAATGCTTTAATAGTCTCCCTTGCAATTATTTTACCATAAATTGCTGCCTGAATTGGAATTTGAAAATTTTGACGAGGTATCAAATCCTTTAACTTGTTACAAATTCTTCTGCCTATAGTCTCTGCTCTAGTTTTATGCACAATGTTTGAAAATGCGTCTACTGTCTCAGAATTAACAAGGATATTTAGTTTTACTAAATCTCCTTGTAAGTAGTCATATAGTTGGTAGTCAAAGCTTGCATAACCTTTTGAATAAGATTTTAGCTTATCATAAAAATCAATAACTATTTCATTTAATGGTAGTTCCATTTCTAAAATAGCTCTATTATTTTGAATTGTTAAATTTTTTTGTTTACCTCTTTTTTCTATACAAAGGTTGATTACTGTGCCTAGGAAGTCTTGAGGAACAATTATTGTAGACTTAACCCATGGCTCTAAAATCTGATCAATCTCCGCTGGGTCTGGAAGCTCGGAAGGATTTCTAATAATTAATTCATTTTTATTTCTATCAATAACCTTGTAAACCACACCTGGTGCTGTTGTAATTAAATCTAAATCAAATTCTCTCCTTAAACGTTCTGTAATTACCTCCAGATGTAATAAACCTAAACATCCGCATCGAAATCCATAGCCTAAAGCTGCACTAGTTTCGTTCTCATATGTAAAACTTGAGTCATTGAGGGCGAGTTTCTCAAAACTTTCTTTTAAGTGCTCATAATCTGAAGTGTCTATAGGATAAATTCCACAAAAAACAACAGGAAGGGATGGTTTAAAACCAGGTAATGGCGTAACAGTTTTATTATTTAATTCTGCTATAGTATCTCCGACTTTACAATCAGCTACAGATTTAATACTTGCATTGATAAAACCTATTTCTCCAGCTTTTAATTCATTACAATAATTAATTTCAGGAGTAAAATATCCAATACGGTCAATATTATATTGTTGGTTATTTGACAGAAATTTTACTTTCATACCTTTTTTCATAACACCATCAAGAATTCTAACTAAAACAGTTACTCCAAGATAATTATCGTACCAACTGTCAACTAGTAGAGCTTTTAAATCTTGACCTTCAGTAGAGGGAGAAGGAAGTTTTATAATTAACTGATCAATTAACTCTTTAACTCCTTGGCCTGTTTTTGCAGAAACTAATAATGCCTCAGAAGTATCAATTCCAATGGTTTGCTCAATATCTTCTTTTACTCTATCTGGCTCAGATGCAGGTAAATCTGCTTTATTTAGAACAGGTAAAATTTCATGATTTACATCAATTGCTTGGTAGGCATTAGCTAATGTTTGTGCCTCAACTCCTTGTGTACTGTCAACAACTAATAAAGAGCCCTCACAAGCAGATAGTGATCTTGAAACCTCATAAGAAAAATCAACATGACCAGGTGTGTCTAGAATGTTGAGCTGATATGTTTCACCTGAGTCATTCTTATAATCTAGTCTGACAGTTTGTGCTTTAATTGTAATTCCTCTTTCTCTTTCAATATCCATAGAGTCTAAGACCTGATCTTTTTTAGTACGATCATCCATTCCTCCACAAATTTCAATAATCCTATCAGCTAATGTGGATTTGCCATGGTCAATGTGGGCAATTATAGAGAAATTTCTAATATTAGAAATTCCCATTAAGATCTTAACTTTGCTTGGAATTTATTAGATATTTTGTCGATAATGTTTTGATGTAATTGCTCTAGGTCTTTTTCATCTAATGTTTTTTCAGAAGATTGAATAGTAATTTTAAAAGTAATACTTTTATTTTCTTCACCTATTTCAGGAGAAAGATATTCATCAAAAAACTCTACTTGGCGAATTAGTTTTTTGTCAATTCCAGTTAGAACTCGATAAACCTCATATAAATTTTGTTCTTTTGCAAAAATAAAGGAAAAGTCTTTTTCACTATATTGAAAATCTGACTCTTGAATTTTAATATTATTTTTTCTTATCATGCTATCAATTGGTAAATTTTCAAAATATATTTCAAAAGAATATGAATTAGATAATTTTGGAAAATTTTCTAAAATTATTGGATGAACCTTACCGTATCTAGCGATAAGTTTTTTTCCCATATGTAATTCTGCAGATTGACCAGGATGATAATGACTATTTTGTGCACGATTTATATTAAATTGTTTAATATCAAAGTTTAAAGTATTTAGAAATATTGCAACTTCTCTCGTTAATGAATAAAAATCGTATTTAGGCAATGGAGTTTTTTTGTTTAAAAGATCTAATCTTGAGGAAAGACCAAATAGAATATTTTCTTGAGATGTTGAAGTGTTGTAGATTGGGCCAATTTCAAAAATATTAAGGTTTTTATTACCTTTTTTTCTATTAACCTCTAAGGCTTCAAGGTGATTGTAAAGCATTGAGTTTCTCATAAATGCATGCTCCTCACTTATACCATTTGTTAGCATCAAAGATTTATCTCCTTGTAAAAATTTATGAGCATCAGAAGAGTGAAATGAAAATGTAATAATTTCGTTGTAATTATTAGCAATTAGAGATCTTTTTAATTTCTTAATTATTTGATTTTTTTTATTATTCAAAGAGGATTTAACATTATTTAATTCCTCTGAAGTTGCTTTGGGCTTAGAAACTTTTATATTATCATAACCAAATACACGTATAATTTCTTCAATAAGATCAATTGGTTTTTGGATATCATTTCTCCATGATGGGACAGTTACTAAGCAGTTATCATCATTTACGTCTTCTACTTTGAAAGAAAGTTTATTCAAAATATTAATTTGATCTTCTTGAGAAAGTTCAATACCAATAATTTTTTGAAAGAAATTAAATTCATATAATATTTTAATATTTTCAAATATTAATTTTCCAGCTGAAATATTTTTACTTACTTCTCCTCCACAAAGCTGGTTTATTAAAAAAGATGCGTATTCAAGCCCTTCCTCAACCATTGCTTTATCAAGTCCTCTTTCAAACCTATATCTAGCATCTGAGTTAATTCCTAATTTTCTTCCTACTTTTGCAACCTTTGATGGTTCAAATAATGCAACTTCTAAAAAAACATTTTTTGTAGTTTCTGTACATCCACTTTCAAGACCACCAATCACACCTGCAATTGCCAAGGGGTTTTTTTCATCAGCTATAATGGTTGTAGTTGCATCTAATTGATATTCTTTATTGTCTAAGGCAAGGATTTTATCTTTTGCAGAGGCTAATTTCATGGACAAAGAACTTCCAACTTTATCCGCATCAAATACATGAAGGGGTCTACCTAAATCAACAGTAATATAATTTGTTATATCGACAAGTGCATTAATTGGCCTTAGCCCAATACTTAATAGTCTTTTTTGTAACCATTCAGGAGATTTTGAATTTGATACATTTTTAAAATACCGACTAACCACATAATCACAATTATTGTTATCTTTTGCTATAGACCAATTAATTGGGCTTTCAAATTGAAGGTCATTAATTTTATTAAAATCTAATGCTTTTAATTTGCCAATATTTTTTGCAGCAAGATCTCTAGCTATACCTCTGACTCCTAAACAATCACCTCTATTAGGGGTAATGCCTATTTCAAAGATTGGATCATTTAAGCCAAGAGCTGTAACAGCATCAGTGCCATTTGAAAAGTCGTTTGTTATTTCAATAATTCCATCATGATCATCACTCAACTCTAATTCTCTTTCAGAAAGCATCATACCTTCTGAAATTTCTCCTCTGATTTTTCCCTTTTTCAAAGTAATATCAGTACCTGGAATATACATTCCATCCGTAGCAAAAATACCTTTTAGGCCTTTTTTTACATTAGGAGCACCACAAATAACTTGAAATTGCTTCTCTCCACCATTATCGACCTGACAAATATTTAATCTGTCTGCATTGGGATGCTTTTTAAAATCTACTATTGTAGCTACAACAAATTTTGAATACGAAGAATAATCAGTAAAATTCTCAAGTTCTAAACCTAGGTTGGTTAAAGCATCTCCAATTTGTTCAGGAGATTTTTCTGTCTCAAGATGTTGAAGAAGCCATTGGTATGTAAATTTCATTAATAATTCCCTAGGCCAAAACCATTTTTAGAGGTCCAATTAATACTGCCACTAAAAAAAGCTCTAATATCTTTTAAGCCATGTTTGAGCATTGTAATACGGTCAAGACCAACACCAAATGCAAATCCTTGAAAGTTACTACTATCAATTTTACAATTTTCTAAAACCACTGGATTTACCATTCCACAACCTAAGATTTCTAGCCATTTATCACCCTCACCTATTCGGAGCTCATTATTGATAATACTGTATGCTATATCCATTTCTGCGGAGGGCTCGGTAAAAGGAAAATAGCTTGGTCTGAATCGTACTTTTAAATTTTGCACTTCAAAAAATTTTTCACAAAACTCTATTAACGTTCCCTTCAGATCACTCATATTAGCACTTTCATTTATAAATAGTCCCTCAACTTGATGAAACATAGGAGAGTGGGTAGCATCTGAGTCGCATCGATATGTTCTTCCAGGGGCTATAATTTTTATTGGAGGTTTTTGATTAATCATTGTTCGAATTTGAACAGGACTAGTATGTGTTCTTAAAACCATAGGCAAATCATTGTCATCTTTATCTTCAATATAAAAAGTATCTTGCATTTCTCTTGCGGGGTGATCCTCTGGAATATTTAATGCAGTAAAATTATAGAAATCAGATTCAATATCTGGACCTTCGGCAACTGAATATCCCATAGAGGCAAAAATTGAAATGACCTCGTCAAACGTTTTTGAAATTGGATGTACTTTTGCCTCAGATTGAGATGATGGTGGAAAACTAATATCTATGAATTCATTTGATAATTTACTATTAATATCTTTGGTTTTTAAAATAGCTTGTTCTTTTTCGATTAACTCTTCTAATTCAACTTTAATAGAATTAATCTCTGCACCTTTAGATTTTTTTTCTTCTAATGTAAAATCCTTTAAGAGTTTAAGAAGGCCAGTAACTTTTCCTTTTTTTCCTAAGTAAGCAACTTTGACATCTTGTAGTTGTTGTTGTGACTCACAAGACTCAATGGCTTTTTTGGCTTCTTTAAGGACTTGTTGGATGTCCATGCTTAAATTTAACTAGCTAGAGTCGATTTAGCCTTTTCAACTATAGTTTTAAATGCAGCAGGTTCATGAAAAGCTATTTCAGATAAAACTTTTCTATTAATTTCAATATTAGCTTTTTTTAATCCATCAATAAATTTTGCATATGTTAAGCCATGTTCTCTGACACCTGCATTTATTCTTTGAATCCAAAGACCTCTGAAATCTCTTTTCTTATTTCTACGATCTCTGTAAGCATACTGAAGTGCCTTATCCATACTTTGAGTGGCTACTCTGAAGACATTTTTTCTTCTTCCCCGATGACCTTTCGTATATTCAAAAACTTTTTTATGTTTAGCTCTGGCTGTTACGCCTCTTTTTACTCTTGGCATTTTATCTATCCTCTCCTAAATTATTTTCCATAAGGCATCATAGAGTCGATTATAATTGATGCTGATTTTGAAAGAACTCTAGTTCCCTTTGAATTACGAATGAATGAGTTTGTTCGCTTTGACATTCCATGACGCTTGCCAACATTTCCCACAACCAACTTACCAGAAGAGGTAATTTTAAAGCGTTTTTTCACGCTACTTTTTGTTTTTAATTTGGGCATTTTATCTCCTTTAAAGAATTAATTTTTTAATCTTGAGGCATACCCACTTATGAGCCTCTTCGATTTATGAGGTCAATTAGATAGCATATATTTTATTTAGGTGCAACAACGAGGAAAGCCTGTCTTCCTTCAATTTTTGGCTCCATTTCAACTCTAATCAACTCTTCAAGGTCTGTTTTTACTCTTTTTAGCATATCAATACCAAGATTAGAGTGTTCCATTTCACGGCCCTTAAAGCGAAGACTAAACTTAACTCTGTTACCTTCTTTCAAAAATTTTTGAGCATTTTTAATTTTAACTTGATAATCATGCTCTCCAGTTCCTGGTCTAATTTTTAATTCTTTTGTCTCAATGACTTTTTGTTTTTTCTTAGCTTCATTTTTTTTCTTTTGTTCTTGATATTTAAATTTTCCATAATCAACTATTTTACAGACAGGTGGTTTATTATTGGGTGCTATTTCCACTAAGTCCATTCCTCTACCTTTTGCAATATCAATTGCTTCATTCTTTTTCATTACACCTAACTGCTCTCCATCATCTAATATTACACGTACATCTTCTGATGTTATAAAATTATTTATTTTGTGAAGATCTCTTTTTCCACGAAAATTATTATTTCTATTAAAAGGTCTATTCAAAATATTATTGTAAAAGGGATAAAAAGGAATTTAGCAAAGAAAATAGCCTAAGTGTGAATTTATTAACATTGATGGATTATTAACAAACATGAGGCAATTGTAAATATAAAAATACTTAAATTATTTGATCAATTTTTTTTATTACATCTTTGGTTTCAATATCTTTAACATTTTTAGATAAGATTTTATGAACCTTATTGCCCAATGGATGACAAGATCTTGAAATTTTATTATCATTAGCCAACCAAATTAAATCCTTATTAGTCAAGCCCGCCATATGGGCTGGGCCAGTATCATTTGATATAATCAAATTCGCATGTAAACAAAGATCATAAAAAACATCAATTTTAGACTCTTCAGTCATATCTTTGGCTTGAGGTGCGAGTTGAATAATCGAGTTAATATCTGACCGATCTAAAATAGATCCTGTAAGAAAAACTTTAAAATTTTTCTTAATTAAATAATTACAAACCTGAGCATATTTTTCTATAGGCCATTTTTTATATTCACCTGATTTTGAGGCACCCGGGATGATTACTATATATTTTTCTTTAAATCTATTTGATTTAGCCATCCAACTTAGATCAGAAATAAAATATTTATCAATATTAAGAAATTTCAGTTGATCTTGATGGTTTTGAGTAATGTGCTGAATACCTAAGGGTTGTTGTTGGTATCTATAATAAGAGAATTTTCTAGCAGATAAAACTTTAGCATTTGAAAAAAACTTTGTAAAAAAATGATAAATTTGAGTTCTTCCGGAATTTTGAAGATCTACTACAAGATCAATTTTATATTTATTAATAATTTTAAAATAACTGAATACCGATGATAAATTTTTTTTCCTATTATCTTCAAATATATGTTCTACATAGGGCAAATCTTTGAAAATTTCTTTAAAATTAGTTTGGGTAACTAAAAATAAGTCAGCATTAGGAAATTGATGTTTAATTGTTTTCATAGCACCAAAAGATAAAATTAAATCTCCTAGAGAACCGTGCTTGATAATTAAAATTTTTTTCATTTAATTAAATTTAAATAAATATCTTTTGTTCTCTGACACATGATCTCAGAGCTATAATTTTCAATCACAAAATTCCTACTAGATTTTTTGATATAATGGTAATTTTTAGTTATATATTTGAAGGCTTGATAGAAACTTTTAAATGAATTCACATTAAACATTAATTTTTTATCAAATTTAGATAATTGTTCTTTGGTGCCACCTTGATTTGGAGCCAGTACAGGCTTAGACATTGATAAAGCTTCAGAGATAGTTCTACCAAAACCTTCAGGTCTTACAGATATATTTATAACAAAATAACAATCTTCATAATGAACTTTAATATCTAGTGTTGGTTTAATAAAAATAACTTTATTCGTTAATGATAATTTTTCTACTCGTCTATCAATTTTTTTTTCATATGAAGATTGATGCGACGAAATAAAAACTAGCTTATATTCATTTTGATAGCTTGGCGATAATTTGGAAAAATATTCCAATAAAATATCATGACCTTTCCAACTAGATATTCTTGAAGGTAAAAAAATTTTTTTGATTTTTGGAACTGTATTTTTTTTTAAAGATTTGAAATAATCTATATCAATTCCTCGAGGTATAACGTGATATTTTTTCTTTCTGTTAAAAATATAGCTATTCTTCACAAAATTGGAGTTGAATATAATTTCATCTCCTTTTTGAAGAAAAGAATTATACCAATTTTTAAAAAAGGAACCTGATTTGTATCGATTATGAATGCTTGTCACGATCTTAATATTTTTTTTTCTCAAAAAATTAATTAAAAAAAAAGCTGGCGCCCTAGAGGATATATGAATTAAATTAATATTTCTCTTATCTACAAGATTGGAAATAAATTTTCTTATTTTAATTTGATCAAAAATATTTTTAAATTTTAGATTTTTAAGATAAATAATATCTATATTCTTTTCTTTCAGATTATTATTGCTCTCTTCACATAAGATATAGTTTTTAATATTTTTTTTCTTTAAATATTTTGAAATATCTCTTACGCCAGTTTCAACTCCACCAATCCCCAATGTAGGAATGATTTGTAAACAGACTAGCTTTTTTATATTCTTATTAGATGTCAAAACTGCAACACTTTATAAAAGGTAACAACAAGATAGCTTATAGATATTACAAAAGAAGTAAAAAAAATTTGGTATTTGTACATGGTCTTATGTCTGACATGAATGGTCAAAAATCTATTTTTTTTAATAATTATTGTAGAAAAAAAAAATTTTCCTTTCTGTGTTTTGATTTTAGAGGACATGGAAAATCAAGTGGGGATTTTATTGAATTTGGAATTAAGGACTGGTACGAGGATTTAAAAAGTTTAATTAGTCACTTAAATTTAAAAAATATCACATTGATTGGCAGCAGTATGGGAGGTTGGGTAGCTATGCTCTATGCTCTTAATTTTGCTAAAAATGTGGATAGGCTCATTGGAATAGCTGCAGCTCCAGATTTTACTAAGGATCTTTTGTGGAAAGAGCTTAGTGATAAAAATAAAGACTTAATTAGATCTAATAAAGTCATTAAGAAAAAGATAAGCAATGACTTCACCTATCAATATTCACCTAAATTATTTCAAAATAGTAAAAAATATTTTATTAAAGATATAAAAAAGAAATTTTCAAAAGAGGTAATCCTTTTCCATGGTAGTAAAGATATTACTGTACCGAAATCCTACAATGATAAATTTTTTTTAAATTCAAATTTTTCCAAACTAATTAATGTTACTATTAAAAATGCAGACCATAGCATGTCAGATGACTTCAGTCTAAATACGATTTCTAAATTTATTTAAGCTATCTTATGTTGCTCGATTACAGGAAAGCTTAATTTGTTAATGACTTCGTCTGGAACAATATGAATGAATTTATTTATTTCTTGATCAAAATTTTCAACAATATATTCGGCTCTTTTTGATTTTGTTTGTTTAACAAAATCGTTCAATAGATTGAAAATATACTTTTTCCAATTGTCATCTTTAATTTGATAAGCTTGTATTGTCTCCTTATTCATTCTTTCAAGAATATTTTTTTGATCTGAATAGATGAATGCTGATCCACCAGTCATACCAGCACCAAAGTTATCGCCAATATTTCCTAATATCATCGCCTCTCCGCCTGTCATATACTCACAGCCATTAGCACCACAACCCTCTACGACTGCTAAGGCGCCAGAATTTCTTACGCAAAATCGATCACCTGCTTGACCCGATGCATATAAAGTACCTGATGTAGCCCCGTATAAAGTGACATTACCTATAATTACATTTTCATGACTTGGTTGATTAAATGAATTTCTTGGCTGAACAATAATTTTTCCACCAGAAAGACCTTTGCCCACATAATCATTTGCATCGCCAAAAACCTTCAGAGTAAGACCTTTAACTGCAAAAGCTCCTAAAGACTGTCCAGCAGAGCCTCTTAATTTAAGAGTTACATGATCTTCGGATAAGGAATTCATTCCATAGTGGCGCGTAATGAAAGATGAGATCTTTGTTCCAATCGTTCTAAGTGTATTTTGAATATTGTAAGTTAATTCAATTTTTTGACCTGAATGGATAAAGTCTTTTCCATCTTTTTCGAATAAATCATCTAGGGTTTTTGGAACTTCATTTCTTTTTTTCTCAGAGTGATAGTCATATACTTTTCCATCGTCTATTTTTGTTAGGATTGGATTTAAATCTAAGTTGTCAAGATCACTAGAGCCATAATGAGCCTGGGATAAAAGATCTGTTTTACCGATAACATCTTGTAAAGAAGAATATCCTAGAGAAGCTAAAATTTCTCGAACCTCTTCAGCAATGAATGAGAATAAATTAATAACTTTTTCTGGCGTCCCACCAAATTTTTCTCTTAATTTTTCATCTTGTGTGCATACACCTACAGGGCATGTATTTGAATGACATTGTCGTACCATAATACATCCCATAGCAACTAATGAAGCAGTCCCAATTCCATATTCTTCAGCACCAAGAATTGCAGCTTTAACAATATCTTGGCCAGTTTTTAATCCACCATCTGTTCTAAGTATGACTTTATCCCTAAGCCCATTTAAAGATAAAATCTGATGAACTTCACTAATGCCAAGTTCCCAAGGCAATCCAGCATACTTGATACTAGATTGTGGGCTAGCACCAGTTCCTCCTGAATGACCTGAAACTAAAATGACGTCAGCTTTGGCCTTAGCAACTCCTGCAGCAACTGTTCCAATGCCAGATTGAGCTACAAGCTTTACACAAACTTTTGCAATTGGATTAATCTGTTTCAAATCGTAAATAAGTTGAGCTAAATCCTCAATTGAATAAATATCATGATGTGGAGGCGGACTAATTAAAGTCACTCCTTTAGTGCTATGTCTTAATTTTGCAATTAAATCAGTCACTTTAAAGCCTGGGAGTTGACCACCTTCACCAGGTTTTGCACCCTGTGCTATTTTAATTTCAATTTCATGACAATTATTCAAATACTCAGCAGTGACTCCAAATCTTCCACTTGCTACTTGTTTAATAGAGGAGCTAGGGTTATCTCCATTTTCTAATTTTTTATATCTATTAGAATCTTCACCACCTTCACCACTATCAGATTTAGAGCCAATTCGGTTCATTGCTATAGCCAAAGTCTCATGAGCTTCTGGACTAAGCGCACCCAGTGAGATACCTGGAGAGACAAAACTCTTTCTGATTTCTGATATGCTCTGAACAGAGTCAAGTTTTAAAGCTTGATCAAAGTCATTAAATTTTAAAAGATCACGAATATGAATAGGCTTCATATTATAAATTCTTTGAGTATAGTTTTTATATAAATTATATGAGTCTCTTGTAACTGCTTCTTGAAGCATATGAATTGAAACACCTTCATAAGCATGGGCTTCGTTATTTGCTCTAAACCTAAATTCACCACCAATATCTAAAACTGAGTTTTCTGATATAAAAGCTTTGTCATGTTGTCTTCTTGCTCTTTTCTCTAATCCCTCAAGGCCAATACCAGAAATTCTAGAAGTCATACCTGGGAAAAAACTCTCTACCATACTTCGACTTAATCCAATTATTTCTAAATTTCTTCCACCTCTATAGGAGCTGATAATTGAAATGCCCATTTTACTAATTATTTTTCTTAAGCCTTTTTCAATAGCTTTTTTATAGTTGGTTAAAAGTGTTTGATATTCAATATTTTGATAAATATTTTTATTTAATCTATCACAAACTATTTTTTCTATAAGCGCAGCATTTACAGTAGTTGCACCGACTCCGATAAGAACAGCGAAATAATGAACATCCAAACACTCAAGAGAAGAAACATTTAAAGAAGTAAAAGTTCTTAAGTTATTTTTTATAAGATAACTATGAACAGCACTAGTTGCTAAGATCATTGGCAAAGAAATTCTATCTTTGTTAACATTCTTGTCAGAAATAATTAGATGCTGGGAGCCTGATCTAACAGCCTGTTCAGCTTCTGAACATATTCGTTGAATTTCGTTTAAAAAATTTGTTTCTTCATTTTTATCATATGTGCAATCAATTTCAGTAGTGAGCTGGCCTAAATGCTCTTTTAAAGTTTCAAGCTCATGATCTAATAAAACAGGACTTTGAAGCAAAACTAAATTACATTGTTCTGAGTCTTCCTCAGCTATATTACCCAAGTTGCCTAATCGTGTTTTTAAACTCATAACAACTTGCTCTCTTAAACTATCGATTGGTGGGTTTGTAACCTGACTAAAGTTTTGTTTAAAAAAACTATGAAGTCCACGATATCGCTCAGTTAAAACACTTAAAGGAGTATCATCTCCCATTGACCCAGTTGCCTCTTGACCTGTTTTGACCATTGGGTCTAGTATTAGATCTAATGTCTCAAAAGATAGATTAAAGGATTTAGCTAATTGATAAAATTTTTGATCGATAGCTTTATTTGGATGAGAAATCTGTTTATCAGCTAATATACTGTCTAAATCAATAGTTTTCTTATTCCACTCCGAATAATTCTGTCTTTGACTTAATAGCTTTTTAAGCTCGTCACTTTGATAGAATTTTTTTTCTTGATAATTAATTGCAATTAATTCTCCAGGACCCACTCTACCTTTTTTTAAAATATTTTTTTCTTCGACATTAATCATTCCTACTTCAGAGCCTGAAATCAATAATCCGTCATTGGTTAAAATGTAGCGAAGAGGACGAAGTCCGTTTCGATCCATACCAGAAATTATCCAATCTCCAAAATTTCCACATACAGCTGCTGGACCATCCCATGGCTCAATGACAGCATTGCAATAAGCATACATATTTTTTAAATCATCAGACATATCTGATCTATTTGACCAAGACTCAGGAATGATCATAGATTTTGCCATTGGCAAATCTCTGTCTGTTTGAACTAAAAGTTCAAAAGCTCCATCTAATGAAGCAGAGTCAGATGCATCAGAGTCAAGTATGGGCTTAAGATCATTAATTCTTTCATTAAAAAATGGATGTGTGATTCTTGGCTCGTGAGCACTCATCCAATTAATGTTTCCTTTAAGTGTGTTGATTTCACCATTATGAGCAAGAACTCTGAATGGTTGTGCTAAAGACCATGTGGGAAAAGTATTTGTTGAGTAACGTTGATGGTAGATGGCAAACTTTGATTTAAAATCTTCATCTAAAAGATCAGGATAGAATTCTGATAATTGCTCAGCAAGAAACATCCCTTTGTAAACTATAGTTTCAGTAGAAAGAGAGCAGATATAAAAGTCATTTATATTAAGGGCCTTAATTTTATTTTCAATTCTTCGACGGGTTAAATATAGTTGTTTTTCAAGATCAGATTGAGAGTCCTTAGGAGAAAAGATAATCTGCTCGATTTCAGGTTTGGTGTAATTAGCTTTCTCTCCTATAATTTCTGTATTTACTGGAACCTGCCTCCACCCGAATAAATTCATTCCAGCTTTTATAATTTCATATTCAACAATAGCTCTGCATTTCTCTTGTGCTCCAAAATCTCTTTTGGGAAGAAAAATCATTCCTACTCCAATTAAGCTATCTTCGCTTGGCATGTGGCCAGTTTTAAGTATTTGCTTTCTAAAAAAAGAATTTGAAACTTCAAGCATAATACCAGCACCATCACCCGTCTTTCCATCTGCATCTACTGCACCTCGATGAAAAACAGCCTTTAATGCCTCAACGCCCTTTTCAACTATATCTCTTCTAGAGTCACCTTCAATTGAAGCAACTAAACCAACTCCGCAGTTATCATGTTCAAATTCTTCTTTGTAAACGTGGTTCTTTTTAAGTTTTTCTCTATTCTTTATATATGTATCTACTTCTAAGTTACTCATGACGCCTTTTTTATTTGTGAATTTTGTAAATATTGATGAATAGATTTTGCTACTTCTCTCCCATCATGAATTGCCCATACTACTAGTGAGGCTCCTCTTACAATATCTCCAGCAGCAAATATTTTGGGGTTACTTGTTTGAAATTTTTTATAATCCACTTTAATTGTGTTCCAACTAGTAAGATCTAAGTTCGTATTAAATTGCGAATTTAAATCTTCTGGTTCAAAACCTAGGGCTTGTATAATAAGATCACTTTTGATTTGTTTCTCTAAACCCGTATCTATTGGCTTTCTTCTACCCGTTTCATCTGCCTCACCAAGGGTCGCTATTTTATAGCTTAAAGTTGATGCAAGTTTATCTTTTGTAATTAACTTCGAAGGAACAGATAGCCAATTAAATTTAACACCCTCTTGTTCAGCATTTAAGACTTCCCGAGCAGAGCCAGGCATATTTTCTTTATTCCTTCTATACAAACATGTTACTTCTTTCGCATTCTGACGAATTGCAGTACGAACACAATCCATTGCTGTATCACCACCACCAATGACAACAACATGTTTATCTTTTGCATTTAAATTTTTATTAGAGGAAGGGCTATCACCTAAGCCAACTTTATTACTTTCTATTAAGAAGTCTAATGCGGGTAAAGAATTTTCAATATTCGATGTTTCGATATCAAGTTTTCTTGCTTTATAAACACCTGTTGCAACTAAAATAGCATCATAATCTTTTTCTAAATCTTGGAATGAAATTTCTTTCCCAATTTCTTTATTAACATGAAATTTAACGCCGCTATCTATTAACCACTGCGTTCTTCTCTCAACAATACTTTTATCTAATTTGAAGTTAGGAATACCATAAATCATAAGTCCGCCAACACGGTCGTGCTTTTCAAAAACATCAACTTGATAGCCATTTTGAACTAAGTAAGAGGAGGCAGCCATGCCAGCAGGTCCAGAGCCAATGATGGCTATTTTTTGATTCGATGAATTATTTTTTTGTAAATTTTTTACCCATCCTTTTTCAAATGCCACTTCAGTTAAATATTTTTCCAAATTTCCAATGGTAATTGCTCCAAAACCAGCCTGTTCAACTACACAATTTCCTTCACAAAGTCGGTCTTGGGGGCATACGCGTCCACAAACCTCAGGAAAGACATTTGTTGAGGAAGAAATTTGATAAGCCTCCTCAAGTCTTCCCTCAGCAATATATTTCAGCCAATCAGGAATGTTATTATTTAAGGGGCAGTGAATTTGGCAAAAGGGTACGCCACATTGAGAACATCTAGAGGATTGTTCTACTGATGTTTTAGAATCAAACTGACTATATATTTCTTGAAAATCCTTTATTCTTTTTTCAGGTTCAGTTTTGTCTGGATTCTTGGGATTTTTTTTATGAAACTCTAACATGATAATAAAATATTACTATAAACTCATTATATCAAATTGGATTGATTTTATAACTGTTGTTTAAATGTTTGTAAATTTTAAAATGATAATAAATTATGACTAATTATATATTTTATTCAATTTATTCGGTATTTCAGGGAGTAACTGAATTTATACCTGTCAGCTCAAGTGGTCATCTAAATATTTTAGAAATAATCGTCAATAGAAACTATTCAAGAAATTTACTTTATGAAACTACAGCTCATATGGGCTCATTATTGGCTCTTTTATTATACTTATATAAAAATGATCATTTTAGCAAAAACAACGTCTCCTCAAATTTCATACCAATTTCACTCGCAACCATTCCAGCAATAATTGTTGGGCTAGGCCTTATACTTTTACAAATAGATTTTGTGAATATTAGATTAATAGGCATAACCTCTATTGTGGGTGCTATTTTATTGTATATTTCTGATATTAAAATTTTTCATAAAATAAAAATCGACAATCCTATAATTAAGTTTTTTATTGCAGGTCTTTTTCAATGCCTTGCTTTCCTTCCAGGGTTTAGCAGATCTGGAAGCTGCATCATTGCATTTAGGCTATTAGGAGAAACGAGGAAATCATCATCAATAAAAAGTTTATATCTTGGTGTCCCAATCATTCTCCTATCTTTTATTTCTAATATTAGAAATTTAGAAAAAATTACGTATGACCTTAACCTATTAATGATTTTTTTTATAACCTTTGTTACAGCATATCTAACATTAATCTTTTTTATAAATTTTATTAATAAAATTGGTTTTAAACCTTTTGTTATCTATAGAATTATTTTAGGTTTAATAATCTTAATTGTATTTTAATTAGACTCTATCAATAAATTTATCCAAATATATAGAAGTTACTGTCTTCATATTAGATAAATCTTTTTCAATAATTTCAGCAACCAACTTTTCACCTCCAACAGAAATGCTATCATGAGATAAAGATAAAAATTGATCATATGTAAATAAAGGTTTAGGTAATTTTTCCATTAACTTGCCCTGAATAATTGCAAAAAAAGAAGGGATATTAATTAAACGTATAGGCTTATTTAATGTTTCTAAAATATGAGTAAGAATTTCTTTGAAAGAAAAAACCTCATTACCTACAGCAGGAATGTTGATGTTTTTATATTTATCAAAATTCTTAATGAGTTTAAAAATCATCAATGATAAGTCATTGACATAAATAGGTTGAAATTTTGTTTCACCTTTTTTAAACAAAGGAAGAAAAGGTAATAGTTTAGCCATCTTACCAAATTGATTAATAAAATTATCCTCCTCGCCATAAACTATACTTGGTCGAAGAATGATATGGTTAGTGTTATTGTTTTCAATGAACTCTTCACCCATTTTTTTTGACATTAAATAATTAGATTTTGTATTAAATGTTGAGCCTAAACTAGATATGTGAAGAAAAGGTTTATTATATTTTTCTGCATAAAATGAAATTTTCTTAGGTAAAAGATAATGGGCTAGTTCAAATGACATATTTGATTTTTCAAATAAGAGACCGATAAGATTAATAATAAAATCACTTTTTTTGATTAAATCCTCTAAATTGGATAAATTACTCAATTCAAAATCAACTACTTCAATTTGCCCAATATCACCAGAAAGGATATTTCTCTTAACTCTTGAGGCGTTTCTGGCAGGACAAACTATTCGATTTCCTTCAGATAGAAGTCTTTTTACCACGCTTCTGCCAATGAATCCTGTTGAGCCAAATATAAGTATGTTTTTATTTCTCATTGTAATATCTATCTTATATAAATATAAGTCCTACGATGTCAAATTATCAATTATTCCATAATGACCTACCTACTCAAGTCTTAAAATCATTTAAAGGCGACATTTCCATTGATACTGAAACGCTTGGCTTAAATATTAAAAGGGATCGCTTATGCTTGGTACAGATGAGAAATGAATCTAATAAAAAAATTTATTTAATTAAATTTGACTCTAAGCCATTGGCAAAAAATTCTAAGAATTTAAAAATTCTAATGGAAAATAAATCGCTCACAAAAATCTTTCACTATGCGAGGTTTGATGTTGCAATTTTAAAAGAAAATTTAAATATTAATGTTAAAAATATTTTTTGTACGAAAGTCGCCTCTAAACTTACGAGAACCTACTCATCAAAACATGGATTAAAAGATCTTGTTAAAGAGATACTTAACATTGAGCTAGATAAAAATGAACAAACCTCTGACTGGGGTAAAAAAAAATTATCAAAACAACAAATTCAATATGCGATAAATGATATTGTTTATTTAGCAGAGTTAAAAAAAAATATGGAAGATAAACTATTAGATCTTAAAAGATTTAAAACTTTTAACTCTATTATGAAATTTATGGACACAAGGGTAGAATTAGATTTAATGGGATGGGAAAATTCAGATATTTTTGCCCATAAATAAGTTTATGAACAAATCAAGAATAATAAAAACAGGACAATCTGTTTTAAATATTGAAGCAAACGCAATTAATAAATTGTCTAAAAATTTAGATAATGAATTTTATAAAGCTGTAGCTTCAATAGTTAACCTCAAAGGAAAATTAATTATTTCAGGTGTAGGTAAAAGTGGGAATATAGCTGCAAAGTTAGCTGCTTCTTTTACATCTACTGGTGTACCTGCAATTTTTCTTAATCCAGTTGATGCAAGCCACGGAGATATGGGAATAGTTAGTAAAGAAGATATTTTAATAGCTTTATCAAACTCTGGGGAGTCTCATGAACTATCTGATCTTTTAGACTTTTCAAAAAAAAAACAAATTAAAATAATCTCCATAACATCTAATAAGAACAGTCTTTTATCAAAAAATTCAGATATCACTCTTTTGCTACCAACACATAAAGAGGCCGATAAGCTCAATACGATTCCTACAACTTCAACAACTCTATGCTTATCGTTGGGAGATGCATTGTGTTGTTCAGTTTTAGATATCAGGAATTTTGATAAAAAATCTTTTAAAGAACTTCATCCAGGTGGAAAAATTGGTAAAAAATTAAAAACTCTTAATGAAATTATGGATAAAGATATCCCTATAATTGACAATAAAGCATCCATCAAAGAGGCGGTTTTGATAATGACAGAAAAAAAATATGGTTGTGCTGTTATGATAGATAGGAATAAAAAAATTAAAGGAATATTAACTGATGGCGATTTAAGAAGAGCAATTAATCAAATAAATTTGAATGACAATGTTAAATTAATAATCAAAAGTAAACCTATTACTGCAAAAAAAAATTACTTAATTTCTTCTGCGGTTGCCTTAATGAATAAAAATGCCATTACTAGTCTTATCGTAGCTGAAAAAAATGTACCAATTGGGATTGTCAATTTAAAACAATGTATTGATAATGAGTAAAATTATTCCTAAAGTTATTAATGTATTGATTTTTATAGCCCTTGGCTTTCAAGCACTAATCTATTACCACAATACAAAGCCATCCGGTAAAGTATTCACTCAAAAAAGTATCTCAGTAGAAAATTTCTCCAGCATTGTCTTATCTAAATCAGGAATAACAAAAATCGGCTCTGAAAAATTAAATAAGATTGATGATAACAATATTTATTTACAAGGATCTTCATATCTTGAGAATAAAGAATATAAGATTTACGGCAGTGATATATCTATTAATATGGAAGAGGAAGTATCAATTAGTAATAAAAGTGTCGAGGTAATAAATTCAATGGGAACATTAAATGCACAGGGTTTTAAAAATTTTGACTCAAAAGGAAAAATTATTTTTGAAGGAGAGGTAACTTTTAAAAGCCATGATTAAATTTTTTTACATTATTTTTACTTTGCTATATGTAAGTTTTGCTTATTCTGAAAGCTCCGTTAAAGCTGGAAAAAGTTTAATATGGGACTCTGAAAATCAATCTTATACGGCCAATGGTGATGTAGAATTTAAAAATGATAAATTTACTGCTTATGCTGATAAAATGATTGCTAAATACATAGAAAAACAAAATAAAGAAATATTTACTACCGTTGAACTTTTTGAAAATGTTAAAATAGAATTTGAAGAAGAGGTTTTTAGAGGAAATCATGCAATCTACACTCGTGATGACAATATTATTAAACTTACGGGTGATGTCTCTATTGAGTCTCCAACGAGATTACTTACTGGCTACGAGCTAATTGCAGACATTGATAATAATAAAAGGATTTTAAACTCTGCAAATGATGAATCGCTTGTAGAGGTTCTTTTAGACAACAATGCAAAAAATTAAACTTCATCAAGTTAGTAAAAGTTTTAAATCCAAGCAGGCCCTAAGAGATATTAATATTGAGTTTAGTAATGACAAAGTCAATGGTCTCTTAGGACCTAATGGAAGTGGTAAAACTACACTTTTTAATATTATTGCAGGATTTCTATCACCCAATGATGGAAAAATTATATTAGATGGAAAAGATTTAACCTCTCTTAGTTTAAGTATGAGGTCGAAACTTGGTATTTCTTACCTTCCTCAAGAGGCATCAATTTTTAGGGATATGAATGTTTATGATAATATTCATTGTATTGCAGAATTATTCCACGAAAAAAAAAAGTCTATTGAAATTACCAATAATTTAATCAAACAATTTTCTCTTCAGGGATTCCAAAAAACTAAAGGTAAGCTCTTATCTGGAGGTGAGAGAAGAAGAACAGAAATTGCGAGAGCTCTTGCTAGTAATCCTAAATTTTTGCTTCTTGATGAACCTTTTGCAGGAATAGACCCAATAGCAATTGAAGAAGTAAAAAAAACTATCGCTCTCTTAAAAAAACTGAACATTGGAATTATTATTACTGACCATAATGTTAAAGAGGCTCTTAGTATTGTGGACTTTGGTTATATTATCTATAATGGCGAAATCATTAAATCTGGTAGTCCAAAAGAGATAACTTCTGATAAATTTGTAAAAAAAATATACCTAGGCCATAATTATCAATAACTAAACATATGTCTATTAACTCCAAAAAAAGAACTAAAGGAACCTATTTTCCCCCTGGGGACAAATCAATTAGTCATCGAATTTTAATACTTACTGGACAAGCTGTTGGAAAATCCCAAATTTCAAACCTCTTAGAAGGTGAAGATGTTTTAAACACACTCAAAGTCATGAAAATACTTGGAGCTAATATAAAAAAAAATAATGGAAAATATATCGTCTTTGGAATTCCCCCTGGTGCATTATTTCAACCTACCAAATCTCTTGACTTTGGTAATTCTGGAACAGGAATAAGACTTTTATCAGGTATTATCGCATCCAATAATATAAAAGCAAAATTAATTGGAGATAAATCACTTAGCGCTCGTCCAATGAGAAGGGTTACTGATCACCTAAAAAAAATTGGAGCTATCATAAAGCTAAGAAAAAATTCTTTTCCACCAATAAATATTCAAGGAGTTGGTGATGCGGTTCCTTTTAAATATGATATTCTTATTCCCTCAGCACAAATTAAAAGTGCAATTATGTTGTCCGCCCTAAATACAAAAGGCTTAGTAGAAATAAAAGAATATAAATCAACAAGAGACCATACTGAAAATATGCTAAAGGCAATGGGTTATAATATTCGAGTAAAAGAAGATTCAAATTATCGATATATCAAAATGAGAAATGATATAGATTTAAAAAATATCAAATATAATGTTCCTGGTGATCCCTCTTCGGCTGCCTTTTTTATAACAGCTGCATGTTTAAAACCTGGGTCAAAGTTAATTATCAAAAATATGTTATTTAATAAAACTCGAATAGGTTTCATTAAAACTTTAAAGCAAATGGGAGCCATGATTGAGATTATTAATAAAAGAAAAGTTAATTTTGAAACTATAGCCGACTTAAAAGTTGATCAAAAAAAATACTTAAAGCCAACTATTTTGGAAGCTAAAGATGTTCCTTTGCAAGTTGATGAAATACCAATTTTATCTGTTGCTGCATCCTTTGCTAATGGAAAAAGTATTTTTAAAGGTCTTAAAGAATTAACTGTCAAAGAAAGCAACAGGCTTCAACTAGTTCATCAAAATCTAAAAAACATGGGTGTTAAATCAGAAATAAAAGGATTTGATCTTCATATATATGGCAGCACTGATTTAAAAAAAGGTGGTGCAAAAATCATTCATCATCACGATCATCGCATAGTGATGTCATTTTATATAGCTAACTTAATATGTATAAAAAATAACATTATTAAGGATAAATCGAGTGTAAAAACAAGTTATCCGTCTTTTTTCAAGGATACTGCTAAATATTTTCATTAATTTTCCTTGAAAAAGACCTATAAAACTTTAAAAAAACCTGACTACTTTGAAAGGTAAACAATGACATATGATATCTAATGACGATTATAGCAAACTGCTAGACCAACAATTCGAAACTAAAACTAATATTTCTGCAAATAAAATAATTTCTGGAACAATTTTAAAAGTCAGCGATCAATTCGTGACCGTTGATATTGGATACAAAAGCGAAGGGCAAATCCCTAAAGAAGAATTTTTAAATACTGGATCCTCTGATGACTTAAAAGAAGGGCAATCAATTGAAGTCTTTATTGAAAAATTAGAAGATAGAGAAGGAAACGTAAGACTTTCTCATGAAAAAGCGATTAAGATGAAATCATGGGAGAAATTACAAAAACTTTATGACAACAAAGAGAGAGTAAAAGGCTTTATTGTTGGTAAGGCAAAAGCGGGTTTATATGTCAAAATAATGGGAACTAATGCATTTCTTCCTTTGAGTCAAATTGATGTCAGGCCTGTAAGAGATGTTAGCCACCTAATTAAAACGGAAGAAACTTTTGAGATTTTAAAGATGGATTACTCAAAAGGAAACATTGTTGTGTCACGAAAAGCGATACTAGAAGAAAAACAAAAGGTTATTAAAAATGAAATTTTGGATAAATCAAAGTCTGACTCTGTTGTAAATGGAAGAGTTAAAACTTTTACAGACTATGGTGCATTCGTAGATCTTGGAGGCATTGATGGTCTAGTGCATTTGAGTGATATATCTTGGAGTAGAATTGGTCATCCATCAGATGTTTTAGAGGTTGGCAAGAATTATGATTTTAAAATTCTAAAAGTATCAGATGACTCAGAGAAAATTAGTCTTGGATATAAGCAGCTTAAAGATGATCCTTGGGCTAAAATTGAAGATAAAATAACTCTTAATGAAATTTATGATGGTAAGATTACACACATTACTGATTACGGTGCTTTTGTTCAATTAACTGAGAAAGATTTAGAAGGACTAGTTCACTCAAATGATATCAGTTGGACAAAAAAGAACATTCATCCAAATAAAATTCTTGAAGTCGGATTTAACATTCGTGTCAAAGTTCTTGAAATCGATAAAGAAAAGAAACGTATCAGCTTGGGTATTAAGCAAACAGAGCCCAACCCATGGGAAAATATTCTTAACGAATATAAAAAAGATCAAACGATCGATACAGAAATTAAAAATATCACAGAGTTTGGTATCTTTGCGAAACTAAACGAAAATATTGACGGTTTAATCCATAAAAACGACCTATCGTGGACCGACTCTAATGGTGATAGAACTCTTAAAAAATATCAAAAAGGTCAAAATATTCAGGTTAAAATTCTTGAAATAGATCCTGAAAAAGAAAAAATTAGTTTTGGTATCAAACAATTATCGCCCGATCCTTTTCATGAATTTTTTAAAGATAAAAATAAAGGAGATATTGTCTCTGCTACTATCACAAAAATTAATAATAATGGTATTGATGTAGAGGTTGCGAATTTTATTGAAACTACAATTAGAAGGAAAGAGCTCTCAAAAAATAAAGAAGAGCAAAATATTTCCCGCTACAATGAAGGTCAAAAAATTGATGCTAAAATTAGCTCTATTGATTTAACTAATAGAAAATTTGCTTTATCAATTCGACAATTAGAAATTGATGAAGAACAAAGTCTGTTAGAAAAATATGGGTCAAAATCTTCAGGGTCAGTTTTAGGTGATATCTTAGGTAAGGCTTTGGATGAAGACAAGGACACCAAAGCAGAATAAATCTGACCTTTTAAAGTCCTTTTTACAATCTGAAAATGATTTAACTCCTCAGATTAATGAAGCTATATTTAATAGGTTCTTTGATCTATTGGAGGAGTCATTAATAAAACACCAGACAATTGAACTGAGAAATTTTGGAGTGTTCCGGTCAAAATTAATGCCATCACGATTTGGTTCGGACCCAAGAAATAAAAAAAAGATCTATATACCTTCGAAGTGGAAAGTATCTTTTAAAATAAGTGAGAATTTAAATAGAAGATTGAATGAAAAAATTTAGAGCATTTATAGCACTCGATAGCAAAACTAATCACGAGAATTTAAAAGTTGTAAAAAAACTACACCCCTATGTTTATGGATTTAAAGTTGGTTATCGATCATTTTATAATATCAACTCAGATAGGCTAATCAAAGAAATAAAAAAAAATAAATCAAAACTATTTCTTGATTTAAAACTTCATGATATTCCTAATACAGTAGGAAGTGCTTTAGAGTCTCTATCTAAAATAAATCCCGATTATTTAACAATCCACATCTCGGGTGGTAGTACAATGATGAAATATGCATTATCAACAATCAAACAAAAAAAAATGAAAACAAAGCTATTGGGCGTCACTCTCTTAACAAGCCTCGATAGTAAAGATAGCCGAGACATTTATAATGAACACGACACCGCTAAACTAGTTAAGAAGTTTGCATCATTAGCGAAGAAGTCAGAGATAAATGGAATAATTTGCGCAGGCAGCGATCTATCAGAGATTAAAAGATTTAAAAGTTTACTCAAAATCACACCAGGGGTTAAAATGTTTAATAGAAAAGATGATCAAAAAAGAGTTACATATGTCCATGATGCTCTCAACTTAGGTGCTAATTTTGTTGTAATTGGTAGAGAATTAATCAATAGCAAAGATCCAAAGTCTATGCTCCAAAAATATTATGAAAAATATCAAAATCAAAATTTGTGGACAAACTAATCCAGCAATAATTGAACATTGTTTAAATATGGGAGTTGATCAACAAGGTTTAATTTTTTATGAAAAAAGTCCAAGAAATTTAGAATATGGTACTCTTCAAATAATCAATCAATATTTTCATAGTTATAAAGACAAATTTGTAGGAGTCTTCGTTAATCCTACAATGAAAGATATTGAAGAAAAGTTGAATATATTTGACTTTGATACTATCCAATTACATGGAAATGAAAATCAAGATGATATAAACGGGATAAAAGATTATTTTAAAAAAGATATTTATAAATCAATTTCTCCCAAAAACTTCCAAGATACTGCTCTCAAAAATGTTACAAGATTTTTAATTGAAGGTGATCCTTCTATAAATGACCAACCTGGAGGTAATAATAGAACTTGGAATTGGAATGATTTTAATAATCCAAAAAAATTACCATTTATTTTATCTGGAGGCTTAAATCAAGATAATTTATCTCAGGCAATTAACTTAACAGGTGCTAATTTTGTTGATATAAATTCAGGCGTAGAGGAAATAAAGGGTGAAAAAAACCTTTCATTAATTGATAGTTTAATTTCATCATTAAAAAATGAATAAATATAATGAACCAAATACCTTAGGTCGCTTTGGCGAATACGGAGGAATGTATGTCTCAGAAACATTAATGCCTTTACTTCTTGATCTAGATACCTCATACCAAAAAATCCAAAAAGATAAAAAATTTCAAAAAGAGCTATCTGACTTGTTTAAAAATTATGTTGGGCGCCCATCCTCACTTCATCATGCAAAAAATTTATCATCATATATTAATGGTCCAAAAGTCTACTTTAAAAGAGATGAGCTCAATCATACTGGAGCTCATAAAATTAATAATTGTCTTGGGCAGATACTACTTGCTAAGAAAATGGGTAAAACAAGAATTATTGCTGAAACTGGTGCTGGTCAACATGGTGTAGCAACAGCAACTGTTTGTGCTTTATTTGGGCTTCCATGTAATATCTACATGGGATCAAAAGATATTGAACGACAAAAGCCTAATGTTTTTAGAATGAAGCTATTAGGGGCTAATATCATTCCAGTTGAATCCGGAAGTAAGTCTCTTAAAGATGCAATGAATGAAGCTCTGCGTGATTGGATTAAAAATGTAAGAGACACTTTTTATATCATAGGGTCAACTGCAGGACCACACCCCTATCCTAAAATGGTTCGTGATTTTCAATCAGTTATTGGAAAAGAAGCTCGCGAACAAATTTTAAAAGTTGAAAAAAAATTACCTGACTATCTGATTGCCTGTGTAGGTGGTGGATCTAATGCGATGGGTTTATTTTACCCCTTCCTTAATGACAAAAATGTAAAAATTATTGGAGTTGAGGCAGCTGGAAAAGGTCCTAAAACTAATCAAACTGCTGCAACAATGACTTCTGGTACTCCTGGTATTCTTCATGGAAGCTATAGCTATGTTCTTCAAGATAACGATGGTCAAATTAAAGAAGCACATTCAATTTCAGCTGGACTTGATTACCCGGGCGTAGGACCAGAGCATTCTTACTTAAAAGATATAAAAAGAGCTCAATATTTTGGTGTTACAGATAAAGAGGCATTAAGTGCTTTTCAGCTTTGCTCTAAGCTTGAGGGTATCATTCCAGCTCTTGAGCCTTCTCATGCGCTTGCCTATCTGATAAAAGCTTTTAAAAACAAACATAAAGGCAAAACAGTTATTTTAAATTTATGTGGTAGAGGAGATAAAGATTTATTTACTGCCGCTAAAGCAATTGGGTTTGACGCAGATGAATAGGCTAGACAACCTCCCCTCAAAAAAAATTCTATCTTTATTTATGACTTGTGGTTTTCCAAATCTTACCCATAGTAAAAAAATCTTTCAGGAGATTTTATCTCATCAACCTAATATTATTGAGTTTGGTCTTCCTTTTTCAGATCCTATGGCTGACGGCCCTATTATTCAAGAGTCTAGTAAAATAGCGTTAAAGTCTAAAATTACCACGAAGCAATCTTTAAATCTTATTAAGCAACTGCGAAAAGATAGCAACCAAACATCTTTTGTAATTATGTGTTATTTAAATACCGTACAAAAATATGGGATTAAAAAATTTATATCTGATATTAAAGGAATTGTTGATGGAATTATATTAGTTGATTTACCTTTTGAAGAAGAAGCGGAAACCAAAAAACTTCTAGACAAGAGTAATGTTCATTTAATTAAGCTTATCTCACCTATGACAGATAAAATCAGATCAAAACGTCTTCTTAAAGAAGCAAAAGGTTTTATTTACTATATATCTGCCACAGGCATTACAGGCTCAAATAAACTCGACTATTCAGAAATCAGTAAAAATGTATCCTCCCTCAAAAAACTCACTAAAACCCCTGTTCTTGTTGGTTTTGGTATTAAATCTAAAAAAGATGCTCTTGCTATCTCTAAAAAAACTAATGCTGATGGAATTATTATTGGATCCGCATTAATTCAAAAATATTTTGACGCTAAGATGAATTTTAATAAGTACATTATCTCTTTGAGAAAGTTTATTAACGAGGTTAAAATTTAATTATGAATTGGTTAACAGATTTTGTAAAACCGAAGTTAAGTTCTCTAGTTAATCGAAAAGATCCTCCTTCTGATTTATGGACAAAATGTGGATGTGGCGAAAGAATGCTTTATGTTAGTGATCTCAAGGAAAATTTACATGTTTGTTCTTATTGTGATCAACATATGTATATTAATTTCGATAATCGCTTTAAACAATTATTTGATGATCAAGTTTATGAATTAATAGATATACCATTTGATAATAATGACCCCCTTCAATTTAAGGATTTGAAAAAATACACCGATCGACTAAAAGCAGCACAACAAAAAACTAATCAAAAAGATGCTGCTATTGTTGCAACAGGAAATATTGGTGGTCAAAAAGTTTGTATATTTTTATTAGACTTTAGTTTTATGGGCGGCTCTATGGGGCAGTATGTAGGAGAAGCATTTAAGATTGCTTGCCAAAAATCGGTTGAGCTTCAATGCCCTTTTATTTCTATTGCATCTTCTGGTGGCGCTAGAATGCAAGAAGGCATAGTTAGCTTAATGCAACTTCCAAAAACAGTTGCTGCAGTCAATTTGTTAGATCAAAAAAAAATACCTTTTATTAGTGTCCTAACACACCCTACTACTGGAGGGGTAAGTGCGTCGTTTGCAATGCTTGGTGATATTATCATTGCTGAAAAAGGAAGCATGATTGGCTTTGCCGGGAAGAGAGTAATTGAAAAAACGATCAATGAACAACTTCCTGAAGACTTCCAAACTGCAGAATATCTTCTAGAACACGGAATGATTGATATGGTAGTCCATCGAAAAGAATTGCGTGAATCTCTTTCACGTGTTCTATCGTTTCTTAAAAAATAAATTCTTTGGAAGACCCTATTTTTAAAAGGCTATTAAAGCTTCATCCAAAATTTTCTGATCTTTCACTTGGGCGTATCGAAAAACTATTAAAAGATATTAAATTTGATGAAAAAAAATTACCAGAAATTATTCACATTGGGGGAACGAATGGTAAAGGGTCTACTGCCTCTATTTTAAAATTTATATTGAATGAACATGGTTACTCAACACACATTTACACAACTCCACACTTAGTTAGTTTTAATGAACGTATCCAACTAAATTCCAAAAATATTAGTAAATCAAAGCTTCTAGAATATTTAAGTGTTTGCGAAAAGGTGAATAATGGAAGATTAATTACATTTTTCGAAATTACTACTGCCGCAGCCTTTAAAGCCTTTCAAGATCATACAGCTGATTTTTTGATATTAGAAGTTGGGTTAGGTGGTAGATTTGATGCAACTAATATAATTAATGGTAGGAAATATGCAGCAATTACTCCAATTTCACTTGATCATCAAGACTACTTAGGAAATTCTTTATCCAAAATAGCTTTTGAAAAATTAGGAATTTTTAATAAAAAAAGTATCAATTTTATTAATAAGCAAAAGCCATCTGTGATGAAATTTATTTTATCAGAACTTGAAAGAAGAAAAATAATTGCAAGTGTTTATAACCAAGAATGGAAAATAAAATCCAATTTTTATATTTCTGATGATGTAAAAATTGATATATCAAATTTAAATCTTATCGGTGATCATCAAAAAAGTAATGCCGGATTAGCAATACACATATCACGAAACTTATTAAAAAATAATTTTGAAATTAAATCTACTGAAAAAGCTCTTAGCAAATGTCATTGGGATGGTCGATTACAATTAATTTCTCAAGGTAAATTATTGAAATATGTTCATAAATATAAAAATATTTATTTAGATGGCTTTCATAATATTGATGGAATGAAAGTATTAATTAAATCATTAGAAAAAAATAGAAAAATTCTTATTTGTTCATTTTTAAATAATAAAAAGTATTCATATATGCTCAGTGAATTATCTAAACATTTTAATAAAATTATTGTAGTTAAAATGAATGAAGAAAATTCTATCAATAAAGATGATATACCTAAAAAGTTTCATAATTTATTTTCTCAATCTTTAAAACAAAGTTTTTCATTAATTAACAAATATACTTCATCAAAAACATCTATTTATTTTGGTGGTTCTCTTTATTTTATTGGAGAAGTATTAAAATTGAATAAATCCAAGTGACTATTCCCCATCTACTCATCACTTTACTTGTGATGATTCT
The DNA here is from genome assembly GCA_004321805.1 of alpha proteobacterium HIMB59. GTDB lineage: Bacteria > Pseudomonadota > Alphaproteobacteria > HIMB59 > HIMB59 > HIMB59. The sequence continues at coordinate 49,078 of SGZV01000002.1, read as the reverse complement.
CTTTGGTAGCTCTTATCCAATTGGTAAGATTGGATTAAATGAAAATATATCTCCTTTAATATTTTCTTTATTAAGAATACTTCCAATGTTTATATTACTTTTACCCTTCCTAAAATGGAAAACAACTCATCACAAAAATTTTAAATATATTGTTGGATATGGATTATTGATGGGACTCGGTCTTTATCCATTTATGTATTTATCACTAGAAAATACGCTATCTACATCATCAATGATTTTGATAATGCAGTTATCAATACCTATAGGAGTTGTTTTAAGTTCTGTATATTTAAGAGAAAGAGTAACTGGGCGTAGATGGTTTTTTATTGGAATAGTGCTTTTAGGTTTAACGCTGATTTGCTTTGATCCTATAGTTTTTCAATCAAGATTAAGTTTAATTTATGGAATTTTAGCTGCTTTTGCATATGGATCAGCATCAATGATATCGAAAAAACTAAATGAATTTAGTTCTATTGAAGTAAATAGCTGGATGGCAATATTTTCGTTTCCTTTAATGATTTCATTAGTTTTAATTTTTGAAAACAATGAATTAAAAAATATTTTTAATCATAATTGGATAGCTTACACACCTGCATTGTATTCTGGAATTGTTGTTTCCTGTTTAGCACAAATATTGATGTTGTGGTTATATAAACATTATCAGGTCAAAACAGTATTACCTTTTTATAGTCTATTTCCAGTGTTTGGAATACTTCTAACAATTTTATTATTAAATGAAAAAATCTCTTTTTTAATAATCATAGGAAGTACTATTGTAATATTAGGTAATTTTTATCTACAAAAAGTAAAATAATTAGCCAAATATATTAATTTTTAATTTATCAATAAATGAAATATTTGAAGGATATCGACTTTGAATATATTCGCATCCCTCTTTTATTTCTTCTTTAGATAAATAATCAAGAACAGATATAAATTTATCTTCAATCATACCTATATAAGTACTTCTAGGAAGATTAACTTTAAAAGAATATTCCTCTTTTTGGATAATATTGAATAGATTTTTTAATTCATTCTCTATGATTTGATGATGTGATAAAGTTTTGGTAAGTAATTTTTTCATTGCTGGAAAGCAAGGTAGTTGAAATTTTTCATTCATTTGCATAATGACTAGTTTTCCATCAACTGGAATAATTTTTTTTAGTTCATGAAGAAGCGCTTCTCTTTCGTCACTAGGTATTAAATGAAGAACCTGCTTCATAATAATAATATTATAATTGTTAGTATTTTCTTTTAGAAATTCTTGAATAGACTTATTAAAAATACTTATTTTTTTGTTGGTATTTTTTTTGTGTTTAACCGGCTCAACACCATATAGTTTTTTTTTAAAATTAATTTTTGTAGATAAATTATTTAGTAAATAGCCTCTTCCACAACCAATATCTAAAATTTTACATTTATCGTCAATTTTCAGTTTTGTTATTAAGAGATCATTTAAATCATTGAAGTATATATCGGAAGAGAGCCATGAATTTTTATCCCAATTGGTACAATTATATTTCATATAAAGTTGGTGAACTTTTAATGATAAAATGTAAATGAAAATCTTAAAAAAAGAATTAATTATCTTAAAAGTACCGATTTTATTGGATTTTTTAAAGATTTTTTTTTGATCCAATATAATTTTGTATAGGTAGAAATAGAGGATTAACCTTAATCCTCCAAAAAAACCATTCTTGTGGTTTTACTGCAAGAATGGTTCTCCAAACCTACAATTTCGATTTGTTTTTCAAATATAATATGATAGCTGCCAGTTCATAGATAACATTCCATAGCTGTCTAAATATAGGCAATTTTAGAAACATAGCCAAATATCTTAGCTTTGGCATTTTTTCCCACAAAACTAAAAAAGACTCAGATCCAATAAATAATTTACCCTGGTCATAAACGTGCATTCTTCTAAAAAGATTTTTTTTACTAAGATGGCTTATATCTTTATCCATAGATTTTGATATATCGATATAATTAATATTTTTTTTAATCTTTTTATAATGTGAGATCTCAGCATTACATATATTACATGAACCATTATAATAAACTTTCATTTTATATTTCTGGTGGATAGGATTTATCTAGAAATAAATCATAACCTTTTATAACTGCTGGTCTTTCTTTTAACACTTCATACCAGCGAGATAAGTGAATATAATTAGCAAGACCAATATCATGAATAGTATGTCTTGCAATCCACGGGAATGTAGCTATATCAGCTATGGAATATTCTTGTGCTAAAAATTCATTTTTGGAAAGATGATCATCTAATATCTTATAAATAAATTTTGCAATCTCAAAAAAACGATCTTCTCCAAATTTACTTCTCCCATGATTATAATAATGAAATTGATGATGTTGACCAAGCATAGGGCCAACGTATGCCATTTGAGCCATTAACCATTGATTAGTTAAATCTTTATTATGGCCATAAAATTTCCCACTTAAGTCAGCAAGATAAATTAAAATAGCTCCTGACTCAAAATAAGTTTGATTAGTAATTGTATTTTTTAAAACTGGTATTTTAGAAAATGGTGAAATTTTTTTAAAATCATCTTTAAATTGATCACCTTTTTCTAAGTTAATATAATTTACCTTAAATGGTTTTTGAATTTCCTCTAACATAATAGAAATTTTTCTAGCGTTGGGTGTGGCATTAGCAAAAAGTTCAAACATTAAATAAGATTTGTAATATATTTATGTAAGAAATAACCGATTATTAATAAAATCAAGCCTGATCCATAAATTAACCAAAAGTTCATATTTAAACTCTTTGCAAAGAAGAAGGGAACAAAAAATAAGTATGATATCGGAACCCCTAACAGAATACTTTTTGCAAAAATTACAGAATTATCAGTATTTTTATGTTCTAAGTAAGAAAAAGCAATTGCGATGATGCTAGCAATCGGGAGAGCAATTATGAAACCTGAAAGCTCTGGTTTTTTGCCTGATAGCCAACTGGCAAATGCTATAACTAGAGCGGCTAAGAATACTTTGCTTAAAAAGATCATTTTTATATTAAAATTTTACAATTTTACGAGTTATTTTTCGAGATAAGTTTTTGGAACGGCAAATGTTGTAGAAGCCCAAATACTATGCCAGATAGGCTCTTTCTTTGATGGATTACCTTTTTTTGGAAGAATTATTACAGAATCAAGAAGATATGTCTGTCCGGGCTTTATGGAGAAAGAAAAACGACCTTTATCATCAGTGAAAACTTGTTTTAAAATAATTTCATCTTTTTCATTTTTTATGAAGATTGTTACAAGATTTTCTTTAAGCGGTCTTTTCTTGTAGAAAAGGGTTGCCTCAATAAGATTATCTTCTAATTGACTATAAGGATTGTTAGATAAAACAAATTCAAATAATAAACCTGTTTTTTTATCTTTTCCCTCTATTCCATTATAAGCAACTAATGATTTAGCATATCGTCTATAACTTTCTATAAAATTTTCTAAAGGATATTTTTTTTCTTTGTGAACATTTATCAATTTTTTATATCCTTTTTCAGTAACAAAAGATTTAAATTTTGAGAATTTTTTATAATCAACTAATTGATCTACAGTTTCATGATAAATGATTAATAATCCTTTAAGGTCAGGTTTAAAATTTATAGCAGGAACATCTCCTAAAGTTCCCTCTACATCTATTTTCTTATTTTTTGATCCTGATAATATTTTAAAGGTTTTAAATCTCTGTGGATCATACATTAATCGCATTCCTTGAAATTCTTGTCCGACTTTCAAATGTGCTTCTAATTTCTTGTTTTCAAAAAAATATTCTGAAGGTTCAATCCAAAATTCATGAGCTTCAACTATAGAAATATTTACTAAAAAGAAGACTAAAAGAATGAGGTTATTGTTTAGAAATTTGATATAAGTTTTCATAATGAAAAAGTTTTTTATATTATTTTTTGTTTTTATTAGTTTTCAAACTAATTCTCATGAAATAAAACCCGCTGTTGTTGATATTATCATCTTTGATGGAAGTCTATCAATAGAATTATCTATTAATGCGGAAACTGTTCTTGCTGATGTTGATGCATCTACTTATCAAGATACCAATAAATCCCCTGAGTCTTTAATCTATGACCAATTTCGCGCTCTTTCAGATATGGAGTTGGCTAAAATCATTAATGATCAAAGTATAAAGTTTATAAATAAAATAAAAGTTGTTGATGAATCAGGGTCACTAAGTCCTCGGTTAGAAAAGATTGATATTATCCCTGAGGAAAATTTAGAATTACCTCGTGAGACTAAATTAAAGTTTATGAGTTTAATTGATAGTGATAGTCTAACTCTTCAATTTGATAAATTTATAGGAGATGTGGTAATAAGGCAATTTAGCGATACCTCAAAACAAACTGTAATATATGCCAGTTATTTAAAACCAGCTGAAGTATCAGAGCCATTATCAAAGACTCTTCCTTCTTCTTTTTTACAAACCGCAGTAGACTACTTAGTATTAGGAATTGAACATATTGTACCCAAGGGCTTAGATCATATTTTATTTGTTATTGGCATCTTCTTTTATTCATTAAGATTAAAATCATTAATTGGGCAAATAACAATGTTTACTATAGCTCATTCTTTAACTTTAATTTTGGCAAGTCTTAATCTTGTATATATACCTGCTTTTATTATTGAACCATTGATAGCTTTATCAATTAGCTATATTGCCTTTGAAAATATTTTACAAAAAAAATTATCATTAAATTCTGCACTATCTCGATATATAATTATTTTTATATTTGGATTAATTCATGGGTTGGGTTTTGCTTTTGTTTTAGGCGATATTGGACTAAACACAAGCCAGCTTATACTAAGTTTGTTATCATTTAATCTAGGAGTAGAAGTCGCACAAATTGGAATTATAATTTTATTATTTATACTGATGATTGTACCATCAAGACAACCTTGGTATTCACTTTATATCCAATTTCCTATCTCAGGAATTATTGGCCTAATTGGTTTATATTGGTTTATTGAAAGAGTTTTCTTTTAGTACTTAGTTTTAATATTACCCAGAACCTCAAGATATTTATTAGCAATTACTATCTCACCTGAACTTGAGTAATAATTTAAAGCACCTTCGATAATGACATAGTGGGTAACAAGTATAAGATTACCTTTGCTATCGTCCCAATGTTTTAAAAATTCTCTTAATTCTGATATCTGTTCAGCATGGTTTTTTCTGAAAGTTTCTGAAAATGTTGAATTTAAAGTATTCCATATTTCAAAATTCTCAAAAGCAAACTTTGCAGTATCTAAACATCTACACCACTGACTAGATAAAACCCTATCTATTGGAATTTGGTTATTGTGAAAAATTGCACCAATTGTATATGATTGATTAATACCTTGTTCGTTTAAATTTCTTTGAGTATTACAATCATCAATTATAAAATTTATGGGATCTCCTCCACCAGGGGCATATGCATGTCTAATAAAAACAACTTTTCCACCCTCCTGTAGAAGCTCAATTTCTTTATCTTTAGCAATTAAAGTTGATTGAAAAATAACATTAAAAGTAAGTAATAATGTAATTAGCTTAATCATTAAGATTAAATTTAGATATGGCTTTTGTTTTAATTTCACTCCAAAATTGTTCAGCTTCTACTGCTGTGTATTTCCCATATAGCTCCATCCACAGCTTAGCTGTTATCGTAGATAATTTTTCATCCTTTTTTTTCCACTCTTCAAATGACCAAGGATCATCAGAGGGTCTGACCCCATGTTGAGAGAAGTACTTAGCTTGGATATTTTTTTGACCAACTCTTGCTAATAATTTTTGAGGAGTAAACTCCACATCTTCAAAAAATAATATTCTAGATATGTCTTCACTGTTTAATCCTTGAACAAGAGTGCCATTGACTCCTTTATATAAAGAATCGAATATTATGACGGGAAACGACTCATTAACAACTATTCGGAGTTCGCTGTCAGGGACAAATGCTTCTTGAAATATCAAATCTGAAGAAGACCTGCCGATCACAGCTTCAAGGACAAATAGAGATCGCAGAGTTCCGTAAAAAAAATAGTGATCCATTATAATTAAAATAATTCTGGTAGGGTCTTTTGTTCGATATTCATTGATTGGAGAAGTATGCAAATTTGTTTCGAAATTTCAACACTATTTGGTGTATCGCTGTGGAGACAAATAGAATGAAAAGGTGTTTTTAATATTAAGCCATTTCGACTTATAATAGCCCTCTCGGTAATCATTTTTTTTATATGTCTTTGAGATAGAATTGGATCTTGTATTACTGCACCTTGAATAGAGCGAGGGGATAAGGAACCATCGTCTTCATAGGTCCGGTCAACAAAAACCTCAAGGGCGGTTTGAAGACCTTCATTTTGACTAGCATCTGCTAACAAACTTAAAGAGGGAGCCAGGATAATCAAATTCGGATAGAATTCATTTATAAATGAAGTTATTTCATATGCTAAATCCTCATCTCGACAGGCTAGTGTATTAAGGGCACCATGGGGTTTTAAATGCGATATTGATATATGAAAATCTTTTGTAATATCAATCATAAATTGAATTTGCTTGCTAAGTAGATCGTGGAGTGATTGCTTATTCCAAGAATGAATTTTCCTTCCAAAATTTTCCTTATCATTAAAAGATACGTGAGCACCAATACTTACTCCTTGTTTTTGACATTCATGAACTGCTTTTTTTACAACATCATGATAGCCTCCATGAAAAAGACAACTTACATTAGCTGAATTAATTTGTTTTAAGAGAGGCTTATCAACTTTATTAAAAAAAAATTCATCTTGCTCACCTAAATCCGAATTAAAATTAATTTTATTCACAGTCATAGATATTACATTAAAATAATCTTATGTTTTTCAAAGAGATAAATCACTATGGAGACAGGGGTCTTATAATTGATTTTGGTAATGAAAGCTCTCAAGAAATATCTCAAGAAATAAATCTTCTTTTCTCTTTTCTTAAAGGGTTAAATCTTCCTGTTTTAAATATCACTCCCTCATTCAATAAAATTGTTTTACACTTTAATACTATTGAAAATAAAGATAAATCTTTGGATTTGCTTAAAAGTCAAATTCATAATTTTAAACCCTCTAAAAAGTCCTCTTACCAAAAAATATGGAAAATTCCTGCCTGCTATGATAACTCCTTCGCCCTTGATATCGAAAATATTCAAAAACTTCACAATATTTCAAAACAAGATGTTATTAATCTGCACACTAATAAAATTTACTATACCTACTATATTGGTTTTATGCCGGGCTTTCCTTACTTAGGTGAGGTACCTTCATCGTTGATCACTCCACGACTAGAATCTCCAAGAGTTCAAATCCCAGCAAGATCTGTTGGTATAGCAAAAAAACATACTTGCGTTTATCCTAAAGTTTCACCTGGGGGGTGGAATATAATTGCCCAAGTCCCTTTCGACATATTTGATTTGAGTCATCCAAGAGCCTCATTATTTCTTCCGGGAGATAGAGTGCAATTTTATTCTATAACACTTTCTGAATTTGAAGATATTCAAAAATGTAAGTTACCTTTTCAGGATTTAATAAAGGAATACTCACAATGAACAGTTTATTAATATCAAGAACTGGTACATATCTTACTGTTCAGGATTTTGGAAGATTTCGCTACCAACATCTTGGCATCTCTCCGAGTGGTGCAATGGATCATAGAATTTTGATAGCATTAGAGTCAATTATAAACCATCATGGAAATCAATTTTTGGAATTTGCGTATGTTGGACCATCATTAAAAATTACTCAAGGGGCAATAAAAGCCTGTGTAGGGGGAGATTGTAAAATATTCGTTCAAAAGCAAAATAACACTCAGATAGAGCACAAACCCTATACAAGCATTAATCTCTTTGAAGGAGATGAGTTAAATATCCATAATACAATTGACTCAGTTTATGGCTATATAGCTTTCGAGAATGGATTAGGACTTAAGCCATGTCTTGATAGCTATGCAACGGATACAAAGTCTCAAATCGGAAGTATTCCACGCCCTCTTCAAATAGGTGATAGTTTTCATATTAAAGAAAAAGTAAGGTCCTGGGATTTAGCTTTTAATGATGAGATCAATATTGAAAAACAGTTAGATTTTAAAGTATTTGCGGGCCCTCAACTGAATTTTTTTAGTGATGAAACTATCCAGCAATTTGCATCAACTCCCTATACTATTACGTCTCAAAGTGATCGAATGGGACTAAGGCTCAAGGGAGAGCCTGTAATCAGTCAAAGATCTCATGATATTTTATCGGAGGGTATATTGCCTGGAAGCATTCAAATTCCTAGCAACGGCCAGCCAATTGTTTTACTTAGAGATATTCCCTGTACTGGCGGTTATCCCAAAATTGCGTTATTAGCTAGTGATGATGTTTCTAAAATTGCCCAACTACCCCCTGGAAGTTCAGTCACATTTAGATTTTAGTCAATCTAACATTTCTAAGCGTTAGTATAAATTGAAGTGCAAATTAAAAAAATTACTGACTTAATTTCTAACACAACTGAACAAAACCTTCCATCTTGTGTTAAATCAGAAATACTCTCTTTATTTGAAAATTTTAACCCAGAAAAATATGCTAAAACTAGAAACTATTTGGATGGTCATATCTCCCGTTTATCTATTGCTATTAAACATGGTATTGTTACAAACCAAGAGATTTTTAATTTAAACAAACAGAAATATTCCTACATCGAAAGTGAAAAGTTTATCCAAGAATTAGCTTGGCGAGATTTTTGGAGAAGCTATGCTTATCAAAATCCCGATTATCTTTGGAAGGATGTCGAAGAATATAAAACAGGATTTAAATCTCATGATTATAGAGATGAATTACCAAATGATATTCTCACAGGGCAAACGCCAACTGCAATTATAAACCACTTTATCCGAGAGCTAATCGAAACAGGATTTATACATAATCATGCAAGAATGTATCTTGCTTCCTATATTGTTCATTTCCGAAAAATAAAATGGCAAGCTGGTGCGAAGTTTTTTTTGGAGCATTTACTTGACGGTGACTTAGCTAGTAATAATTTCTCCTGGCAATGGATAGCAAGTACCTTTGCTGGTAAACCTTATATATTCAACTTAGACAATGTTATTAAATATTCTGGAAAGAAAATTGCTATCAACCCCTCTGAAAATTTAGAAATTGATGGAAGTTATGAAGACATTAGCAAGAGGCTTTTCCCCAACTTATGAAAATCATTTATCTATACGAAGAGTTCATGAGAGTTCCAAATAATGTTGAAGGGCAGCCCATTTATATTTTTGATCAAGATCTTCAAAAAAACTATCAAATTAGTGATAAAGTCGTTGAATATAGGTATTTTTTGGCAGAACAAGCTGGGGCCATTATCTATAAAGGAAATACCTCAAGAGTGATAAATGAAATTAACCAAAAAAACCCTATTTCCTCAATAATCTCTAAAAAAACCTTTATACCCGAATACCAAAATTTATTTCTACAAATTCAAGAGATATATGTTCTAGACCTTTTACCCGACTATTTTTTATCAACAGATAAATATCTACAACCAGCAAAAAGATTTTTTCAGTATTGGAACAAAATTAAGAAATCTCTAAAATATTAATAGATGAGCGAGTCGTGTAAATACTGCGAGAGTGAGCTCTCTACAATGGATGCTCTTTATATCGAGTCTGAGATCCATAGCTCTCCTCAAAAAATACAAAATTTGATATCATCTTATCACAATATGGTTTGTTATAATTGTTTTAAAAAATTAAAAAATATGAGGATTATTCCTAAACCTAATCAAAAAGAAAAAAGTAATTAAAGTTTTTTTACGATATTACGTAATTCAAATTTTTGAATCTTACCTGTAGATGTCTTAGGTAGTGTTTGAAATATAAATGTTTTTGGCATTTTAAAACCAGCTAAGTGTTGACGACAAAAAGTTTTTAATTCCTCTTCTGTAACATCTTGACCTTCTGCTAGTTCAATGAAAGCACATGGTGTCTCTCCCCACTTCTCATCTGGTCGAGCTACAACAGCTGCTAGAGATACCGTAGGGTGTTTTATTATAATATTTTCTATTTCAACTGATGAAATATTTTCACCACCACTAATAATAATATCCTTTGAACGATCCTTAACTTGAATATAACCATTAGGATGAATGACAGCTAAATCTCCAGAGTGAAACCATCCATTTTTCAAAGATAGTTTTGTTGCTTCTTCATTTTTATAGTATCCCTTCATCACTGTATTACCCCGTATCATAATCTCTCCCATAGTCTCACCATCAAAGGGAACTGGCTCAAAAGTATCAGGATTTAAAACAGTGACAACTTCAGTGTGAGGATACCTTACACCCTGAAAAGATTTTCGTTCAAAGCGATCTTCCTCTGAAAGATTATTCCAATCCTCATTCCAAGCGCAATGTGTAACATGACCATATGTTTCTGTTAAGCCATAGACATGCATTACCTCAAATCCTAATGATTCCATTTTCTGTAAAATTGATGAAGGAGGAGGCGCACCTGCTGTCATAACATAAATCTTATTTTTCAATAATTTTTGATCTTCTGGTGGGGCATTAGCGATTATATTTAATACTATAGGGGCCCCTCCAAAGTGAGTGACTTCATATTTATCAATTAAATCAAAAATGTCTTTAACAATAATATTTCTAACAAAAACAACCCTTGCATGTAACATTGCTAGTGTCCATGGATATCCCCAACCGTTACAATGAAACATAGGAACTGTATATAAATAAGTAAGGCGGTTTGGCATATTCCAGGCACTCACACTACCCATAGACATCAGATAAGAGCCACGATGATGATATACAACTCCTTTAGGATTTCCTGTTGTTCCAGAAGTATAACTAAGTGATATAGCTTGCCATTCATCTTTTGGCCTTACCCATTCAAAATCTTTATCTCCTGATAATAAAAAACTTTCATATTCTAGTTTACCAAGTGAAGGTATTTCACCTAAACCTGCATGCTGATCATCAATATCAATAACTGTAATTTCTCGATCAACTTGAGCTAAAGCTTCACTGGCTACTTTTTGAAACTGACGATCTACAATAAATACTTTACAATCACTATGATCAAGAATGTAAGCAACTGTGCGAACATCCAAACGAGTGTTAATAGTATTAATTACTCCACCAGTCATGGGAACAGAGTAATGGGCCTCAAAAAGCTCTGGGGTATTTGCAGCCATGATGGAAACTACATCCCCCTCTGCTATTCCTATTTTATTTAGAGCGCTAGCAAACTGAATACAACGATCATAAACCTGTTTCCATGTATATTTTCTGTCTTGATAAATTAATGCTTCATAGTCTGGATAGACATCTTTAATTCTATCGAGGAAACTCAGAGGCGTAAGAGGAACAAAGTTTGCATCATTTCTTTGCATTCCTTGTTCAAAATTATTCATTAGTTTTTTAGTCTTCTTCCATTTAATAGCATCGCATGGATCCTATCGCGTGTTTTTTGTGATTGTATTAAATTTATAAGGGACTGTCGCTCTAAATTATAAAGGTCTTGTTCAGTTAAAGTTTTAGATTTATCTGTATCCCCTCCACTTAAAACAGTTGCTAAATGAAGACCTATTTCAACGTCATATCCAAAAATTATATTTTTTTTCTCTAAATCTAATAAATGTTGATGCATTTTCTCTTTGACTTCTGGTCCGCTAAGGCAGAATTGAGGTTTTAAAGGATTTTTGTATCCATTTTTTAACTCATCAACTTGTTTAAATGCTTCGACCAACAAATTATCTCTATTCAAAACTATTACATCATTGTTTAAAAAGAATTTATGTTTTTTTGCTTGAAGGGGTGAATGGGCCATTAAACCATATCCAATTATATCAAAAACACGAAGTGCTGCTTCATCATGGTCTTTGATATATTCAGGATCTTGAACCCATCTCCAAAGTAATTCTTTACATCCACCACCACCAGGAACAAGTCCAACACCTGTTTCTACTAATCCTAATGTGCTATTCATGTGAGCTACCATACGTGATGTTTGACATGCAACTTCAAATCCACCACCTATAGCCAAACCAGCAACAGCACTTATAGTAGGTTTTGAGGCATACTTCATTTTTTTACAAACTTGTTGGAAGTGAGATAAATATCTATCAATCCCGTTCCAATCTGATTTATCTGCTAGGTCAATCATTGTGTTTAAATCTGCGCCTGCAGAGAAATTCATCGCTTCATTGTAGACAACAAGTCCTTGATAATCATCGGACTCCACTCGATCTAATGCTTCTTCTAAAATTTTCATAGCATCACCATTTAAAGCATTAGCTTTAGTATGGAATTCACATACTAGTAAACGTTGTTTTCTTATGTCATCTGTGAATTGCCAAATAGTAGAGGCATAATTCCGTGCAACATGATTAGCATATTTTTTATGGTCGCCTAATCGACGAATACCATCACCTCTATTAATAAATTTCATTCCAGACTCATGGTTATAAGAGCGAGAGGATGTAGAGTCATAAGGCTCTTGTTTGAGACGAGTCATAGTAGCCAATAGCTCAGGTACATCTGACCCTTCGTCTTGAAGTCTGTGAATATAATTTTCTAAACCATATTCATTCAAGAGCTCAAAAGGCCCTTCATGCCAATTGAAGCCCATACGAAGGGCATCGTCTATATCAGTTACTTTAGAAGATACTTCAGGGATACAAAAAGCGCTATAATTAATGATTTTAGAAATAACGGCAAATACATATTTTCCATATTCACTATCATTATTCAGTAATGCTTTGATACCTTCCTTTTCAACTCGACGAGCAATAGGCAAGTCAACTTTGTCAAAATCATAATAACTCATATCTGAAGTATTTAATGCTTTAGTAATTTCGTCTCCATCGACTACTTTATTTTCATAAAAACCACCAGGTCCTTTATTTCCAGTGTATCCCTTCTCCAATAATTTTTCTACAATAGGATGAGGTTTAACAACTTCCATAAAAGGATCATCTTCTTGTAATTCTTTCTTAAAAGAAGCTAAAACATCTTTCATAAGATCAATTCCAATTAAATCATATAATCCAAAAACTCCAGTTTTGGGAATACCTAAAGGACGACCAAATAAAGCATCAGCAATTTCTACAGGAAGACCACGCTCTAAAGCTTCATACATCGCCACTTGCATTGCATAGACTCCAATTCGGTTCCCTATAAAACCTGGTGTATCATTACAATTAACAATGCCTTTACCTAATTCATTTTGACAAAAATCTCTAAGAGCAATGATTTTTTTAACATTAATTTGAGGAGTCTCTACGATTTCTAATAATCGCATAAATCTTACAGGATTAAAAAAGTGAGTTATACAAAAGTCTGATTTCATAGAGTCTGACATTTCCTCAGTTAAAACTGATAAAGGAATTGTTGACGTATTAGAGGATACTATTGAATTAGGATTTCTGATTTTATCAATTTGAGAGTAAAGTTGATGTTTAATATCTATCCGCTCTACAACAGCTTCAATTATCCAATCTGCATCTTTAATTTGATTAAAATCATCAGATAGGTTGCCTGGCTTAATATGACTTAACCTAGACTTTTCAACCAATAAAGGAGGATCAGATTTTTTAATAAGGTTAATCGCTTTTTCTGAAATTTGATTAGGTGAGTCATTGCCTCTAAGATCTAACAACACGACTTCTCTTTCAGAGTTAGCTAGATGTGCAGCTATGCCTGAACCCATGGTACCAGCACCGATCACTACAATTTTATTAAACCTGCTCATATAATTAAGGACGCGATAATAACAAATAAAAACATCAAGTTAATCACATTCCCGAAAAAATCTGGGCATACATTTGACTGAAAAATACAATAAAATCAACAAATTTTGATAGCTTTGCTTAAATTGTACATCAGATGTCTATTACAAATCCAAAAATAACAAAGAAAAGTAATTATTGAAATATAAGGAGAAAAGAATGAGCAAAATTAGACTAAATATACTCAAAAACTCAAAAGCATCATCGAGCTTTCGTTTCTCTTCACTTAACTCGCAAAAAATTGTATTTGCGGCAAACAGTAAACCTGTTAATCAGAGTAAGAGAATATCATTATAATTTAACTTGGATATAGGGGGGGTAAAAACTCCCCAAAAATCCATTAAATCATTTCTAGCGCCACTTCAAATATAATTGCATGCCTTGAAGCTAGCTCACTTTTATCAACGCTATAACCGCCTCCAATAACTGTTGTTACAGGAACTCTTTTTTTCCTAAAATTTTCAAGGATTATTCTGTCCCTTTGAATAATTCCCTCACGGGAAATATTCAAATTACCTAATCCATCATCTTTAAAAATATCTACACCACCATCGTATAAAACAATATCTGGGGAAATTCGATTATCAATTTCTTTTAGGGTTTGGATAATTTGAGATAAATAATATTCATCACTTGATCTAGCTGGAATAGAAACATCTAACCATCCCTGTTTTTTTTCAAAAGGGAAATTACTTTCACTATGAATAGAGCAAGTATAAATTGAGGGGTGTTTCTGGCAAATATCTATTGTTCCATCACCTTGGTGCACATCAGCGTCTAATATAAGAACACTCTTTACATAATTTTCCTCAATTAAATTTAATGCGGTGTATGCTAAATCATTAAAGACACAAAATCCAAATCCATACTCACGATGAGCATGATGTGTTCCTCCACCTACATGACAAGCAATACCATATTCCAAGGAGAGTTTGGCAGCTTGATATGTGCCTTCTATTGCCAAAAATGAACGATCACTAAGACGCTGTGACCAAGGAAGGTTAATTTTTCGTAATTCACTATCACTAAGTTTATTTTCATGAATTTTATCGATGTAAATTGAAGAGTGTGCACGAAGAAGTCTTTCTTTAGGAGCATTTTGGGGATTTGTAACATTACATTTTGAAAAAAACTTTTGTCCTTTAAGGTAATAAAACAAATCTGAAAATTTAGTTCCCACAAATCGATGTTTTGGAGACACAGGTATGTCGTAATCTGGGTGATAAGTAATGTTTAATTTATTCAAATCTTAAAAATATTTATTATGGTAAAAAGTAATGATATGCCTGATAAGCAACACTTATAGCTAAAACAATTATTGCCCATATTCCTAAGTTACTCAAAAATTGTTTTAATGATGAATTTGTGTTTAAAAACCTCGGTCCAACTAATATTAATAAGCAGCCTAAATAAATTATTGGAAAGATAATTTCTGGTCTCATTGACTATAAATCTGTAAATCCATCAATAGCAGACATTACTGCCAAACCCTCAATATATTTTTTTTTATGACAATTATAGCAAATATTAACTATTTCCTGAGTCAGTGAATTTATATATTTAGTTGAAACCTCATGAGTTTCTCCACAGTCGGAGCATTTTAAATAAGGAATTTTAGGCTCTTTTATTTCTTCATCCTTGCCATTCCACCAACCCATATAAAATTATATTATATGTACAGACCCATATTCTACAGAGAACTTTACGAACTATAAAAAAGTTGTTTATAAAATTTCGTCGATAAAATTATTAAGATGAATATTTGATTTAAAATTTTACTAATTAAAGTATAATAAACCCTTCACTTGTAAGATCGCTCAAAGGAGGATGAAGTGGCAGATATAAAAATTGATAAACTAAATAAGTTCTATGGTAGCGTTCAAGTTATCAAAGATGTTTCATTAGAAATAAAAAGTCAGTCATTTACAGTATTAGTAGGACCATCAGGGTGTGGTAAATCTACAATGCTAAGAATGATTGCAGGATTAGAAGATATAAATACAGGTACAATTTCAATAGACGGCACTGTTGTCAATGACCTACCACCAAAAGAGAGAAATATTGCAATGGTATTTCAATCCTATGCTTTATATCCCCACATGACTGTATTTGATAATATGGCTTTTGGATTAAAATTAGAAAAAAGATCCAAAGAAGAGATCGATGAACGTGTTCAAGAAGCAGCAAAAATTCTACAAATTGAAGATTACTTAACAAGAAAACCTAAACAGCTATCTGGTGGTCAAAGACAAAGAGTTGCTATTGGCAGAGCAATTACAAGAAAACCTCAAGTGTTTTTATTTGATGAGCCATTATCAAATCTAGACGCTGCTCTTCGTGTTCAAATGAGAGTTGAGTTGGCTAAACTTCATGACAAGCTGAATGCTACTATGATCTATGTAACCCATGATCAAACAGAAGCTATGACAATGGCAGATGATATTGTTGTTCTAAATAGCGGTGTTATCTCACAAAAAGGGTCACCTTTGGATCTTTATAACAACCCTGATAATTTATTTGTAGGAGGATTTATAGGTTCTCCAAAAATGAATTTCATACCTTCAAAGATAATTGGTAAGAGTAACGATAAAACTGAATTAGACTTAATGGGCTCATCAAAGATTAGTGTACCTAAAACTTCTGCAACAGCATCTGATGGGGATTCTGTAATGCTAGGTATAAGGCCTGAGCATCTTACTATCAATGAGGAAAGTGATGGGAGTTGGGAGAGTAAAGTCTTTGTTGTAGAAAAACTAGGATCTGGAACTTTTCTTTATCTTGAAAAGGAAGGAGAGCCTTTAGTAGTTCAAACTGAGGGTGACTCTCAAATTAAAGTAGGAGATACTGTTAAAGTTGGTTTCTCATCATCCCGATGTCATATTTTTGACAGCTCTAATAATGCCTTTAAATAATTTAAATGTATTATTAATCAATGGAGGTATGCGATGTTTTTAGATAAATTTAAATTGGACGGTAAGACTGCTCTTGTCACCGGTGGTACGAGGGGCATAGGTCTTTCAATTGCGCATGCTCTTGGCGAGGCTGGTGCAAAATTAATTTTAGTTAACAGAACAGACCCAGTTGGGGGAGTACAAGAGCTAAGAGATGCTGGATACGATGTTTCTTTTTTTGAAGGAGACCTTCTTGACCGCTCAGTTCCACAGAAAACTGTTGATTTTACTTTAGAAAAACATGGGAGAGTCGATATTCTTGTGAATAATGCTGGTGTTGCTCAGCATGGTGATACTGAAAAGTTTAACGATGATTTATTAGATAAGATTATGGACCTGAACGTAGACGCAGTTTTTCGCATGTGTCGCTCTGCTATTCCCCCTATGAAAAAGCAAGGTGAAGGTGTAATTTTAAATATTGGCTCTATTTCTGGATTGGTATCTAATATTCCCCAGCCCCAAACGGCTTATAATGCTTCTAAGGCTGCAGTGCATATGATGACAAAAAGTCTGGCAAGTGATTATGCTAACCAAAATATTCGAGTAAATGCTATCGCACCCGGATATATAAGAACAGAAATGACTAACTTACCTAAGGAAAATGAGCATTGGTACCCTACTTGGAATGAGCTAACGCCAATGAATAGAATGGCAGAGCCTCATGAAGTCGCTTCAGCTGCTCTCTTCTTATGTAGTCCTGCATCTAGCTATGTTACAGGTGAAGTCTTAGTAGTCGATGGTGGCTATACTACTAGATAGATTTTATTAAACCCTAGTATACAATTTTCAATTTAATATCAATTATCTTCATCAACTTTAATTTGAAGTTTTACATCAGTTGGCCTGTGTTCTGCTGCTCTCTCAAAAGCCTCAACACTTTCTTCAAATTTAAATGTGTGAGTAATCATAGGCTTGACATCAATTTTTCCACTACCAAGTAATCTTATTGAAGGCTCATATTGATGAGAATACCTATGAACAGTTTGATATTCTAAACCTTTAGCGAATAGAATTGCCCAATTCATTGGGACAGGCTCTGCATTATTACCAATAAGCACAACATGAGCACCCGGAGAGCAACATGAAAAAATAGATTCATAAGCCTTGACTGCTCCACTGCATTCAAAAAAACGATCTACTCCCCATCCACCAGTATCATCCATAATTCTTTCAGATAAGCTTTCTTTAGTTAAGTCTACCGGAATCAAATCAGGATAATGTTCACACATTTTTAATTTTTCGGCTAAAACATCTGCAATATATACTTTAGAGCATCCTCCAGCTAATGCAGCAAGACCAGTAACCAAACCAATAGGTCCGCAACCCATTACCAAGCCTATTTGTCCTGGTTTAATTTTAGCTTTTGTTACTCCTTGCATTCCTACTGCTAACGGCTCTACCATAGCTCCCTCAGCATAAGATAGATTATCAGGAATTTTGAAAACCATATCCCCTGGAAATACTACTTCTGGTGCTAGGCAACCATGAATTGGTGGTGTAGCCCAAAACTTTACCTGTTGATCATAGTTGTACATTCCCAATTTATATTCTTTAGATTTTTTACTTACAACTTGAGGTTCAATGCAGACCCTATCGCCTACTTTTAAAACTTTTTCGTTATCCCCAACTTCAATTACCGTACCTGATCCCTCATGTCCTAAAACCATTGGGGCATTAACATGCCATTGTCCAATCTTTCCATGTTCATAATAATGAATATCAGATCCACAGATACCAACTGTATGCATTTTAATTTTTACATCATCAGCCCCTACCTCGGTTGGTAAATCAATATCACGTAATTTTAATTCAAGTTGTTTTTCTAATACTAATGCCTTCATAACCTATCCTTTCTGCTCTTGTCCCTTTTCCACTTATCCCTTCCAAATTACAAATGCAATCCAAACTATACCAATTCCGATACTAAAATTTATTGATGCAAAACTCTCAATAAATCTCATCCAGAATAATTGTAATGCTACGTAACTTATCACTCCAATAAATAGTCTATCAAACCAATTTGTATTCAGAGGAATAAAACCTTTTTTTTTCATACTATCCTTTCACTGCTCCAAAAGTTAATCCTGCAACTATGTGCCTTTGTACTAAAAATAAAAATAATAAAGCTGGTAGCATTGAAACTAAAGCAACTGCTGCCATAGTTCCCCAATTTGTACCAGTCGTTGTAACAAATTCTGATAGTCCAGTGGGTATCGTTCTTGCATATACACTTGTAAGTGTGGAGGCCAATAAATACTCATTCCATGCAAATAAAAAACTTAATAGAGAAGTTACTGCAATTCCTGGGGCGGCCAAAGGTATGATTAATTTTCTAAAAATTGTGAATAAATTTGCACCATCTACAATCATAGCCTCATCTAATTCTCTGGGAATTCCATCTATGATGCCTTTTAGAAGCCAAATTGCAAAAGGCAGATTAAAAACACAGTATAATAAAATTAAACCAATTTTAGTGTCAAACAAAGTAGCATCACCAAATTTAAACACAGTTGAAAATAATAAAAACAAAGGAAGCAGAAATGCTGCTGGAGGGGCCATTCTATTTGTCATTGTCCAAAAGAATATGCTTTCGGATCCAGGAAGTTTAAATCTTGAAAGAGCATAAGTAGCCATTAAAGCCATAATAGTAACCAAAGCTGCATTTGAAGTAGCTACAATAATTGAATTCATTAGATAGTCTGAATAAATGCCGTCTATAAAAGGTTTAGTGAAATTTTTCCAATGAACTTTTTCTAAAAATGTTGGACTTAAATCTGGCTTACCAAATAATTCAACTGGCGTTCTAGTAGAAACCAAAACCATCCAATATATTGGAAGAAGTGTAATTATAGTTAGTAAACTCCATAGAATTGTTGTTGAAATTTTACCTAAAGTTTTTTTAATCTTCATCTTTACCCCTAGAAGCCATGACACTGTATAAAATCCAACAAATTACTATCGTAATATATAAATATAGAATTGACATAGCTGAACCTAATCCATAAAACCTTTTTTCAAATACTTCTTTCCAGATATGAATTCCTGTAAATCTTGTAGCATAACCTGGGCCTCCTCCAGTAAGCATCCATATTTCATCAACAATTTTTAAAGAGTCCATTAACCTGATAAAAATTACAACTATCAAGACAGGAATCATCATCGGTATCGTTATATAAAAAAAAATTTGAAAATTATTTGCCCCATCAATTTTAGCAGACTCATATGGATCTTGAGGAAGGGCACTCAGTCCCGCAAGTAGCGTAAGTGTAACAAATGGAGTCCAATGCCATATGTCCATAATAACTATCATCCAAAATGCTTGATCAGCATTTAATCCATAATTTAAAGTATAGCCAAAGTAATCTTTTAGAATATGAGGTAATGGTCCTAAGCCTTGTACTGTAAATAATTTAAAAATTGAACCTACAACAATTGGGGCTATTACAAGGGGAAGAGTATGAACGCCTCTAAAAAAAGACTTTAATGGAAAAGAGCTCAGCAAAGATAAAGCGAGCAAAAACCCTAAGGTTAATTCAAAGAATAGAGTAACAAAAGCAAATTTTATAGACCGCCAAATAGACTCTAAAAAAACTTGATCAAAAATTAATCGTCTATAGTTAAAACCAAAACCTTCAAACTGCATTGATGGATCAACAGCAAGAGGATTCCATTTGAAAAAACCAACATACAAAACATAAAAGAAAGGAACCAAGCCTACTAAAACTAAAATAATTATTGTAGGAGATAAAAGAAGCCAGCCGGTTTTGTTTTTAGATAGCATAAAGTTAAAAGGGAGGTGCTTTCACCTCCCTTTAAAGAGTTATTTAATTAGTTCTGGTAACCAAGGTCAGCCATTACTTGGTCGAGAGCTGCACATGCACCATCCAGAGCTTCTTCAGGAGTCATTTCACCTGCTAAAGCACTATAAATGAATGGATCGATAGCACCTCTTCCCGCTCCGTGGAATGGGAATGGAGGAGCACCAGCGTATAAGAAGCCAGTATCTCTCATTAAAGTAAAGTAACCATCTGCCTGTTCATCAACAGCAATCACTTTTGGATCAGAGTAAGTACCTTTGTGTGTGATACGTCCGCCAGCAATCGCCCAATCAGCTTGATGTTCATTCAAAGCAACAAACTGCAACCAAAGCATAGTTGCCTCTTTGTTTTTAGATGAGTGAGGAATACCATAAGCACCTCCATCATAGTAACCAATGTAACCGTTGCCTGAAGCCGCTTGAGTCATAACACCTGGTGCAGTAGGAGGTAACATAACACCAACATTGCCTACAACAGCTGATCTCTCGGCATCTGTTGCAATCCAAGCAGCGTTCTCACCATAGACCCATCCTTGTGCAGCTCTTCCTGCAGCAAAAGATGATCCAACCTCACTCCAAGTACTTTGAAGTGCTTCAGGTGGCGCAAATGGTAATAATTGTGTCCAGAAGTTAAGAGCAGCTTTTGCTCTACCACCGTTTAACTGTCCACCATTTTCAACACAAGACTGATAAGAGTCCATATTTACACCCCAATTGTATAAACCAAATGAAGGAGCAATTGACTCTAAGAACTCATATGTTGATGCTGGGTGACCAGTGTGGCCTTGAACTGTTGTTCCCCAACATTCCATTCCTTGCTCAGCACAGAAGCCAGTAAAGAACTCAGCATTGTCTCTGTATTGATCAAAAGAAGTTGCTGGAGAAAGACCATATCCGTATTGAGCTCTAAATGCTGCTTTAGCATCAGCTCTCTCGAATAGATCTTTTCTGTATAGATATACCTTGATGAATGCTTCCATAGGCACACCAAATACATCACCTGATCCATCTTTGAAGTAATCAATAAATGTTGTGAAGTCATCAAGACTTACACCAGGTGCTTGAAGGTCTGGGTTATTAGCTAGGCCTTCTGTGATATTAACTAAGAAGTCTCTGTTTAGGTAATCGTAGACAATGTCTTGTTCAATGTAGACAAAGTCATAAATACCTGAATTTGCTTCCATGTCCTTGATTGCTTTATCATACATCTGATCCCATGATGTATTTTCAAGTTGGACTTTAATGCCGGTTAGCTCTTCAAATTCTTTAGCTAAAACTTCACCAGCAAACTGTCCTGGAGGTGTATTTTCAGCTACACCCTGTAGAACTGTGCCTTTGTAAGGAGCACCAGCTTCTTTAAACCAATCAGCATGACCGCCAGCCATTGCTGAAAAAGAAAAAGTAGATGCAATTACGGCAAATAGTAGTTTTCTCATTATTATCCTCCTGTTAAGATATGCTTAACCTTGAAATAAATTTCAATACGTTAAACTTATTTCATTTTAGACAAATATTTTACAAAAGGAAACTTGTATTTTTTTTATTTTAAAGATATTTCGCTGTCTCTTCATCTGTAATTAAACCAGTAAATAAGCCACTTTTTAATACAGATTTTATTTGTGAAAATTTTTGCTTGCCACCAGCAACTAGCACTGTTGTTGATATCTTAAAAGAATCAATATCTGCACTAGTTATTTTTTGCGTTTCTTTAATTGAGATATATTTTCCATTTTTGTCGAAAAAATTACCAGCTACTTCTCCGACAGCTCCTGCTTTTTTAAGTTTTTCTATTGAGTCTTTACTAAAAATTTTAGACTTAACAATTTGGGAAGTGTCAAATAATCCGCCAACACCTAATATTTTTATTTTTGTGTTTTTTGCTCTATTCATGATTTCTTTAATAAATTTAATTTTTTCTAGAACCTTTTTTTGATCAATCGACTCAACCATCAAAGGAATACCAACGTTATAACATTCTCCATTTGTTTTATGGGCTATTTGATTAATGCCAGTTTCAGTTTGTATTGAATTATGAGAAGTCAAAGATCCATTTACTGTTATAAAATCGACTTTTTTATTTATCTTAGGTAGCCATTTAGCTATTGTGTTAACAGTATTTCCTGTTCCAATTCCAAATTCACTTATGTTATTTTCATTAATTTGATTCATTATAAATCTTGCGCCAGCAGCACCTATCATTTCATTTGGATCATTATTTAAATCTTCAATCGGAATAACTTCACTAATTTTTAAATGATATTTTTCTTTTAAAATATTTTCATATTTTGAAGTTTCATCAAAACCACCCTCAACAAAAGTTTTAACAAAACCTTTTTTTTCAGCAAAAGCAATTAACCTATGTACACGCATTTTGCTTAGGCCTACTTTCTTTGCTATCTGATTTTGATTTAGCCTTCCAACATAATAAAGCCATGCGCATTTTTTAGAAATAAAGATTTCATCAGACGCTTTCGGATCATCACTTTTCATGAAGGTAATCAATCATATAAACAAAAATAATTCAATGAAATATATTTCTAAATTGAAATATATTTCATATTAAAAAATTAAATAGACAACAATATTGAGGTTTAAATTATTATTTTAGTTATCGAGTAGTATAGCCGCCATCGACCACTAAGACCTCACCTGTAACATAGCTAGATGCAGGACTACATAAGAAGAGTGCTGCTGAGGCAATTTCATGAGGTTCTGCCATTCTGTTCATTGGTGTTTGCTTGTTCCACGTAGGATACCAGTGCTCATATTTTTTTGGTAAATTTGTAATATCTGTTTTCACATAACCTGGGGCAATAGCATTTACTCGAATATTTTGACTAGCATAATCACTTGCTAGGCTTTTTGTCATCATATGCACAGCAGCCTTAGAGGCATTATAAGCCACTTGAGGCTGAGGTATGTTAGAAGCTAATCCAGACATTGATCCTATATTTAAAATAACACCTTCACCCTTTTTTTTCATAGGGGGAATAGCAGAGCGACACATGCGAAAAACTGTATCAACATTAATATCCATAATTTTATCTAACATACTGTCATCAAACTCATGTGTGTCACCGTGCTGAGCCACACCAGCATTATTTACAAGAATATCAACTCGGTCATGTTTTTCTAAAGTTTGATCAATGATTTTTTGTGGTGCTGATCGATCAAGCAAATCTACTTCAAAGAAAGTAACATCGTAATTGGCTTTTTTTAACTCTTCCACTCCACCATTTTTATCTTCCCTGTCAGCTAAAACTATTTTTGCACCAGCTTCACCCAATGCATGAGCAATGGAAAAACCAATTCCTTTTGCGCCACCGGTGATAAGAGCAGTTTTACCGTCTAATTTAAATTTATCTATAAACATATATTATCTCCTGACTCCAAAAATAAATTGTATTCTTTAATCATTTAAAATGTGTTTAGCTGCATCTTCATCTGTAATTAAACCAAAAAGACATCCATTTAATAAGGTAGATCTTATAGCTGAAGCTTTTTGAATACCCCCTGCTATGGCAATAGTTTTCTTTTTTTTAATAAGTCTAAAATCTTTGCTCACAATTTCATCATATACAAAATGCTTTCCTTTTATATCAAAGAAATTTCCACTAGACTCTGATAGAGCTCCATCTTTTTTTATTTGATTAAATATTTTTTTATCAACTAAATATGGATGATTTTTAACTCTATTGTACAAACTGGTACCTCCTTGCATAGAGCCAATACCTAATATGATATATTCACACTCTTCTTCTTTTTTAAGAATATCTTTAACAAATTTTAAATTAAAAAATTTATTCTTTTCTTTTAATGAAGGGAAAATATAAGGCGCCCCTAAGTGATAACATTTACCTTTAGTTTTTCTTGAGAGAGTATTCAACCCTAGAAGGGGATTGAAAGATAAATCACTTCTTAAGGACCCAGTAGTATCAACAAAACTTACTGGTTCTTTAATTTCAGGTAATATATGTGCTATCCTTGCATTTGTAGAACCTGTAGACCATCCAAAATTTCTACATTTTTCCATATTTATCTTATTAAGAATGGTATTTGCTCCAGCATAAGCAATTGATAATGGATCAGGATCTAAAGTATCAGCAGTAGTTTGTGTACTACTACTATATGTGCTTTCTGTTGGAACAACCTCAATATATTTTAGGTTATATTTACTTTTAATTGACTCTTCATATTGTCTGCAAATATCAAATGACCCTTCAACAAAAACTTTTACTGAACCTCTGTTTTCAGCATCATTAAGAATACGATGAACCTGAACTGTGTTAATATTAAACTTTTTAGCAATATCTTTTTGTGAAATTTTTTGTTTCCAATACATCCACGCAATTCTATTTGTATATTGCTTTAAATTTTTTTCTGATTTATTCACTTAATTTTTTACAGCACCCAAGGTTAATCCGGAGACTATATTTTTCTGCAGAAATATTGTCAATAATATAGGAGGAATGCTCTGTATAACTGTTGCTGCTGCCACATTACCCCAAATAATTTGTGCTTGACTCACTTGTGCTGAAATAAATATAGGAAATGTCCTAGACTCTGAAACGGTAAAAAATAAAGCTATTAGTAGTTCATTCCAACTAAATATGAACACAAATATTGCTACAGTAGCTATGCCGCCTTTAGATAGAGGAACGGCAATTTTTAAAAATATATGAAACCAAGATGCCCCTTCAATTCTAGAAGCCTCAATTAAGTCATAAGGAATTTTTTTAAAAAATGATGCTGAAACCCATACAGCAAATGGAATATTAAAAGCTGTGTATACAATTACTAAAGCAAACAATGAGTCTAATAAATTCAAATATTTAAATAAGATAAATAAAGGCACTGCTGCAGCAACTGGAGGTAGCATTCTAGTACTTAAAATCCAATCAGCTAAAAAAAATCTCCCTTTAAATTTAAAAAAAGTTAAACCAAAAGCAGTAGGCAGAGAGAAAACAAGAGAAACAATTGTTGAGCATACAGTTACGATTATTGAATTTAGTAAATATGTATAACTCTGAGACAACATAATGGTAAAATTTTTGATGTAAGTAAAATCTGGTATCCATACTGGAGGTAATGCAAACATTGCATTTTGACTTTTAAAAGATCCAAATAGCATCCAAAGATTAGGCGCTAAAAAAATAAGAGTGATAAATGAAGCCAGAACAAGTAAAATTACTTTCTTTTTAACTGAGGCCTTCATTTTTTTCTACCCTTCGTAAAAGCGTTACAGCGATTGTTGTAACAATTAAACTAATAATAAGAATAATTACTGCAGAGGCAGAACCTGTGCCTATTTGGAAGCTTCTAAATTCAGTTCGATAAGTAAAAAATGCCATAACTTCAGTTGCTATTCCTGGTCCACCCTTGGTTGTTATATAAATGATATCGAATAAACGAATACACTCGATTAATCTTAAAACCACTCCCAATAAAACAAAACTTAAAATGGAGGGTATTTCTATTTTTGTCATTACATGAAACCAATTTGCTCCATCTATTTTTGCAGCTTCATATTGTTCATTTGGAACTGTCATTAATCCCGCAAGCAACAGTATCATCATAAATGGAGTCCACTGCCATGAGTTGATCGCTATAATTGAAATCTGAGCTGGTAAAGGTTCACCCAAATAAGCAAAAGGCTCAATACCAAAAAAAGTGTCTAAGATATAGCTAAAAATACCTAGAGTTGGATTTAGAATATATAAAAAAACTAATCCTACACAAAGAGGTGTTAGCATAATTGGCATGATTGTTACCGTTCTCAAAGCATTCGAAAATTTAACATGACGTATTTCAAAAAAAATTTTAGCCATAATAAAGCCTAAAATAATTTCAATAGTAATTGAGCTAAAAGCGATCATAAATGTATTTTTAATTGCAGTTGGAAAAACATCATCTTCAAATAAAATTATTTGATAGTTCTCCCATCCAATAAAAAACTTCTTATGCATTTTTGTTAATTTTGCTTGAAACAAGCTTAAGTAGACAGAATATAAAAAAGGAAAAATAGATATTACGAGTAGAAAAAGGCAGGTTGGTAAAATAAATAAAAGCTTTTCAATTTTTTCATTTTTCATTTATTAATTTTCTAGGCTTTTTTTATTTAAATGCTTGGGCTTTGTATAAAGCCCAAGCAACGTTTGTTATTAATCAATGTATCCTTCGGATTTAAGGAGTCTATCAATTTTTTTGTTAGCTGTATCCATTGCTTCCTTAGCAGAAGATTCGCCAGTTAGAGCTTTATTTACCTCTATTCCTAGAGTTTCAATAAGCTCAAAAGTTAAAGCATGTCTTGGACGAAGTTCTTGCCAAGCTCTTAAACTTGACTCATAGAGAACTGGGGTCCAGGGTTGCTCAGCATTAATTTGTGGATCATTCATCGCTGAATGCCTACTTGGAGGAGCGCCAGCTAAAACCCACTCTCTGTGGATTTCAGGACTAGCAAACCATTTGAGATAATCCCAAGCTGCTTCTTTGTTTTTAGTGTGTTTATTCACACAAGCAATCCAACCTCCAACTGGTGGAACTGACTCTGCTCCTGCAGCATGAGGAAATAATGCTACTCCAAATTTTCCTTTAACTTTACTAATTTCAGGATCATTAAAGAGTGGTGTTCTAACAGACCAGTTATTAATCATTGCAACTTTTCCTTGAGTGAACGCTTTAGCTCTTTCATCCCAAGCATACTGTTCTACACCAGGAGGCATATAATTGATCATTTCTTGCATCCATTCAATAAACGCAACTGACTCAGCAGAATTATATAATCCTCTTTGATCGGCATATGCGTCAGGAGAACCAGGATAGTTACTTTCCCAAGGCTTTCCACCAGCAGAGTAAATCCACTCGTAGAATTGTTGACCCGCCGCACTACCACGCGCCATATTCATAGCATAACCACCCTCAAGCTCTGGGTATTTTGGATTATCTTTAAATAATTTAGCAGCAGCTAAAACATCATCAAATGTTTTTGGTGCTTCTAATCCTTCTGCTTCAAATAAATCAGTTCTATAGTGAAGCATGTGCCAATATCCTCCAAAAGGAAGACACATTTTTTTATCATCCCATATTGCCTGACCAGCAAATGAACCAATATAGTCATCCCATGCCACTATAGACTTATCTGTTCCTTCAGCAGTCCAAATATCTTCGACTGGTTCAATACAATCTGCCTCAACAAATTCACCAATCCAAATACCATCAATGAATAAAACATCGTAAGAACCATCATTTTGAGAACAAGCGACTATTTGTTTTTCATGAAGTCCGTCATATCCAAAACCTTCAACTGTTACAGAAGCTCCTGTAATAGATTCAAATTTTGGGGATATTTCCTTAACAGCATCAATATAAGGGTCCATGATTGATTGAACCTTTAGGTCGACACCGCTATGATCACCAAGTTCTTTTCCCCATTCTACAGCCAATAAACTGTTCATTGGAAGAAGAAATAGTGAACAAGTTAGTAAGATTTTCCTAAGCATAAGTTACCTCCCTATCATTACTAAAATAAATATTGCATAAAAAAAAATTGATTACAATCAATAATTGTAATTAATTACATATAATGTAACTTATTACATTATAATTACTGACGATGTAAAAAATTACATTATTGTTCTTAAATAATATGAAAGCACTTGTTTTAGAAAAAAAATTGCAATTATCTTTGAGAGATATTGAATTACCGAAAGAGGTTCATCCAAATGATGTAAAAATAAAAATGCATACAGTGGGCATTTGTGGAAGTGATGTACATTATTATACTCATGGAAAAATTGGGCCGTTTGTTGTCAAAGAGCCAATGGTTTTAGGTCATGAAGGTTCTGGAACAGTAATTGAGGTCGGAAGCAACGTATCTAGCCTGAAAGTTGGAGATAGAGTTTGCATTGAACCTGGCGTCCCTGATGTATATTCAAAAGAATATATGAGAGGATTATATAATCTTGATCCAAAACTAACTTTTTGGGCAACTCCTCCTGATCATGGTTGTTTAACACCTGAGGTTGTTTTTCCTTCAAACTTTGTTTTTAAACTACCTGAGAATGTTTCATATGCTGAAGGAGCAATGATAGAACCTCTTGCTGTAGGACTTCAAGCTGCTGAAAAGGCAAAAATAATCCCTGGAGAAACTGCATTAGTGATGGGTTGTGGACCAATTGGATTAGTAATTGCTTTGACTGCTCTTGCTGGAGGATGTTCGAAAGTCTTTATAGCTGATATCGTAAGTGAAAAATTAAAAATGTGTAGTAATTTCGAAAATTTAATACCAATAGATTTAAATAAAGATGATCCTGCAGGTGTAATAAAAAAAAATACAAATGATTGGGGAGCTAACATTATATTTGAAGCCTCAGGTGCTACAAAAGCCTATGCAACAATATTTGACTCAATTTGCCCTGCAGGTAGAGTAGTTATAGTGGGAAATCCAATGAATCCCATACCAATGGATTTTGCAACATTACTAACTAAAGAAATCGAAATTAAAACTGTTTTTAGATATGCCCATCAATATGAAAGAGCAATAAATTTGTTATCAAGCAATAAAATTGATGTTAAACCTATGATTACAGATACAGTTGCTTTTGATGATAGTATTATGGCTTTTGAAAGAGCTGCTAAAAACTTACCTGAGGATGTAAAAATACAAATTCAATTATGAATAAAATAGGTGTACATGCATTAACATTTATTGGAGATATAGAAAATTCTAGTATTGAAAAATGTCTTTCAAAAGTAGCTAAAATTGGCTATGACGTTATGGAATTGCCTCTTTTAAATCCAGATGCCTTGGATACCAATTTTGTTTCTAAGGCTTATGAAAAATTTGATTTAGAGCCAACCGTATCTCTAGGCTTAAGTTACAAAACTGATATCGCTTCCGAAGACAAAGAAAGGGTCAAAGCAGGAAGAGAGCTTTTATTTAAAGCACTAGATAAAACTATAGATGTTGGATCAACAAATTTATGTGGAGTTATTCATTCAGCGCTCCAAAAAAATCAATCACCTAAGACAGCAGTAGGCTACGAAAATTCTTTAAATGTTATTAGAGACCTTGCTGAAAAAGCAAATAAAAATAATGTCACCTTAAGTCTTGAAGTGGTTAATAGATATGAAACTAATATCATGAACACTGCACAGGAAGCAATGGATTATATAAATGATATTGGCGATTCAAATGTTAAAGTACATCTTGACACTTATCATATGAACATTGAAGAAAATAACTACTCAGAACCAATAAAAAAAATAGGAAAAGATAAATTAGGAATGTTTCATTTCGGTGAAAATCACCGAGGGTATCTTGGAAGTGGTCACATCAATTTTGAGGAAACCTTCAATAGCTTAAGAAAAATTAATTACTCGGGAATAATTACTTTTGAGTCTTTTTCATCTGAGGTTGTTGATCCTGTTCTTTCAAACACACTAGCAGTTTGGAGAAACTTGTGGAGTAATAGCGAAGATTTAGCAACTGAAGCTCTAAAATTTATTAGAAATGGACTGCAATCTTAATTTCATTTATTAATATTAATTAATAAATGAAAAATTTTGATTTTATAATTGTTGGTGGTGGAACTTCGGGCACTGTAACTGCTGCAAAATTAATAAAAAACGGTTATTCAGTTCTTCTCCTTGAAGAAGGAAAAAGGAACAACAACCCTTTGCTTTCAATGCCTGCTGGATGGATACCTATGTTAGAAGGAAGTCCATATCTAAAATTTTATAAATCTATTGCTCAACCACAACTTAATAATCGCCAACACGATATAGCTCAAGCAAAAGTCCTTGGTGGGGGTTCTTCTGTAAATGGAATGGTTTACATGAGAGGCAAACCATCTGACTATCAAAATTGGGTTGATGAGACAGGCGATGAAAGATGGAGTTGGAATTCTTTGATGAGTAGTTATAAAAAATTAGAAAATAATCAAAGATTATCAGGGAATTTTCATGGGTCAGATGGTTCCATAAAAGTCTCCGATCCAGGGTATGTAGCTAAAGGCTCAGATTTATACATAAAATCAATGCAAAATTTGGGACTTCCTTATAACAGAGATTTCAATGATGGTGATCAATATGGTGTTGGTCTAATGCAATACACCATAGGTGATGGGAGAAGAAGTGATACCGTATCCACTCTTATAAAACCTTTGTCAGAAGATAAAAACTTACAAATTAAATTAAATACTGTTGTTACTAAAATCATTATAGAAAAGAAAAAAGCAACTGGGGTAGAGGTCATATTTAACAAGAAAGTAGAGAAATATTATGGAAATGAAATAATTCTTACAGCTGGATCTTTAGTTTCCCCAAAAATATTGATGCATTCAGGTATTGGCGAAGAGGCTCAACTTAAAAAGTTTGGTATAGAGGTTATAGAAAAGTTAGAGGGTGTTGGAAAAAATCTTCAAGACCATCATGAGGTACCTTTTATCTCAAGAGCTAAAAAAGGATATGGTTATTTTAAACAAAACAAAGGTCTAAGAATGATAAGAAATGGAATCCAATATCTTTTATTTAAATCAGGACCTGTAACATCAAATGGGGTTGACTGTTGCTCTTTTTTAAACCCGGATGACTTAAAGGATCAAGATAATCCAAAAGTAAAGTTATACTGCGTACAAATTATGTATACAGATAGAGACACGAAAGGCATTAAACCTGATCATGGAGTTACACTTACTCCATGTATAATGAATCCAAAATCTCGAGGAGAGGTAACGTTGAACTCTTCTAATCCATTAGATCTTCCTAATATAAATCCAAATTTTTTAAGCAATAAAGAGGATCTCGATATATTTATTTCAAGTCTTAGACTTGCCAGAGAAGTTATCAATACAAAACCACTATCAGATATAATTTTAGAAGAAATTCTTCCTGGTAAAAACATTGATGATGATGAGTCATTAACTAATTATTGTAAAAAAATGGTTAAGACTAATTGGCATCCTGTTGGGACTTGTAAAATGGGAAGTGACAGTGATGAAATGGCTGTTTTAAACTCAAAGCTCCAAGTCAAAGGCATTGATAATCTAAGAGTTTTCGATGTTTCTATGATGCCTAATATTGTGGCAGCAAATACAAACGCCCCAGCTATGGCAATAGCAGATAAGGCTACAGATATCATGTTAGAAGGTTAAAATTGGGTTCAAAATCATCAAATACACTACCTTTAAATGAAAATAATCTTGGGTCTGTACAGACTGCTATTTTAAAACCAAATTATATTAGATCAAATTTAACCGCTGGTATTTTACATATTGGAGTTGGAAATTTTCATAGAGCTCACCTTTCTTGGTACTTACATAGACTCATGCAAAAAGATCTTGCAAAAGATTGGGCTATTATAGGATCTGGAATTACAGAATATGATGTAAAAATGAGAGAGAAGCTTCAAGCTCAAGACTTTCTTACAACATTAATTGAGTTGGATCCTAAAGGAAATCAATCATGTGAAATTGTTGGACCAATGATTGATTATGTTCCAGTTGAAAAAAATAATCATAAGCTAATTACCGCATTATCAGATCCAAAAATTAAAATTTGTTCACTGACTGTTACAGAGGGTGGATATTTCTTAGATGAAAATGGAAAATTTAATATCAATGATCCAAGTGTAGTACATGACATTAAAAATCCTGATGCTCCACAAACAGTTTTTGGAGTAATTGTGTCGGCATTGAAAAATAGAAAGAAAAATAATGTTGGACCAATAACTGGATTGAGTTGTGATAATTTAATGCAAAATGGAAATAAACTTAAACAAGCTATAATTGGAATAGCTAAGGAACAAGATTTAGAATTATCAGAGTGGGTTAATCAAAATTGTACTTTTCCAAATGCTATGGTTGATTGTATTGTTCCTCGTACAGGAGAGGTTGAAGTAAATATTGTTAGAAACTTAGGTATTGAAGATCAAGTTCCTGTCTCTCATGAGGATTTTCGTCAATGGGTAATTGAAGATAAATTTTGTATGGGGCGACCACCGTGGGAAAAAGTTGGCGTTCAATTTTCAGATAATGTTCATGGTTATGAAGATCAAAAAATTCGCATACTTAATGGAGGACACCAAATTTTAGCAAATGTAGCTGAGCTTCTAAGTATTGAAACTGTTCGCGATGCTATGAAAAATGAAATAATAGTTAAATTACTAGAGAAAATTGAAAAAGATGAAATTATCCCTCATATAAAACCAGTTCCTGGTTATACGCCATTGGAATACTACGAACTCATTGCTGCCAGGTTTTCCAATCCCTCTATACAAGACACTATTCGAAGAGTTGCTTTTGATGGTTCTTCACGTCATTCAGGGTTTTTAGTTCCATCCATTAAAGATGGAATTAAGCACAATATTTCAATAATTGGACTTTCTTTAGCAGAAGCTTTATGGGCACGTATGTGCGAGGGGACTCGTGAAGACGGTTCTATTATTGAACCAAATGATCCTCATTGGGAAAAATTAAATATTTGCGCTAAACAGTCTAGAGACAATCCTCTTAAGTGGTTAGAGCAATTAGAGATTTATGGTGATACTTTTAAAGATAAAAATTTTTGTGACTCTTTTTCTAAATGGCTAAATATGATTTATGAACGAGGCGTAGAAAATACTCTCAACGAATATCTAAAATAACTTAATAATACTTAAACAATACCTGAAGAAGAACCGCCTTCATTTTTTCTAGTCAATGATTTGTTCTTCTTGTAATCAAGTTTTCGATATGTTTTGATCGGATCGATTGAATTGCCGTTTTCAAATCGAGCCATAGCAACTATTGGACTAACATCCGTGTTAAAAGCTGTCTTTAAAATTTGCATTGATTTAATAGCATCGTTGCTATCTTGAGCTTTTTCTAGTGAAGAAAAATTAACAAGTAAAGATTTTGTATATGAATTGACTATTTCATTTGCACTTGAAATTAAACTTTCAATAGGATCAGTAACATTATGTGATTGATCAATCATGTATGCTATATTTTTAATTTTATTATTTTGTGAAGCTGCTGTGAGCTCATTGAATATCAAAAATAATTCATAAGGATTGATGGAGCCGGCATCTAAATCATCATCACCAAATTTACTATCATTAAAGTGGAAGCCTCCTAATTTATTTACATCAATTAATCTTGAAACAACCATTTCAATATTTGTATTAGGAAGGTGGTGTCCTAAATCTACCAAGCACATTGCCTGATCCCCTAGCTCTTTGGCACAAATATAACTGGTACCCCAATCACTTATGACAGTAGAATAAAAAGCTGGCTCATAAGGCTTATGTTCTAACAAGACTGTCCAATCTTTAGGAAGAGTGGCATAGATTTTTTTCATAGAGTCAATGTATCTCTCTAATGATTTTGAGAAGCTTATCTGTCCTGGAAAATTACCTCCATCACCAATCCATACTGTCAAGCCTTTAGAACCAAGGGCTTTCCCACTTTCAATTGACTGAATATTTACCTCAATTGCTCTATCTCTAATTGCAGAACTTGCATTAGTAAGGCTTCCATATTTGAAAGTTTCTGGTCCATCAGCTGGATCTTGAAATGTGTTGGAATTTACAACATCAAAGCCAATGCCGTACCCATCAGCAAATTCTTTTAACTCGGAAAAGTCATCTACATTATCCCAGGGAAAATGGGGTGATACTTTGTTTGTAAAACCAATCAAATCGTTAATCACTGCACAATCTTCAATTTTATCATAAATATTTTGTGGCTCTCCTATTCCGGGAAAACGGGCAAAACGTGTTCCGCCTGTTCCAACACCCCAGGTAGGAACAGCCACTTGAAATTTCTTTACTTGATCTAAAATTAATCGGATATCAATTTGATTTTCTTTTAATTTTTTTTCTAAATATTCAAAATCAAATTCGAGAGAAGATTTTGCTGACTTGTTTTGTTCATTGATAATTTCTTTTTGAACAGCTTTAAACATCACTCCCCCATCCCATTGCAGTCATGAATGCATTGTGTTCTGATGTTGTATCAAGTCTCGATAACTGAGCAACAACATTAATATTGCTTTTTAAAACAATTGAATATGGTTTTTCTCTTGGTAATTTTTGATTGTTAATCTCGATGTCATCTAATCTTAAGTGAATACTTCTTTTACCTTTCATTGTAAAAATATAATTTTCTATAGGATCTTGATCTTCATATAAAAAATCTAGAACTATTTCTGCAGAGTTTTTATCATAATTTATAATACACAGTGATTCATGACTAAATTGATCTCCATGATTAGTTGTTTTATAAGGGTGCCCCTTGGCTGGTAGAAAAGCATCAGGGAAAGCCCAAACTTTTTTTCCTAGAGCTTCACTCATTTTTTCTCCTAATAGTTCTAACAAAAGATGGGAAACCAATGCTTAAGATTAATAATAATCCTGTAAAGATAATTATACCAACACCAGGTACATTGAGTAATCCTAATCCAAAAGAAAGCATTCCTAAAATAAATATAGAAATCACAACTCCTAAAATGGAGCCTGAACCTCCATAAATATAAACTCCACCTAATACCACCATAGTTATAATCTCTAATTCCCAACCAAATGCAATATTAGGTCTAACACTGGACAGTCTTCCTGATAAAAAAATAGCTGCTATGGCCGAAAATAGGCCATTAAGAGTGAATAGTATGAATGTATATTTATCTACAGCAATACCAGTATATTGGGCCGCATCGGGATTATTGCCTATAGAATACATTTTTTTTCCTACAGAAGTCTTATGTAGGATAAAAGCAAACACTAAAGAGAGTAAAAGAAAGGTTAAAAATGCATAAGGGATATATCCAAATAAATAGCCACTACCTAGATTGCTTACTAATTTTGGAAATTTATTATAATAAGAGTCTTCTAAAAACGAATATGCCAAACCTCTGAATAATGACATTGTCCCGATGGTTACAATAATAGAGGGTATAGCAAACTTTGTGATAATAGCACCATTAAAGGCTCCACATAGGGCACCACTAAGTAATGTGAGAGAAATTACCAACCAGGTATCATAACCTAAGCTCGTGGTATATCCTAAAACACACGAAGATACGGCGATGATCGATGCAACAGATAAATCTATTTGTCTTGCAATAATTACAAACGTCATGGTCAAAGCTATGATTGCTTTTTCACTAAATAAAAAAGTACTATCAATAAGAT
This sequence comes from alpha proteobacterium HIMB59, assembly GCA_004321805.1. Taxonomy (GTDB): domain Bacteria; phylum Pseudomonadota; class Alphaproteobacteria; order HIMB59; family HIMB59; genus HIMB59. The sequence goes on along the minus strand of SGZV01000002.1, from coordinate 13,328 downwards.
TATATAAATCTAAAAAATAGGGAGAGATATTAGAATTGATAATTAGTATTGAAACTAAGACTATAAAAAGAATGAATTCTTTTTTATAAAGAATATCTAATAACTTAAAAGGTGGTTTGTCAGGTATCATGCTCATTAATTTTCCACCATAATAGTTTTTTCTTTTCGTTGCTCGGTTTTAGTATTGATGATAATCGCCATTAAAATGATTGCACCAGAAATAGCTAGTTGCCAAAACTGTGAAATATCAACTGCAGGTAAGGCATTGCGGATAAGTCCAATTAATAGTGCACCTAAAACACATCCTAAAACTGTTCCTACTCCACCCATCACACTTATGCCTCCAACAACACACGCAGAAATTACAGTTAATTCAAAACCAATTGCTATTTGAGTAGAGGCAACTGAATAACGAGCTACCCATAAGTACCCACATAATCCTGCAAAAAAACCTGAAATTGAATAAGCTAAAATAATGTATTTATTCTCACTAATACCTATATATTTCGCAGCATCTGGGTTACCTCCTAAAGAGTAAAGATTTCTTCCAAAGCGCGTATGATTCAGCAATACATAAATAACTATAAAAACAGCCACTGCCAGCCAAAATAAAAAAGAAAGAGACAGGAACTTATAATGAATTAACGCAAGAAAATCCTCTGAAAATTCGTTTGAGTAAACCTGTTTACCATCACTAACAAAATATATTAAACCCCTATAAATACTTAAGGTTCCCAAAGTTGTAACAATGAAGGGTACTTTTAAAATAGCAATCGAAATTCCATTCAATACACCTAAGCATGTCCCTATAACACAGGACAGCGCTATAAAATAATAAACAGGTAGTTCCGGGTGAACTGTTGAGAGCAAAGAGATAAGCATGCCTGAAAGTGCAAGATTTGAAGCGACAGATAAATCTATAGCTCGAATTAATATTACGATCATTTGACTTAAAGCAAGAATGATTAATATGGAAGTATCAGTTAATACGTCAGATATACTTTTAGGAGTAACAAAAAGAGGATTAGCAAATCCAACTGCTATAAGTCCAATTAATATTATTGCAAATAAAATAAAATCTCTATTTGTTAGGATCTTTTTCATGACTCTCCACTAGCTAATTTAACTATTTGTTCAGATGAGGCTTGTTTAACATCTAAAATATCTTTTATTAAACCCTTATACATAACAACAACCCTGTCACACATCCCTAAAATTTCTGGAAGTTCAGATGAAATCATAATAATTGACATACCCTCTTCAACTAGTTCTCCCATAAACTCATGAACCGCAGATTTTGATCTAACATCAATTCCCTTGGTGGGCTCATCAAGAATTAACACTTCAGGCTTAGTAGAAAGCCACTTAGAGATAACAGTTTTTTGCTGATTTCCACCTGAAAGACTCTGAGTTAACTGGCTCCAATAAGAAACTTTAATGTTAAGTTTTTCTTGCATCGCAGTTGCATTTTTAATCTCTTTTGAATTATCTAGAATATAGAATTGTGAATTTCTATCTAAAATAGCCATATTTATATTATCTTTTACTGACATTAAGCCAGTCATGCCCAATTGTTGTCTTTCCTCTGAGAGATAAACTATACCTTGATCGATAGCATCACTTGGTTTTGCAATGGAAATTTTTTGATCTTTAAAAATAATTTCTCCTGCATCAAGTTTTGTGATACCAAAAATAGATTTCATAATTTCTGTTCGACCAGAACCTACTAATCCATAAAAACCTAAAATTTCTTTTTTTCTTAAATTAAATGAAATATTTTTAAATTGTGTTTTTTTATAAAGATCCTTTGCTTGAAAAATTTCATTCTCGATAGTGACATTATTTTTTGGAAAAATTTGATTAACCTCTCGGCCAGCCATATAGGTAATCAATTGATCTTTATTGGTGTTAGAAATTTTATCAAATTTAATTAATTCTCCATCTCTCAAAACAGTAAAGTCATCACAGACTTCCATTACCTCATCTAATTTATGAGATATAAAAATAATAGATTTATTCTGTTTTTTTAGGTTTCTGATAATCGTGTAAAGTTCATTAATTTCTTTTTGAGATAACGATGCTGTTGGTTCATCCATTATAACTATATCAGCATCATGAATAAGGGAGCGAGAAATTTGTACAATATGACGTTGAGCTATACTTAAATCTTTTATTTTTTCATGAGGTTCAATATTTGCTTCTAATTCTTGCAGCAATTGTTTAGTTTTACTCTCCATTAGGCTCCAATCAATTAAACCATTAGATTTAGTTAAGTGATTACCAATGAAAATGTTTTCTGTAACGGTGAGTTCATCAAACATAACAGACTCCTGATGAATGGCAGATATACCCAAAGACAAAGAAATAGCAGGGTTAGAAATTGTTTGCGATTGATTATTTAAATTAATTGTGCCGCTATCAGGCTGATAAACACCGCAAAGTATTTTAACTAAAGTAGACTTACCTGCTCCATTCTCACCCAAAAGTGCATGTATACTGTTTTCTTTGAGTTGAAAATCAACGTTTTGGAGTGCCTTAACTCCATGAAAATTTTTAGAAATATTTTTAAGCTCTAGTTTCATTAAGGAACACACGACCAACAGGTGGTCGTGTGCATAAATAGTTGTAATTAAAAGATTGCTGCGAACTTATCGATGTTAGACTCATCAAAGATAAATGGATCTGCCATCGCTGCGCTATTACCTGCGCCTACGCAAATTTCGCCCATTCTACCAGTCGGGATACATTCACCCTCTTGACCAGTATAAGCGCCAGATGCAATCTGATATGAAAGATAAACAGCTGAGTAACCTAAATCGATTGGGTTCCAAATTCCAAATTGTTTTGCTGCACCACTTTTTACGTGTGCTTGCATTTCACTTGGAAGACCTAAACCAGTTACAAAAACCTTACCTACAAGACCTTGATCTTCAACTGCTTTTGCAGCAGCAACAATACCAACTGAGGTAGGTGCTATGATACCTTTCAGGTTTGGATATTTTTTAAACAAACCTAAAGCCTCTTGATAACTTTTATCAAAAAGATCATCACCGTATACTGTATCTACCCATTTCATTTTTGAGTATTCAGGCTTAGCATATTCTTTTTTCATTTCCTCTATCCAAGCATTCTGGTTTGTTGCTTGACTAGTTGCACTTAAAATTGCGAATTCACCTTCATCACCCATAGAATTCTTCATCCACTTCATATTAGAAGATCCAATAAGAGCTGTGTTTGAAGGGTCTAAGTTCATTACTCTTCCCTCTTCTGCAATTCCTGAGTCCCAAGAAATAACTGTGATTCCTCTATCCATTGCTTTTTTACCAATTGAAGCTAAGGCATCTCTATCGTTTGCAGAAATAGCAATAGCATCAACTTTTTGAGCAATTAATGAGTTAATTACTTCAATTTGAGCCTCTGCAGTTGTAGTAGCTGGGCCAGTGTAAATAACCTCAACACCGCCAATTTCTTTTGCAGCTTCTTCACCACCTTCAGCAGCAGCTTCAAAGAAGCCAATACCTAAACCTTTAACGACTAAAGCAATTCTCATATCCGCTGCATTAGCGTTAAAAGCAAAAAGAATTGATGAAATAATAACTAGAAATAGTTTTTTCATTTTTTCTTCCTCCATATTTTCCTATTATTTAGATTATTTCGCTTTTTACTCACTAAATCAATTTATTTAGAGAATTTTTTTATCAGTTTGTTGATAGTAAATGATTTAATTTGGAAGTTTTTGAAGATTTAAGTTTAGCAACAAATGTTTTTTTTATTGTAGGTAAAAGACCTTTCATTTAAAAAAGTATGGATGAGATTTCAAAAAAACGTCACTAATAACTGGAAAGATACTTTTAATAAACAATCTAAATTAAATCAATTAATTACGAGATCAAATTTACTTGGTGCTGATTTAAAAGTTACTAACTTTGGTGGAGGTAATACTTCCTCTAAAATTCTTTTAAAAGATCCCATTACGAAAAAAATGGAAAACATTCTTTTCGTTAAAGGGTCTGGTGGCGATCTAGGCTCAATCAAAGAAGATGGTTTTGCAAGTTTATATCTTGATAAATTTAACAATCTAAAAAATATTTATAGGGGTTTTAACCATGAAGATGAGATGGTTGGCTATTACCCAATGTGTACTTTTAATAATAACCCTAGGGCTGCGAGTATCGATACTCCCCTTCACGCTTACGTTCCTTTTCCAGAGGTTGATCACACACACCCTGACTCCATAATTGCTTTAGCTACGATGAGCAATGGAAGAGATATCATAAATAAAGTCTATCAGGGCAGAGTTGGTTGGTTAAACTGGCAACGACCAGGTTTTGATTTAGGTTTAAAAATGGAAAATCTAATTGAAAAAAATAAAGACATCATGGGTATAGTTCTTGGTCACCATGGTTTATTTACATGGGGCAATACAAGTAAGGAATGTTACTCTAACTCAATTCAATTAATTAAAAAGGCTCAGACTTATTTAAATAACTCAATTAAGAAATATTCTTTTGGTAAGCCTATTTATAAGAAAAAAACACATCCTGATTTTGAGGAAAAACTCATCACAACAATTAGAGGACTTCTATCTACAGAAAATTCTAAAATACTTCACCTAGATAAATCAGATATTACCTTAGAGTTTGTAAACTCACAAAATTTAAAAAAAGTTGCAGCTGTTGGAACCTCTTGTCCTGATCATTTCCTAAGAACTAAGAGATTGCCAATGGTACTACCCCCCCTAAGTGTATTAATAAAAAATGAGAGTAAAATAACCAAGATTATTGAAGAAAACTTATTAAAATACAAAGAGGCTTATACTAAATACTATAACAGAAATAAGAGTAAAGGATCTCCTAACCTTCGTGATCCATATCCCGTAATAATTTTAATACCAGAATATGGCATGATGTCTTTTGCAAAAAATAAATCTACAGCTCGTGTATCAAGTGAATTCTTTTGCAATGCTATGAATGTAATGAAAGGAGCTGAGGGAATAAGTAAATATACCGGCTTGACTGAAAAAGAAGCATTTCGAATTGAATATTGGGATTTAGAGGAAGCAAAATTAAAAAGAATGCCACCAGAAAAAGAATTAGCTGGAAAAGTTGCCTTGATAACCGGGGCAGCTGGCGGCATAGGTTCTGCCACAGCAAATAAATTTCTAAATGAAGGATGTTGTGTAGTATTAACTGATATTGATAAATCTGCGCTGGAAGCCAAAAAGAAGGAATTTATAAACAAGTTTGGAAAAGATGTTGTGCATTCAATTCCAATGGATGTCACAAATGAAAAAGAAGTTAAAAAGGCTGTCTCAAGTAGCATTAATGCCTTTGGAGGTATTGATATTTTAGTTGCTAATGCAGGGTTTTCCTCTGCCTCATTATTTGAAAATACATCATCAAAACTTTGGGATAAAAATATGGATATTTTGGCCAAAGGTAGTTTTTTAATTAGTAGAGAAGTTTATCAAAAAATGATTGACCAAAATAATGGTGGATCAATCATATTTATAGCGAGTAAAAATAGCTTAAACGCCTCAAAAGGAGCTTCTGCTTACAGTGTAGCAAAAAGTTCTTTGCTTCACCTATCTAGATCAATTGCTTTAGAGGGATCTAATTATAGAATTCGATCAAATGTAATTAATCCTGATGCTGTGATCCAAGGATCAAAAATATGGCAAGGCGAGTGGAAAAAACAAAGAGCAGCAAGTAATAAAATAAGTATCAATAATGTTGAAGATTTTTATAAGAACAGAAGTTTATTAAAAGTAAGTATTTTACCAGAGGACATAGCTGAGGGAATTTACTTTTTTGCAAGTTCAAAATCACAAAAATCTACAGGAAATATTATAAATATTGATGGGGGTAATATAACATCATTTACTAGATGATGGTTACTTCAAAAAAACTAAATGTCGTTTTAGATATTGGTAAAACAAACGTTAAATTAAATTTTGTCAATAACGATAATAAAACTGTAAAATCATTTACCACACAACAAAAAAATATAAATAAATTTGGAATTAAAACACTTAATTCTAATCTTATTGTTAAATGGTCTTTAGATAAGATCCAAAAAATTGAAAAAACTAATCAACTTGATAAATTTGTATGCACAGCACATGGAACTTCAATAGCACTAATTGATCATAACAATGAAGAAATTTTAGCCTGCACTGACTATGAATTTAAATTTGATCAATTTTTTGATGAATACCAAAAAATAGCTCCTAAATTTAGTGAGAGTTTTACTCCCTTCTTAGAAGGAGGATTAAATATTGGAACACAACTATATTATATATATAAAAAAAATCCGAATTTAATATTAGATACAAAATATATTCTTAATTATCCGCAGTACATTGTTTGGAAATTAACAAATAATTTTGTTTCCGAAATTTCTTATTTAGGATGTCATACACATTTATGGAATTATAAAAAAAATAAACTTTCTTCTTTAGTAAATAAACTTGGAATTAAAAAAAAATTTCCTCAAATTAAAAAAGCCTGGGAGACAGTTGGTCAAAAAAAAATAGGTAAATCAAATTTACAAATTATTAATGGCGTTCATGATAGTAATGCTTCATATCTTTACTTTAAAAACTCAGGAATAAAAGACTTTACCTTAATTTCAACTGGTACTTGGTATATTTTATTTAATCAAAAGACTTCTTTAAGCAATCTTGATCCCAGTATGGATATGTTAGCCAATATTGATGTTTTTGGTAAATCCACTCCTACAATGAGATTTATGGGTGGGAGAGAATATGATTATTTAGTTAAAACATTTAAAATTTCCAATAATACAAAACCCCTTTCAAGTTTTAATTATAAGGATTTTTTAATATATCCAAGTTACGCTGCAGGTGGTGCATTTATTAAAAAACGAATTAATACAGGCCTATTTAAAAAATTAAAAAAAGGGGAAGTCTATTATCTTATTTGTCTGTATATGGCATTTCTTATTAATTTTTGTTTAAATAAAATGAACTCTACTAATACAATAATCCTTGATGGGCCGATTACCAAAAATAATTGTATTATGAAAATTTTATCTACTTTAAGAGATAAGCAAATTGTTTTAAAAAACAAAAAAGAAATTGGAACTAGTTTGGGTGCAACTAATCTATTTGATATTAAGAAAAAAAATAAACTAGATACTAAAGCTATTAACAAATTTCAAAATAAAAATTTAAAAAATGTATATAATATTTGGGAAGAAAATCTTTATAAGAAAAAGCTCTTTAATAGCTCTTGAGGAACACAAAATAAAATGTTTAACGCAATAAATAAATGTCATAACGTAGAGGACTTTAGAAATCTTGCTAAAAGAAAACTTCCTTCTCCAATATTTCATTATATTGATGGAGCTGCAGATGATGAAGTTACATATAGAAGAAACACTGAGTCATATGAGAAATGTGACTTAGTTCCAAATGTCTTAAGAGGTATTAAAAATATTGATATGTCCACAACTGTCATGGGACAAAAATTACAAATGCCTATTTATTGTGCTCCAACAGCATTACAAAGACTGTTTCATCCAGATGGAGAGATTGGTGTTGGCAAAGCTGCAGAAAAAGTTGGAACAATGTTTGGCGTTTCATCATTAGGGACGGCTAGTATTGAGGAAATATCAAAATTAGTTTCAACACCAAAACTTTTTCAATTATATGTTCATAAAGATCAAGGTTTAAATGATTATTTAATTGATCAATGTAAAGAATATAATTTTGAGACTATGGCTGTAACTGTTGACTCTGCAGTTGGAGGCAATAGAGAAAGAGATTTATATACTGGTTTTACAATACCCCTGAGCTTATCTTTAAAAAGTATAATGAGTTTTGCAACTCATCCTGCATGGGCATTTAATTATTTTACAAAACCAAAATGGGAACTCAGCAATTTAAATAAACATGTTTCTGAGGGTACTAACTTAATGACTAGTATTGGAGATTATTTTACAAAAATGTTAGATAACTCTCTATCATGGGAAAAGATTGAAAAAATAAATCAAAAATGGGGTAAGTCTTTTGCTATCAAAGGAATTATGTCAGTTGATGATGCTAAAAAAGCAGTCGATGTTGGTGCGTCAGCAATTATGATTTCCAACCATGGAGGAAGACAACTAGATGGATCTCGATCTCCTTTTGACCAATTAGAAGAAATTGTCAATGCAGTTGGTGATAAAATAGATGTTATTTGTGAGGGCGGTATCAGAAGAGGCACCCATATTTTGAAAGCACTTTCTCTTGGTGCAAAAGCTTGTTCAGGTGGAAGAATGTATTTGTATGCTCTAGCCGCTGGAGGACAAAGAGGTGTTGAAATCGCTTTAAATAATCTAAAAAAAGAAATTGAAAGAGATATGATTTTGATGGGAGTATCTAATATACAAGAACTTTCAAAGAAAAATTTAAGATTTCGACACTAATGTTACACGCTTTAGACAGGCAAAAAATTATTTTAGATAATTTGAAAGTTGACTCAGTCACCTCTATAAACCATCTAATTCAAAAAACTAAATTTCATGAATCAACAATAAGAAGAGATTTAAAAATATTAGCAGTAAATCAAAAGATAGTAATTGTACGAGGAGGGGTTATTCCTCTCAAAGAAGTAGATAAAAAACCTAACTTTATTAAAAATATAGAACAAAAGAAAAAAATAGCTAGATATGCAGCTAGCTTAATTGAAGAAAAAGATAGTATTATCATCAACGGTGGTACAACGTGCTCTTTAATTCCAGATTATTTAGAAAACAATAACATTAAAGCTCTCACTAATTCTTTTAGTATAGCCTCTAAACTTCTAAATAAAAATGTTACAGATGTAACTATACCAGGTGGTAGAATTTATGAGCACCACAGTTTGATTTTAAGTCCATTTAATTTTGAAACGATAAAACATTTTCATGCCTCCAAATTATTTTTGAGCTGCTTATCAATTAATGAAGTTGGACTATTAGAAGATGATGAAAATTTAGCTAAATTTGTAACTGGTTTAATAAATATTTCAGATGAAATCATTTTACTCGTCGATGATACAAAATTTTATAAAAATGATGGGTCTTTCATTGTATGTCCATTAGAGTCAATTGATACTATAATTACTAATAAACTCTCTTCAAAAGTTCAGAATTTTCAAAAGGCGTGCCTTAGAGCTGTTACTGTTTCTGATTAATTTAATCGGTTAGTTGGCCTATTAATATATTTAAATCATTAATAAAATTCTCTTTTTCAATAGATGTCTTTAAATATTTTACACATTTATGATCTATAAAATTATTTTCTAAAAAATCTATAACATTTTCTTCACCTGACCATGAATTGCTAAAATCAATTGTTGCTTGAAAAAAAGAATTAATTGATGTTTCTGAGCAATTATTCCAAAAAGCTGGACAAAAATTATCTCCCTGCATAAATAAATTTATGTATGCATCTAAAATGATGATTTCAAAATTAGGATAATTTACTTTGATATATTGACTTAAATCCTTTACGTGAGAATCATAAATAAACTGTTTTTTTTTAGAATTATAATATAGGTCAAAATTAAGTTGATCTGCGCCTTCAAAATGATCATTAAAAAAATTGACGATTTGGGCTCTAGCTTCCTCCTCTTCAATAGTGTCTAAGGACCAATATACCTCTTCTAAATATCCAACACAAAAATCATTAGACAAATTTTCAGCTTTAACTGAGAGGCACCAAAAAAAAACAAAAATAAGATTTAAAAATTTAAAATGAGTAACTGCTATAAATTTTGAGATTTGCTTCGTCTTTAAATGCCGATTGGTGGTAATCATTCTCTAAATTTAAAGGTTGAAATATATCTATTCCAGCTCTAAATGATGAGAAGAATCGACTTTCATAATTAAACGTTACAACCCGCGTATTTTTATCTAAATCATTTTGAAGAGATACAAAATACTGAGTATCCTCAATATTATTTAAGACGAGACGAGCGCCAAGAAAAACATCGTTTTGATATCCATGGTGAGAGCTAGAGCCTCGCGTATCATAGGTGTATTCTAAAATATTGGCCAAATCCCAATTCTGACCAAAAATGCCAAAACTACTTTGCTCTAAACCAAGTATGAAATTAGTATAACCGTTTATATTCCCATTGTAGTCATACTGGTTATCGCGGTAAATCACTTCCCCTTTATATAAAATATCACCCCGAGTTGCTTGCACATCTAATCCTAACTGCGTTATCTCAGAATATTTTGGGACGAGCTGACCAGAAGACAAAACGAGGGCAGGGTCTTTTGTGTTTCCGTGATAATAAGAAAAGCCGTAATCATACTCATCGATGTATCCAGACCAGCGCGCTGCCATTCCAGTATTGTTCTCACTTGCCCCGTTAGCAAATGAGTTGGCACTATTAATATTTAGAGCTAATTGTGGTCGAACTTTTGAGGTAGGGTAGGTGTTTGATGTAGCCGGCAAAATAAATAAATTCAATTCACTGGTATCATAGTATCTTTTTACATTGACCATAGGTTGGCCAATTTTCTCTCCTTGCGCCAAGCCCCGAGAAAAATCTTTTGAATTTACTATGTCAACTGGATTATAAAATTCATTTTTTCCCCAAAAGACAATATTGTTACCAACTAAAACATTAAGATCATTATAGGCGTAGTCAAGGTATGCTTCATTAAAGTCAATATCTTGGGCTGCTTCAGGATCAGACAGTGCGGCATTAACTTTTAATTTTCCTGATAAATTATTATTTTCAAAAAAAAAATTATACTCAAGAGATGAGGAGTTCAGCGTATTTTTTCGATTGTCGCCTGAGATATCCTCAAAAAATATCGAGGAGCTAAATTCTGCTTCGCCATACTGTTCGGTGTAAACCTCTGCCAAAGAGCTGATACTAATGAGTGTGAGAAGGAAAAATAAAGGCTTACTCATCTAGCCATTTTGGCTAATTTCTCAGGTTTAAAATCATTCAAAGATAAGTCTGTTTGAAATTGATAGTTTTCCCAAGCTATCACAGTTGACTTTCCTGTTTGAAGATTAGTCATCTCTAATATGTCCGCTCTCCAAAATTTATCTAAGTATTTTTGATAACCTTTAAAGTGAAGTTCTTTTTCTAAATCGCCTCGGCGATTATAAAATTTAACCGATTGATAGCGGAATTCTTTCGTATCAACATAAATTAATCTTTTAGAGTAACCCGATTTTTTATTTTTAGGAGTTGCTTCTATTAAGTGACAGGTGAGAGCAGTCTCAATTAGACACGTTCCTTCTTCAAGCCAAGTGAAGTTAAAATCTTCAGGTTCATCAGTGGATAAATCTTCATATGAGAACTCTGAAGAAACGAATTTACCTGTACGATTAGAGGAAGAAATTCTTTTAACTCTTTTCAGAGCAGGGAGATACAACCATTGGTCGTCATCTTGAGGTTCGATGTTGGCATGAGTTAAAAGAGAGGTGCCCTTAACGTCTCGGGGCTCTGTGAAAATAATAATACTTTTGTCTCCAAGCGTAGGGTCTAGCTCTTCAAATATCATATTCTTAAATTTTCTCACACTCTCGTTTCCGGACTTGTCTTTAAGAACCATTTGTCCTTCCACTGTGCTGTCAATAAAACCGTCATCTAAAGCAATGCTTTTTTCAATAATTACTAAACCCTTTTCTTCATCGGTTTGAGAAAACAACGGTGTATTCGAAAGTGTTAGAGTTAAAATAATTGAAATTATATATTTCATGCTGATGCACTCCTTTTTAGTTTAAAATTATCAATCCAGATCAATACGGGGGGTAATAATAAGTAGTCCACCACAAGGGCAAATACGACAGTGATCGCCGTTAACTGAGCCATATCTTTGTTGACTGCAAATCCTGACTGCGCCAAAACACAAAATCCTAAAAACAGGCCAATGGTTGTAGTCGTCAGGGCCATCCCCACCTTTTGAAATGCTTCTCGCACACTGTCCTCCGGTGATTTACCTTTTTTTCTAGCTTTCGCGTATTTCAACATAAAATGAACAGAGTCATCAACCACGATACCCAACGTCATCGCAACTACGATAGATACAGCTAACGTCACGGCTCCGGTATAATACCCCCATAAACCAAAAGCCATCGCAGCTGGTAATAAATTGGGGATTAAGCTCATCAATCCGTATTTGATATTTCTAATGACGAGTAAAATAATCATTGAAATTCCAATGAGAGCCAGCCCTGTTCCTTGCAACATAGCCGGTACATCTCGAGAAGAAATTTGAGAAAACACTTGAGAGGGTCCCGTCGCTTTGGACATGAGCTCAGGTGCGTTTTCTGCAAACCATCCTTGAATACGTTTATCGAGGTTTAAAAATTCTTTAGTCGTGGCATTCGCCACATTGGCTGTTATTCGAAGAGCAGATTTATCAACATTAATTTGATCTGTTAGATCTAATCCGTACCCTAGTGAAAGCTCATAGAGAAAAAGATACTGGGCCGCCTCTAGTTCAGTAGCGGGGATTTTATAAAAGGACTCATTATCGTTATTGAAATTTTGGTTCAGTCTTTTTACGACGTCCGTATAAGACCTCACACTGGTAACCTCAGGTTGACTTCTCATAAACTCGACAAGATCATTTACTTTTTGAAGGTACTCAGGATTGTTAATGCCATTTTCTATATCCGAGCTCACAGAATACTCAAGCGCATTAAGACCACCAAAATTTTCTTCATAATAATCAATGGACTGTCTTAATTCATACTTTTCATCAAAGTATCTAAGAAAGTCGTCTTCTAAAGATATTTTCGTAATACCAAAAATAAGCACTACCACCAAAGAGGCGGTTGAAAACAAAAGAAAATTTTTCCTTTCGATCACAAACTCTGCTAAGCCTGTCATTCCTTTGTCCATCGAGGCTTGGGCACTTATTTTTTTTAAAGGCAATAAACTGATCAGTGCTGGCAACATGGTTAAAGTATAAAAAAGAGCAGCAATGACTCCAACAAAAACAATATTTCCCAGCTGCCTAAAAGGAGGAGAAATAGAAAAATTTAAGGATAGAAACCCTATGGCTGTCGTCAGACAAGCTACCGTAATGGCTGGGCCGTGATCAATAATTGCCGTTCTTACCCATTCATTCCTATCGGAGGTTGTCGTCATTGTTTGCCGGACCGAAGATAGAATATGAACTGCACTAGCCACAGCTAAAGTCATCACCATTAAAGGGGCCACTACTGTAGCATTATTGATATTAGTTCCTGACCATCCCAGCGCGCCTAAGGACGAACCGGCACATAAAATAATAATGATAAATATTAATCCGACCCCAAAAACACTTCTTAAAATGATAGCAACAGCGATTAATGTCACAATTAT
>SGZV01000019.1 GCA_004321805.1 alpha proteobacterium HIMB59 | reverse complement strand
ATACGCAACTCCCATAGCAAGAGTAAAAGTTGCTGCTACAGGCATTCCCAAATAAGCCCTCTTCATAGGCACCAAAACTTGTGTTATTAAGAACTTATTAAATGAATTTAATGAATAAAAAAAAGTTTCCCAAACCCAATCAACCAATGCATCAATATGATGAGCAAAAGTAAAACCTTTTTCAATAGGAATAACATAAAGGTAATTGATTTTATCAAAATAACCATTAGCTATAAATGCAACGATAGAAAATATTAAGATTGAAATTCCAAAGATAATTAAAAGTTTATGCTTTTCAAAGAAAGTTAAATTTTCAAAATAATCAACTTGCTTGTTAGCCCACGCTTTAGTAAATCGATCAAGAATAACCGCAATTAAAACTATACAAAATCCGGCTTCAGCAGCTTTGCCAATTTTTAAGCTATTTAGGGCAACCTTTAAATTTAGGCCAAGTCCTTTAGCTCCAACAAAAGATGCTATCACAACCATTGCTAGGCATTGCATAATAACTGTATTAACACCATTTAATATGTCTCTTCTTGCAGTTGGTATCAAAACTCTAAATAAAAGTTGGCGCTTAGTGCAGCCACTCATAAGGCCTGCCTCTACTACCTCAGGTGAAATTCGTTTTAATCCTAATATGGTATTTCTAATCATTGGAGGGGTAGCAATAACTATTGTTGCAATTGAACCTGCATGATCTCCTAATCCAAATAAAGCAATAATAGGAACAAGATATGCAAACTGAGGCATAGTTTGCATAACATTGAGAACAGGCTGTAAAGCAGTTTCAACTTTTTTGTCTAAATAACCCCATATCCCAAAAGACAAACCCAAAACAAAACAAATTGGGGTTGTAATCAAAACAAAAGAGAGTGTTTGAATCGATGGAACCCAATTTCCAAAAATAGATACATATAAAGAGCCTATTCCGCCTAGTAAAGCTAATCGAATACCACCTAATTGGTATCCTAATAAAGCAGCACCAACTGTTGCTGCTGTCCATGGTAGAGCCGGCCATGTCATCCAATCGTTCTCCTTAAGCCAAGTGTCACTTACAAAAACGTCAATTATATTATCCCCTCCAAGGAGAAGTTCTCTTACAAAAGTAATTAAAAATAAGAGCCCCTGTGATACTGATTTTGTAAATTCACGAAAGGCTGCTTTTTCTTCATACATTTCAAAAACTGGATCCCAAACTTTGAGTGGAAACCAATCATACAAAGCAGCATAAATAATTTCATTTAACTTTATTGGAATAAAACTTAATAATGAAGGGAGTCTCCAAAAATAATTTCCCTCATTTTGTGGAATAAAATTATATAAAAGTAAAAATACTATTAAAAGTATACCAAACTGAGCTGGTTTTGAAGAACGAATGAAATCTAAATAATTCTTATCCACCAAATAAAACTTTAATAACTTTTGTTGGGTTTATAGAACCGACTACTGTATTTTTTTCATCAATAACTTTTATAACTTCTTTACTATTTAAAATCTTTTCTGCAACTGTTTCTACTATATCGTCTTTTTTTACAGCGATTTCCCCAGAGGCATTTGGATCTGAGGCATCCATAATTGACTCTATCTTTAATACTTTTTCTCGAGGAACATCTTCTGTAAATTTTTTAACATAATCAGTGGCAGGATTTAAAACAATGTTATCAGGTTTGTCTAATTGTTCTATTATTCCATCTTTCATAATTGCTATTCTATCAGCAAGTCTCAACGCTTCGTCAAAGTCATGAGTAACAAACATAATTGTTTTATTCAAAACTGATTGGAGCCTTAAAAACTCATCTTGCATTTCTTTTCTAATTAAAGGATCAAGCGCAGAGAAGGGTTCATCTAAAAACCAAATATCAGGCTCAACAGCTAATGACCGTGCTATTCCAACTCTTTGTTGTTGTCCACCTGAGAGTTCTCTTGGAAAATAATTTTCTCTTCCTTTTAACCCTACGAGCTCAACCATTTCTAATGCTTTGTGAATACTATTTTCTGTAGTGACTCCTTTAACTTGAAGGGGGAAAGCAATATTTTCTAAAACTGTTTTATGGGGAAGAAGAGCAAAATTTTGAAATACCATTCCCATCTTTTCTCTTCTAAGTTCAATTAATTGCTTATTATTCATTAAGCAAATATCCTCACCATCAATTAAAATTTTACCTGACGTTGCATCTGTTAATCTTGATATACATCTAAGTAAAGTTGATTTTCCTGATCCAGAAAGACCCATAACTACAAGCATCTCTCCTTTATTTACTTCAAAAGAAGCATCGTTAACACCAACTATGCACCCTGCTTCTTGAAATTTTTTAGCGTCAACATTCCCTTCACTTTCAGATAAAAGTTTCTGAGCATTGGTGCCAAAAATTTTATATACAGATGAACAGCTAATAGTTGGTGACATAAATTAATCTCTCCTATGATGATATAAGAAATTCCCCCCTCAAAAAAAGGGGGGAATTCAAATTATAAATATTACTGCATAAATAGATCGATTTGATCTCTATGAGCAGCAATATAAGCAGTGGCTGCCTCAGCATGAGTCATATTCATGTTGTCGACATAGTTTGCCATTTCACCAATGTTAGGTGCTGTAAATTCCATTTTTGTATAGAATTTATATGCAGATGTATGAGTGATAGGGAACTTAATGTGAGCAGCTTTTTTAAGCCATCCTTTTGGAGAACCACAACCAGTAGTCTCTAAAGTTCCACCATTTTCAATTCTGCAACCCTCAAAGTAAGGAGGGAAATCAATGAAAGTAAATCCAGCTGCATCAGTAAAGTTTGGAGACCAGTTAAAGATAACTGTACCTCTTCCCTCTTTTTTAGCTGCTTCTAATTCAGCCCATAATGCATCTGCAGTACCTGCAAATTTAACCATCCACAAATCATCGATACCTAGACCTTTAAGTCTATTAGGCATAACTTCTGTGTGCCATTCATAAGGACCTTCTAACCATCTACCTTTGCCATCAGAGTCAGGTGTAGCAAAATTAGCTGCACACTCAGGTGACTTTAAAGCTTCCCAACTAGGAAGACCAGGACATAACCCCTCTTCAATAACCCAGTTTGGAACACCCATTTCTTCAAAAGTTATAAGATCATGACTTCCAGCATCAATTAATCCACCTTTATCCATTGCTGCATAAAAAGGAAGAGCCATAGTGGATTCCCAAGTTTCATGAGCGACGTGTAATTCACCAACACGAACTGCTTCATATCTAGTTGCTGACTCAGCTGGGACTAATTCAACATCATATCCCATTTCTTCAAAGACTTGACCCATAACATTAGCCATAACAATTTGACTTGACCAGTTTAATACTGGAATTCTAATCGGATCTGCCGCTTTAGCTACAGTAGTAAAACCGGCAAATAGGACTAGAGCGTAGAACAATGAAAATAGTTTTTTCATATTTTCCTCCATTTTCTATTATAATAGTCTAGTTAGTTTATGATAATAATACATATCCTTGAAGTAAAAAAATCCGCATAATGAAACAAAATATGCTTTACAAACTTGAAAAATTAGATGAGAAGCTTGTAATTGTTGATAAAAACAATTTAGCCCATAATTACAAAATCATCAAAAATAGAGCTGGGATTTCAAAAATCATATCTGTAATAAAAGGTGACTCTTATGGACATGGCATGGTTGAGTGTTCTAGGACCCTGTATCAATCAGGAACAAGAGATTTTTATTTAGCTCGTCTTGAGGATGCTATCAAAATAAGAAAAGAAAATTATAAAAATACAAATATATACTTACTTTCAGGTACGATATCTAAAAATGTTTGTAAAAAGATTAAAGATCACAACATTACTCCAATCATTAATAATCTCCAACAATTAGAGATCTTAGATAAATACTCTAACACCATAAAGTATGTACTGCATTTTGATACTGGCATGAATCGGTTAGGTTTTAAATTTACTGAAATTGAAAAAATAAAAAACTTATCAAAAGATAATCAAATAAAATTTATTATGACTCATTTATCATCTGCGGATGAAAAAAATTTAGATGAATGTAGACATCAACTAAAACAAATTAAAAAAATAAATTCTAATTTTAATAAAAAACTAAGCATAGCTAACTCATCTGGAATTTTTTTAGGAAAGTCTTTTCACTTAAATTATGTACGGCCTGGAAAAAGTCTTTATGGTATAAATCCTTTTTTTAAAAAATCTTTTGGATTAAAAGGAGTAATGAGTATTTTTGCTCCTATTCTTCAAATTGCATCATTGCCAAAGGGACAAACAGTTGGATATGGTAAAACTTATAAAACAAAAAAAATTATGAAAGTTGCTACCATTGATTTTGGATACTCAGATGGATATTTCAGAAGTGGAAGTAATAATGCTAAAGTGTTTATCGATGGAAGACCTTGTAAAATTATAGGTAGAGTTTCTATGGATTTGATTACTATTGATGTTTCGAACATTGAAGACAAAAACCTCTATCTTGGAAAGGCTGTGGAAATATTGGGTAATAATCAATCATGTGAAGATTTAGCAATTGAAACCAGAACTAACGAACATGAGATTTTGATTTCTTTGGGCAAGAATTCTAAAAAAGTATATATTTAAAACAATGTATGAAGCACCAGTAAAAGATCTGAATTTTGTTATCAAAAACTTAATTAACTTAGAAGAATTAATTAAAATTTCTGATTATCAGGATTTTTCTGATGATTTAGTTGATGCGATTTTAGAAGAAGCTGGAAAAATTGGATCTGAAGTCTTAGACCCTTGTAATCTATCAGGAGATCATGAGGGTTCAAAAAGACTTGATAACGGAGATGTCAAAACTCCAAAAGGATATAAAGATGCCTATGAAAGTTTAAGAGATGGAGGGTGGTTTGGCTTGGAAGCTAAAGAACAATTTGGAGGCCAACAAATTCCAGTAACTCTTTCCGCCGCTGTAAATGAAATTTGGCATAGTTCCAACATGTCTTTAGCTTTGTGCCATTTACTTACTCAAGGATTGATTTACGCCCTACAAAAATCTGCATCAGATGAACAAAAAAATTTTTATATTCCAAAACTAGCCTCTGGTAGCTGGACTGGCACCATGAATTTAACTGAACCTCAAGCAGGAACAGATTTATCTTCAATTAAAACAAAAGCTATTAAAGAAAATGGGCATTACAAAATATCAGGCCAAAAAATTTATATCACTTATGGAGAGCATGATCTCTCTGAAAACATTGTTCACTTAGTTTTAGCTAGAACACCTGATGCTCCCGAAGGCAACAAAGGTATATCTGTATTTCTAGTACCCAAATTTATTCCTAATGAAGATGGAAGTATTGGTAAAAAAAATGATGTGACTTGCCTTTCTATTGAAAAAAAACTTGGAGTCAAAGGCTCTCCTACTGCTGTTCTACAGTTTGGGGAAAAAGAAGGATCTATAGGATATCTTGTAGGCGAAGAGAACCAGGGTTTAAATATAATGTTTGAAATGATGAACCATGCTCGTTTTTCAGTTGGCGTTCAGGGACTTGCTGTTTCTGAAAGAGCATATCAACAAGCAAAAATGTATGCCCTCGACAGAGTTCAAGGAATCCCCATTGATGGAAAAAAAGGTGACCCTATAATTGACCATCCAGATGTTCTTAGGTTAGCTTCCACTATGAAGGCTGAAATTGAAGCCATGAGAGCTTTAGCTATTTACGGCGGTTTCGCTCTTGATATGACAAAATCCTCTGAGAGTGAGTATTGGGATACAAAATCTTCTCTGATGATACCTATTATAAAAGGATGGTTAACTGAAAGATCTCTTGAGATTACTTCTAATGCAATACAAATTCATGGAGGAATGGGCTTTATAGAAGAAACAGGTATTGCTCAACATTATAGAGATGCAAGAATATTGCCAATTTATGAGGGAACAACTGCTATTCAAGCAAATGACTTGGTTTTTAGAAAAACATTACGAGATAATGGAAAAGGAATAACAGATTTGTTGGATGAAATTAATAAAGAGATAGAACAAACAGGTAATGAAAATAATCAAATTCTTGAAGAGTCATGTAAAAAAATGAGCATCGCTATAAATTCAGCCAAAAATGTCGTTCAACATGTTGTATCGATATCAAACAATAAGAAAAGACCTGCGGTATCTGGAGTTAATTACCTTATGATGCTAGGTTATGTCTTTGGAGGTTGGATGATGATTAAAACTGCATCTAAATCTCAAGAGTTAAAAAGTAATAAGGAACTGGATGAAGAATTTTTAGACGCAAAAATTACTACATCTAAAATTTACCTAACAAGCATTTTGCCGAAAATTGAGAGTCTTTCATCCATTATACTCAGTGGAGATGAGGATATACTTTCAATGAAGCAAGAATGGCTTTAATTTGAAAAAATTTAAAAATTCCATTAATAATTTTTTTAGCTGGTTATCTAAAACTGAATTAGTTGAGTTAGATACAGTAGATGTATCTGAAGATCCAATTCGGCCAGAATATGATAATGAATTTAGAACTGCCTATGGAAGAAAAATTTATGGTTTAAAATCAAATGATGATATTGAGGGATTCATTTGTATCGCTTTTTGTAATGATGTGCCTCAAACTATGAAAGAATTAGATTTAATGAGCAAAAATGCTTTTCATGAAAAAAATGGAAATATCGCCGTAGCTTATACCGTATGGTCAAGAAAACGGGGAGCGGGCAAAGAAACTATTTTCAATACAAAAAAATTTATTAAGGAGGAATTTAAAAGTGTAAATCGTTTTATAACTTTATCTCCTCTCACGCCAATTGCTACTCATTTTCATATCAAACATGGTGCGAAATTAATAAATATAAATGCAACATCTCAAAATTTTGAGTATGAATTTATTTAAGTTCCAGAGTATATAGGGCCCCCACCACCTTCTGGGACTACCCAATTAATGTTTTGAGAGGGTTCTTTAATATCACAAGTCTTACAATGGATACAATTCTGAGAGTTTATTTTTAAAAATTTTTTTTGAGTCTCGCTATCAGTCTCAACTTCATAGACCCCTGCAGGACAATATCTTTGGGCAGGTTCATCATATTCCTCTAAGGTGTAGTTAGTTGTTAAATTATTATCTTTGAGAATTAGGTGACAAGGTTGGTTTTCTGAATGATTTGTTCCAGATAAATAAACTGAGCTGGGCTTATCAAAAGTGAGTTCTCCGTCGTATTTGGGGTATTCTATCTTTTTTGATTTTTTTGCAGATATTAAACTTTCATGATCAGCGTGTTTATGTTGAAGAGTAAATGGGAGTTTACCGCCAAATAGTTTCTGATCTATTCCTGTAAAAATCATAGCAGGGATCAATCCCCATCGAAAGCTTGGTTTTACATTTCGGGCTTGATTTAATTCATCATATATCCATGATTTTTTAAATTCATTTTCATATAATGATAAGCTTGAATTTTCATTAATATGTTTATTAATGACCTCAGCTGCAATAATTCCGCTCTTCATTGCAGTATGGGAGCCTTTGATTTTTGGCATATTCAATGTTCCTGCATCACAACCAATGAGCAAAGCGCCTGGCATATGCATTTGTGGTAAGCTTTGAAGCCCGCCTTCTATTAGAGCCCTTGCACCGTAGGAAATTCTTTTTCCCTTGGATAATATTTTTTTAATTTTGGGATGGGTTTTGAATTGTTGAAATTCATCGTAGGGGGAAAGATAAGGATTTTTATAATCGAGCCCAATAACGTATCCCAAATAAATCTGATTATTTTCTGCATGATAACAAAAGCTTCCACCATAGGTGTCATTTTCTAAAGGCCAGCCAACACTATGCACAACTTTTCCTTGCTGGTGATTTTCTGCATCAATTTCCCAAATTTCCTTAAAGCCAATACCATATTGTTGAGGAGATTTATTATTTAAATCTAAATTAAATTTTTGAATTACCTCTTTACCTAAATGACCACGACATCCTTCAGATAAAACTGTAACTTTTCCTTTAATGTTAATCCCAGGTTCAAAGTTATCTTTAGGGTTACCATCTTTATCAAGACCCATATCTCCTGTTTGAACTCCAGACACCTCTCCATTTTCATCATAAATTAATTTACTAGCAGCAAATCCTGGGAATATTTCAACGCCTAAGTTTTCTGCAAATTCACCTAGCCACTTACACAAATTAGATAAACTAATAATATAATTACCATGATTTTGAAGTGCCTTAGGAAGGAGAAAATTTGGTACCTTAAAACTTTTATCTTTGGATAAAAATAAAAAATCCTCTGAGGATACCTCAGTTTTTATTGGAGCATCTAGCTCTTTCCAATTCGGAATAAGTTCATCAAGGGCTTTAGTTTCAAATACATTTCCGCTTAAAATATGAGCTCCTACCTCTGCAGATTTTTCTAGTAAACATACTGATAAATCGCTATTGACTTGTTTTAATTTAATAGCAGTAGATAATCCTGCAGGTCCAGCACCCACAATCACTACATCATATAACATCTCTTCTCTTTGAAGTTCACTCATATTGTATTGTAATTATATACTAAATGTTATGATTCTAGTTTATTAAGTAAATTAAGTTCTTTGATAATTTCAGGAATGGCTTGGAATAGATCTGAAGATAATCCATAATCTGCAATGTTAAATATCGGCGCCTCAGTATCTTTATTTATTGCAACGATTACCTTGCTTTCTTTCATCCCTGCCAAATGTTGAATAGCTCCAGAAATTCCAACAGCTATGTATAATTCAGGGGCTACCATTTTGCCAGTTTGTCCGACTTGATATTCATTACCGATGTAACCTGCATCAACTGCGGCGCGCGAAGCCCCAACTGCAGCATTAAGCTTATCCGCTAAATCATACAATAAATTAAAGTTTTCTGAATTTTCCATACCACGACCACCAGAAACTACTATTCTTGCATTTCCTAATTCTGGTCTGTCACTTTTCGAAACCTCTCTACCAATAAAAATAGTTTTAACATCATTATCAATAAATTGAACGTCCTCTGAAGAGGCACTACCTCCTGTTTCTTCACACTTCTCAAAAGAGGTAGGTCTAATAGTAAGTAAATTTATATTTTGATTGGTCTCAACATGGGAAATAGCATTTCCTGCATATATTGGTCTGACAAAAGTATTTTCACTTTTAATTTCGATAACATCACTAATTTGTGTGACATCAAGCAATGCAGAAACTCTTGGAAGAAGATTTTTTCCAAAAGTGGATGCAGGAGCTAAAATGTGAGAATATCCGTTCGCTATATGTGAAATAATAGGTGCAGATAATTCAGGAATAAAATTTTCAAGCTTTGAATTATCACATTTTAAAATTTTTTTAATTGGATGAATTGTTTTTGCATTATTTGATAATGTCTCAATATCTTTACCAAGAATTAAAAGATGAATATCATCGCTAAGTTTAGTAGCAGCAGTAATTGTATTTAAAGTTGAAGTTTTTAAAATATTATTGTCATGTTCTGCTATAACTAAAACTGCCATTTAAATAACTTTTGCCTCATACTTTAATTTTTCTACTAATTCTTTTACATCATTAACCATTATTCCTGCTTTACGTTTTGGTGGTTCTTCAACTTTTATAATTTTAATTTTAGGATCTGTATCAATTCCAAGTGAACTAATATCAATAATATCTAAAGGTTTTTTTTTGGCCTTCATTATATTTGGCAAAGAGGCAAATCTTGGGGTATTCAATCTTAAGTCACATGTAATTACAGCTGGCAAACTGGTCTTAATTTTTTCTATCCCTTCATCTATCTCTCTTGAAATAGATAATTTATTCCCCTCAATTTTTAAGTCTGATATAAAACAGGCTTGTGGCCAATCTAACAAGGCTGATAAAATTTGGCCAGTTTGATTTGAGTCATCGTCAATTGCTTGTTTCCCCATTAAAACTAAGTCAGGATTTTCTTTTTCAATTATTTTACTTAAAGTTTTAGCTACAGCTAATGGCTCAAGGGAATTAGAGGTTTTTACTAATATTGAACGGTCTATACCCATTGCCATCGATGTTCTTAAAACATCCTGAGACTTTTCATCTCCGATAGAAATTGCAACTGTCTCTTTAGCTACTCCCTGCTCTTTTAATTTAACAGCCTCTTCAATAGCATTCTCATCTGGGGGGTTAACTGACATTTTGACATTTTGTGTTTCTACACCAGAGTTATCACTCTTAACCCTAATTTGGACTTTGTAATCAACGACTCTTTTTACGGCAACTAGAACTTTCATTTGGAATTGAATAAAATAAACTAACTTTTACAAGTTACAAGATCCAAAAAAATGGAAAAAATAAGAAAAAAAAAGATTTATAAAAATATTTACGAGTTAAATATTAACTTTGGTAAAAGTAAATCTATTAAGAATATCAATGAGAATTATATTTTTAATGGTAGAAGCGTTTCCGCTATTTGTTTTAATCGGAAATTAAAAATATTTTATTTTATCCGACAATTTCGACCTAATTATTTTTTTAATAAATTTAAAGTAAAACCTCTAGAAATTGTAGCTGGTGGTATTAAAAGAAATGAGAGCAGTAGGCAAGCAATCAATAGAGAAATAAAGGAAGAACTAGGGGTAGCAGCGGTTTCTTTAAAAAAGATTGACTCTCTAATTATAGCTCCAGATTGTTTAGAGGAAATAACAGATGTCTATTTAGCAGAAGTACCTGTAATTAAAAAATTTGAAATCAACAACCCTAAAGAGGGTGAGTTTATAAAAATTATTTCTCTAAAAAAAAATGAGGCTTTAGAATTAATGAATAAAAAAAGTACTCAAAATTTAGTTACAAAGTATGCTTTATTAAAGATAAGGGATATTAAGATTTAATTTTTTCCATTTTGGCATCATACATTGAGGATAAATGAATATTACAAGGTACTTTTTTTGTTGCTATCTCTAACTCATAGTTTCCACTTTTTACAAACTCTTTATCGATCACCTCTTCGCTTCTAATATATCCATATCCAATAGACTTTCCTATTGTATACCCATATCCACCACTTGAAAGCCAGCCTACTTGCTTACCATCTCTAAAGATTGTCTCTCTTCCTAGAAGAATTTGATCAGGATCATCGCAAGTAAAACCTGCGAAGATTTTCTTTAATCCATTTTTCTTTTGCTCTAAAAGAGATTTTTTTCCTATAAAATCAATATCACCATTTAATTTAGTAGCCCAACCTAATCCTGCTTCAAGAGGTGTATGATCAGGGCCTATATCAGATCCCCAGGCCCTATAACCTTTTTCAAGACGACAACTTTCTATACAGCGGTATCCGGCATTTATTAATCCAAACTTTTTTCCATAATTCATTAATTTATCATAAACTTCTTTAGCCTGACTGATTGGAAAATGAAGCTCCCACCCTAGCTCTCCCATGTAAGTTATTCTAATGGCATTTATTTCTAAGTGTCCTAGTTTGATTTTTTGGTATGTTGCAAAAGGAAATTTATCATTTGATAAATCACTCTCTGTCAATCCTTGAAGGATTTCTCTAGAATTAGGACCCATCAAAGAAAAGACTGAATTTTCATATGTTATATTTTTAATTTTAACATCCATCCCATTTGGAATGTTTGCTGATATCCAATTTAAATCATGTGTCATAAAGCCAGTTCCGGTGACAAGGTAAAAGGTATTTTTATCAATGACAGTTATTGTAACGTCACATTCTATTCCACCATGATGGTTAAGCATCTGTGTATAGATTGTTGAGCCCACAGGCTTATTAATATTATTTGCACAAATATACTCTAAGGCTTTTAAAGATTCTGAACCTGAAATTAAAAATTTGGCAAAAGAAGTTTGATCAATTAATACTGCTTTTTCTCTAGTTGCTTTAACTTCCTCCCCAACCACTTTAAACCAATTTTGCCTATCAAAAGAATAAACATCTTTTGGTTCAGTTGATTTTGGAGCAAACCAATTAGGTCTTTCCCAACCCAATTTTTCACCAAAACATGCGTTAGCTTTTGTTAAGTCATCAAATATAGGCGAGGTTTGATAATTTCTTCCTGAGGAGTGCTCTTCAAAAGGCCAAGCCATAGTGTAGTGTTTTGCATAAGCTTCATAAGTTCTCTTTCTGACCCACTCTAAATCTTGGTGTGGTTTTCCAAATCTTCTTATATCAACTGGCCACAAATCATAAGGTGGTTGTCCATTAGCAACCCACTCTGCCAATGCCATCCCTGCCCCTCCACCTGCCGCTATTCCATAAGCGTTAAAACCTGCACCAACATAAAAATTATTTAATTCTGGGCTTTCTCCCAATATGAAGTTTCCATCAGGAGTAAAACTCTCGGGCCCATTTATAAGCTCTTTGATGCCCGCCGTTTCTAAAAGAGGAACTCTTCCCAAAGCATTATTCATGATTAGCTCAAAATGATCATAATCAGAATCAAGTAATGAAAAATGAAAATCTTCAGGCACAGATTTTTCAGCCCAAGAAAGTGGATTGGGCTCATATCCACCCATTACCAATCCCCCAACTTCTTCTTTAAAATAAATTAAACGATCAGGATCTCTCAGTGTAGGTAAATCAGATTTAACTCCATCAATTTCTTCAGTAACTAAATATTGATGTTGAAAAGAAACTAAGGGAACGTTTACGCCTACGGTTTCAGCAAACTGTCTAGTCCATTGGCCACCACAACAAACTATTTTTTCACAGTTAATAATTCCTTTATTTGTTTCAAGACCTTTAATTACATCATTTTCTAAAATAACTCTCAGTGCTTTTGTTTCTTCAATTATTTTTGCACCTTTGTTTCTTGCACCCTTTGCTAAAGCTTGAGTTATATCTGTAGGATTGGCTTGCCCATCTGTTGGAAGAAATGCAGCACCATAAACATCTTCAATATTCATTATTGGCCATAATTCTTGAGCTTCTTTTGGAGATAAAAGTTCCATTTCTAATCCAAATGAATGTGCAGTCGTGGTTTGTCGTAAAACTTCTTTCCATCTTTGCTCATTACAAGCAAGCCTTAAACCGCCATTCATTTTCCAACCTGTACTAAGACCTGTTTCTTCTTCTAAGCGGTTGTATAAATCTACTGAGTATCCTAACAGTTGAGTGATATTTGCATTGCTTCTAAGCTGTCCTACTAAACCCGCAGCATGCCAAGTACTTCCAGAGGTTAATTTACCACTTTCTATTAAACAAACTTCATGTCCAAGATCTGCTAGATGGTAAGCAGTTGAACATCCGACTATACCTCCACCTATAATTATAATTTTAGAGCTATTTATCATCTCATGCTTTCAAATGCTTCATTAAATTTCGTTAAATTTTCAGAAGTATATTCACCATAATCAAAATCTAATTTTGAAGTAATTTCTGAAACCATACTCCACATAGTTTCTCTCAAAAGACTAGCAGTTTTCATAGCTTTATATTTTATAAAAAAATCAGATGAAGGTTTTTTTTCATAATATATCTCTAGTAATTGTTCCTCTTGTTGCCTATCAAAGTCATTATTTGAAGCTAAACCACCCAGATCAAAAAGAGGATCGTTGAAACCACCATACTCCCAATCCACAACCCAAATTTTAGAGCCATCATCTAAAAAATTTGCTGCCAAAAGATCATTATGACAAAAAACTATGTACCTAGGAGATGATAAAATTTCTAATCTGTCACTTTTTTCCAATAATTCACTAATAATTGGAATATGATTGCTTTCATTTTTTAAAAGAAAATTAGCATAATACTTAATTACATAGAAAACCCAAAATAAAGGTGGTTGTCCATCAAGCTTCATGGGAATAGATTTGTGAATTTTTTTAATTACAGGGATAATTCTTTCTAAATTATTTCTTACACCTTGTGGATCTAAGGTTTTACTCTCAATAAAATCAATAACCAATATACCTGGTTCGTTATGAATTAATTTTGGCGATGTTCCAATTTCATAGGCAGCTTTACTGACTAAAATTTCATTTTGTCTGAATACTAAATGCTCTGGAATATCAGATCCTAGTCTTACAACGACTTTTTTTTCACTATCTTGAACTATGTAATTTAAATTTGTGATACCGCCTTCAAGAGGCTTTATATCAATACTTCCATTCCAAATAGGTATTGAATTAATCTTATCTTCGTTAGATGTCATAAAAGATTAGACCTTATTGACTTTTCATGATTTTAAAAGAGATATTACCTCTGTGAATTTTTCCAATTGGGATGATAATACGGTTCAATTGAAGATGGAGATAGAGTTTGTTTTCCTAAAATATGATCAGACGCTTTTTCACCTGTCATTATAGAAGGTGCATTTAAATTTCCATTAGTTATGCGTGGAAAAATTGAGGAGTCAGCTAAAAATAAGTTAGATAGACCTTTAACCCTACAATCATTTTCAACTACCGTAGTTGGATCGCTCTTATCACCCATCTTACATGTACCACATGGGTGGTAAGCAGACTCGCAATTATTTTTTATAAATTCATCCAAGTCACTATCAGAGACTAAATTATTACCTGGTTGTATCTCTGGACCTGCATAGGGTTTTAATGCCTCTTGAGCTAATATTTCTCTACTTAATCTAAGAGCCTTTCTAAAAGTCGGGAAATCACTCTCATGACTCATATAATTAAATTTAATTTTTGGAGGTTCTATTGGATTTGAAGATTTAATACTAACATACCCTCGAGACTCAGATCTCATTGGACCCACATGTATTTGAAATCCATGTCCTTCACTAGGGGCAGTACCATCATAGCGTATAGCAACAGGAAGAAAGTGAAACTGAATATCTGGATATGAAATATTTTTATCAGAACGGATAAAACCAAGAGTTTCAAATTGATTAGTTGCACCAGGGCCACTTTTTAAAAACATCCATTGCATTCCTATCAATAGTTTTGATAGTGGGTTTAGATATTTATAAAGAGTTATTGGCTGAAGGCATTTAACCTGAAAGTAAACTTCTAGATGGTCTTGTAAATTTTTTCCAACACCAGGCAAGTGATTTAAAACAGATATACCTTTATCTCTAAGCTCATCACCATCCCCTACACCTGAGCGCTGAAGAATTGATGGGCTATTTATTGATCCTGCTGATAAAATTATATCTTTTTTAACTTTGATAATTTTAGTTTCACCTTTATGAATAAATTGAACACCTACTGCTTTATTGCCTTCAAAAATTATTTTATCTACAAGAGCACTTGTAAGAACTTGAATATTTTTCTTTTTTAAAGCAGGTTTTAAATAGGCTTTTGCTGTTGAAAATCTAGAACCTTTCCAAACTGTCATGTCTGCTGGACCAAAACCCTCTTGACGAAAACCATTGTAATCCTCTGTAGGAAAATACCCTGCCTGTTCAGTAGCTTTTACAAAAGCATCGTGAAGAGGATTTTCTCTTTTTCCCCTAGAAACTTGAAGGGGGCCTTTATTGCCTCGATATTCAGATTCAAAACCATTGCTTGTCTCCATTCTTTGAAAGTATGGTAAGACATCTTTGTAGTCCCATCCAGTTGCTCCACTCTGAGCCCAATAATGGTAGTCGCCAGGGTTTCCTCGAACGAAAATCATTCCATTAATTGAAGATGAACCTCCTATTACCTTTCCTCTTGGACAGACAATTGAACGGCCATTTAAATTTTTTTCTGGCTCTGCTTTATAACCCCAGTCGTATCGCGACATATTCATAGGGTAAGATAAGGCGGCGGGCATTTGGATGAATGGACCAATATCAGTACCACCAAACTCTAATACTAATACCTGATTTTTTTCACTTTCACCCAATCTATAAGCAATAGTTGAGCCAGACGATCCTGAACCAATTACTATATAATCTGGATGATTAAAAATTGACATATTCTAATTTAATTTGCTCATAAAAGTACATACAGACTAATATATTTCTATATCAGGAAAAGAAATAAAATTGCATTAAAATTGTATAGCAAAGTTTTATTTAAATATTAATATTTTTAAAAAAAATGGAGCTAACATGAATCTTGTTGAAAAATTAAATAAAGGACCCGTGTTATGTGCAGAGGGATATCTTTTTGCTATGGAAAGAAGAGGTTATCTACAAGCAGGTGCCTATGTACCAGAGGTAGTTTTAGAACATCCTGATGTTGTTACACAGCTTCATCGAGAATTTATTCGTTCCGGAAGTGATGTTGTTCAAGCTTTTACATATTATGGCCATCGAGAAAAGCTGCGCTTAATTGGTAAAGAGGATTTATTAGAACCACTTCAAAGAAATGCGCTTAAAATAGCTAAAGATGCAGCAGATGAATTTCCTGAATTAGATTTGATGATTGCAGGAAATGTCGCAAATACAAATATTTATGACCCAAACGAGAAGCAATCACATGTTGATTGTCAAAAAATGTTTGCTGAACAAATTGGATGGGCTAAAGAGGCTAATGTCGATTTTGTAATTGCTGAAACAATAAATTGGACTGAAGAAGCCAAAATAGCTTTAAAAGAAATTAAAGATGCTGGTTTAATTGCTGTGGTTAATCTTGCTATTCCTAAGGGAGATAAAACTCGTGAGGGTCATTCAGCTGCTGAAGCTTGTAGAATACTTGAAGATCACGGTGCTGATGTTGTTGGTTTAAACTGTTATCGTGGACCAGATATGACAATGAAGTTATTACCTAGCATTAGAGAGAAAGTATCCTGTCATGTTGCTGCACTCCCAGTTCCATATAGAACAAATGAAGAATATCCAACTCACATGTACATAAAAGATGCAAACTGCGGATGTATAGATGGAAACGTCTCTCATATTGCTCTAGATGGTCTAACGTGCAATAGATTTGAAATGGCTGAATTTACAAAACAATGTATTGATTTAAATGTTAATTTTATTGGAATTTGTTGTGGTGCCGACCCTCATCATGTCAGAGAGATGGCTGTTGCAATGGGTAGAAAGCCAATTTCATATAAGTACTATCCTGATATGAAAAAACATTTTGCACATGGAAGTGAAAAGACACTAAAAAATCACAATAAAGTTGATGAATGGCTTAAGTGATATAATTGAAACTTAAACTTTATACAAATTCTCATAGTGTTACCTGCTCCAAAATTGAGGTAGTAATTGACTTTAAATCAATTGATATTGAAAAAATAGAAGCGATAAATAATTATGGTGCTTTTTCACCAACTGCTACAGTTCCATGTCTATCTATGAACAACAATATGATTTCAGATTCGTCATCAATAGTGGAGTATTTTGAAGAGGTTTTTCCATCACCCTCTTTATTAACGAAAGATGCCAATACGAATATGATTATTAGATTTCAATCTACACTAGTTGACGAAAAGCTTATTGGAACTATCAGAAAATTATTTAGTTTTGTAAAAAATACCTCACATCCATCTGATGGCATGATGATAGATAATATTTTTAAAGAAATTGAATATAATTTAAAACTAATATTTCAAATCAAAGGATCAAATTTATATCTTGCTAACTCTTCTATTAGTCTAGCTGACTGCAATACACCTGCGTTTTTTTCAATGTTAAAAGAATTTGAGAAACACTTTAATAAAGAAGTTGAAAAGACTGACAGCTTTAATGAATATGAAAAAGCATTATTTTTAGATAATGTTCTTTTAAAAGAATATAAGCGTTACGGTTTTGAAATAAGAAATTGGATTGCCAATAAATTATTAGCATGAGTGTTTGGGGAAAGCTTTTAGCAGGTACTTTTGGATTTGCACTTGGAGGGCCAATCGGAGCTCTTTTAGGGGTTATAGCAGGTCATAGTGTAGATAAAATTAGAAAACAAACATCAGGAATTGACGGCAATGTCCAATCACCACAAGAAGTTATCACTGTAGGTATTATCATATTAGCTGCAAAACTTTCCAAAGCAGATGGTCAAGTTACCACTGAAGAAGTAAACGCCTTTAAAGAGAAGTTTAAAATTCCTCCAAATTTTCAAAGCGATGTAGGAAAAATATTCAATGAAGCAAAAAAATCATCTGAAGACTATCACCAATACGCTCAACAATTAGGTATGATATTTCGAGGACAACCTCAGGTTTTAGAGCAAATCATTAATTTATTATTTTTTATAGCTGAGGCAGATGGAGAAATTAGTCGACCTGAGATATTATTTATTGAAGGCTGTGCAAAGTATTTTGGGCTGAATAAAAACCAATATGATAGCATTCAAACAATTTGGCTCGATAAACAAATTAATCCTTATAAGATATTAGGTGTAGAAAAAGAAGCTACAGATGAAGAAATTAGGAAAAAATGGATACTTTTAAGTAAAGAGTTACACCCTGATCAGTTAAGAGCACAGGGTGTACCTCAGGAATTAATCATTAAATCTGAAGACAGACTATCCGAGATAAATCAAGCCTACGATAAAATAAAAAGTTTACGCAAAATAAATTAAATTTTCTTTAATTGATCTGCTTTGGATTTGCCTTTGTCTTCAACAATTTCAAATTCGACTTTATCGCCTTCATCTAGGCGGT
The DNA here is from genome assembly GCA_004321805.1 of alpha proteobacterium HIMB59. Classification (GTDB taxonomy): domain Bacteria; phylum Pseudomonadota; class Alphaproteobacteria; order HIMB59; family HIMB59; genus HIMB59. The sequence goes on along the minus strand of SGZV01000019.1, from coordinate 2,463 downwards.
CTAAACCTGCTTGTTGAACAGCTGTGATATGAACAAAGATATCTTTATCCTCTCCCTCAGGAGCGATAAAACCATATCCTTTTTTTGGGTTAAACCATTTCACTGTTCCAGTAGTCATTCGTATTACCTTTCTTAAATTATAAGATTAATCATTATTAAATCGTAAACTAAGTTTTTTTTGGGAAACAATAATTTATAAATTCAAATATAATTAGCCTTAAATAGTACAGATAGATTAGTATAGGATATTCAGTGAAAAACAATGTGAATTTTTGGAAAATATGCAAATGATAAATTTAAATGAGATAAATGGTGGCTTTTCAACAATTTACAGGCTTCAAGTTGATAATTTTGAAAAAGTAATCAAAGTTATCAATAAAAATGCAATTACAAGATTTAATCGTAATAATTACTATAAAGATAACAAATTTTATAAAAATCTTGATTTATTAAATATCTCCCCAAAACACAAAATACTATCAAAACACATAATCCAAATGGATGAAATAATTTCTGATTTCGAGATTAATAAGGATATTTTTTTTAAAAAGAAATATTTACTGAAGCAGTTTAAGGTAAAAATAAATTTATTAAAAAATTTAAAGACCAGTCTTGTAAAAAAAAATCTATCTACAGAAATTATTAACTATAAAAGAATTCTCAAACTTATATTTAATGAAGAAATTGATGACTATAAATTAAAGAATTATATTAATGCCTTCCCACAAGATAGAGTTTGCCATGGGGATATTCACTTTAAAAATTTGAAGTTATCTAACAATAATTTATATTTTTTAGATTGGGATTATAAGGTTATTTCAAGTCTATCTTTTGAATTAGCTATGTTTTCTTATCTAGAAAAATTTAATAAGAATCAAATCAAAATAATCTCAAATCTATTTAATATTTCTTATAAGGAAATTGAATATTTTTTTCCTATATGTAAGATTTTAGATATTATTTATTTTTACATATCTAAAAAAAGAACGAGTAATCAAAAATTTAAACATAAATATCTAAATGAAATAAAAAGATTTATTGTAAATAATCTTTGAAATATTTATTAACACTTAACTCTTGATAAGTCATAACCCTATTTTCAATAATTTTTCCTTTGTGTATAAAGAAAAAATTATTAGTTATATTTTTAAGTTCATCAATTAAATGACTACTGATTAGAGTACAAATTTTTTCTTTTTTTGTCATAGTCAATATATCCCTATACAAATTTTTTCTTAATCCTGGGTCTAGGGAGTTAAAGGGTTCATCGAGAAGTAATAATTTTTTGTTTCTTAATAGACATCTAGCAATGGAAACTCTTTGTTGTTCGCCCCCTGATAAATTTGAAACTTTTGTATCAATATCAAAATTTAAAGATATTTTCTTTAATACTTTTTTTACTTGATTTACATGATCATCTGTCTTCTTCATAGCGGGGTCTAAACCTAAAATAATATTTTGAAAAATTGTTAAGTGGTCAAAGTTATTATGATCTTGGAAAAGTATTGATAAATTTCTCTCATTTGGTTCTAGATTAGTTATGTCGGTATTATCAAAAATAATTTTGCCAGAATGAGGTTTTAAGAAACCAGAAATAAGATTAAATAGAGTTGATTTTCCAGAACCACTCTTTCCTATTACCCCAAAAATTTCATTTTTAGATGTTTCAACATCAAATTCAGTACTAAAACTAGGGAAGTTAAAATTTAATTTTTTTAATTTTATCATTTAAAAAAATGTACCTTAGAGGAATAAACATTAATATTAATATAAAAATGATGAAAATAGATAGAATAAAAAAAGCATCATCATATCTATAGCTACTGTAAAGTTGTGAAATATAAAGTGGAATTGTTTTAAAAGAACTATCATTAAAGATAGTAACTGACGTTAAATCTCCCAAGCTTAGAATAAATACAGCTGAACTAATTAAAAGTAATTCATTTCTAATTTTAGGTATATCAATATAAATCAATCTTATCAGCGGATGGATATTAAAAAGGTATGAATTTCTATATTCTGACTTAGAATTTTCCATAAACTTATTGATAAGAAAAATAAAAATGATTGGTGTTATAAAAAAACTATTGATTAATGTAACAATTAAAAAGTTATTTAATAAAAATCCAAGAGTAAAATTTAAATAAAAAATCATAGCTGACAGCGATAATGATGGTACAAATAATAGAATAGAAATTGATATAAAAATTATTTTATGACTTAAAAAATTTCTTTCCATTAACTCTCTATAAATACTCAACGATGATAGAGATAAAATAAGTGAAATAGTTAATGAGGATATTGAAACAAAAATACTATTAAAAAAACATTCAAAAAAAATATAAGAAAATAAGGAATTTAAATTAAAATTATATAATCCCTTAAATAATACCAAAAAAGGAACACAAAAAATAGAGACTATAATCCAAAAAAGGATATCAAATATAATATTACTTTTTCTAT
>SGZV01000018.1 GCA_004321805.1 alpha proteobacterium HIMB59 | reverse complement strand
ATCTCTATACTATTTGGAATCAAATACTAGAGGGGCGGTTATTATTGGTGCGATGGGTGCTGGTGGTATTGGCTTACAATTTTTAGGGGCATTACAAACAGGTACTGATTTTGAAAATGTAGCTTATTACACCGTCCTTGTTGTTAGCGTTGTAATTGCTATGGATATGTTTTCAGCTTGGCTTAGAAAAAAACTCATCGTTCCTTTCGGACAATTTGGATAAACACATGTTTAATAATTTTTTAATAATTAAAAATTATAATAAATTTATGAAAAAATTAACTTTGTTATTCCTTTTATTTTCTATTAACTCTTTTGCGAACGATCATGGTGAAAAAACAGATGAGGGTTTGATTATTCTAGATGAAAAAACTGCAGAAAATCAAATGGCTGGTTCTGCTGAGGATACCGACGCTGTCTTTGAAAAAAACTTGGCAAATTGTACTGACCTTAAAGTCGCCATGCTAAGAGGCAAACTACTTTTAGATATGAATAAAGCCTGCACCCAGGCTAAAGATGTTGCTTTGGAAAAGTTGGAAGAAGGTATTAAGCTTTGCTCAGAGGGTAATAGCTTTATGGCTCAAATGACGTTACAAGAAGGTATCGACGCAGCTGTTAAGGGAAATATATCTGGAAGAGATTTGACTGGGAAAGATTGTTCCGAGTTTGATATTACAATTAATTAAGAATTCTTTACTGAAGATTTAATAGTTCTAGAACTTTTTGAACACTTCCCTCATGGTAGGAGGCGTGCTGAGGCTTCAATTCCAAATTTAAATTTAGATGGTCGGGAAAACTATTGTCAGTAAAAATTTTATCAAAATTGATATCACCCCATCCCAAAGGTAAATGCAGGTCGCCTAATCCATAAGAAACTTCCTCGGTGGAGTAATAGGGCTGAAACGTTTTTAATTTCCCAAAAGAGTCATGAATATGAACGTGTTCGGCATAAGGAGCAATCGCATTAATTTCAGAGAAAAAATCTAAATTTAGCCAATTGGAATTAATATAAGCATGAGAGATGTCTAAACAGGCACGAAGATTTTTGTGATCAATTTTGCTAATTTGGTTGGAGACTTCTGAAGGGGTGGGGGCGTAATGTTTAGGGGTTACACAAAATATGTTTTCTGTTGCAATTACAACATTATGTTTCTCAGCGTACTCAGCTAATTCACTATACGCATCTTGCTGTTGTGACATCAAAGATTGGTAAACGTCTTTATTTTCAAAATCCTCAATCTTACAAATCCCAAAATGAGTAACTAGGTGTGAGGCATTAATTTCTGCTGAAACCTCGATATCTCTTTTAATAATTTCTTTGTGCATTTCGAGATGGTCCGTATCAAATAAATTGGCGGAGAGTTCACCATGAACGCTGTAATCTAACTCTTGGGATAAAAGTGATTGCTTAAGTAATCTGAGTTCATTTTGATTGATTTTTTGTCCGACAATGACATTAGTTGAACAAACGGGCACCTCGATCGAGGTCACACCAAAACTTCTGACTCTCTCTATTTGAGAGTTAAAGCTGAGTATATTTTCTTTTTCACATTGAATCGTAAAACCTGCCTTTTTGACCATATTACGATCCTAATAAGTAATGTTAAATATGTGTGAATTTTCAATGAATTTCTAATTTTAATTATTTGTATATTCTAGATTCTTATGTTTCGTTGGATAAAGTGCTTTTAAAGGAATAAAAAAAATTATTTTTTGAGCATTTTTTTAAATAATCTAGTGAAGGAAGTTGAACCTTCAAACTAGATTTTTTTCAATAAATGATTGATATTAATCTTAGCTAAACACTTATTTGTATTAAAAATCAATATTTCTATGATTTTCAAGGAAATATCATCCGATCATACTGAATTTTATATAAAATCATTTTATTTCATAGCTTGATAACATTGCTTATTTGGTATTGCTTTTGAATTGACTCTAATTATTAAGGTATATATCTGTTGCGTCATTTTAATAGGTATAAAATTTGTCAAAATTCAATAAATTCAGCACTTTATGGTTAGTGTAGATTATATTCTAATATTGATTTTTATAGTTATTGGTGCAGGTATGGCTTTGGCAATGTATTTGCTATCAAAAGTTCTATCTCCAAGCTCGCCTGACGCAGAAAAGTTATCTGCATATGAATGTGGTTTTGAAGCATTTGATGATGCTCGATCAAAGTTTGATGTGAAGTTTTATCTTGTATCAATTTTATTTATAATTTTTGATTTAGAAATTGCATTTCTATTTCCTTGGGCTGTTAGTTTAAAAAATATTGGTGCACTAGGATTTTATTCAATGATGTTTTTTTTATTTATTCTTACAGTAGGTTTTATTTATGAATGGAAGAATGGAGCATTAGATTGGGAGTAAATATCGAACATAATTCATCTTTAAATATTGATGAAGTATTTGAAAAAAAAGGTTTCGTTACCGCTTCGTTTGAAAACTTAATTAATTGGGCACGTTCAGGATCACTTTGGCCGATGACCTTTGGTCTTGCTTGTTGTGGTGTAGAGATGATGCATTCTTACATGAGCCGATACGATTTAGATAGATTGGGTGTAATTCCAAGAGGTTCACCAAGACAATCCGATGTGATGATTGTTGCTGGAACATTAACCAACAAAATGGCATCAGCTCTAAGAAAAGTTTACGATCAAATGCCAGAACCTCGATGGGTTATTTCGATGGGCTCTTGTGCCAATGGAGGGGGTTATTATCACTATTCATATTCAGTTGTAAGAGGCTGTGATCGAATTGTTCCAGTTGACATTTATGTTCCTGGATGCCCACCCACTGCAGAAGCTCTGCTTTATGGCATCATGCAATTACAAGATAAAATTAAGAAAAAGAAAAAAATCTATAGGTAAAATAATTGTCACCAAACCTTTTACAAAAATATTCAATAGGAAATTTTCATTTTTCAGTCAAGTCTGGCGTTGATAATATCTTGGTTAAAAAAGAAGCAATTTTAGAAGTTGTGCAAAAAGTAAAAGAAGATGAAGAGCTTTTATACGAACAGCTTGTTGATATTACCGCAACAGACAATCTAATGTCAAAAAGTGGGTACACGGAAGAAAGATTTACTCTTATTTATAGTTTTTTAAGTCTAAAATTTAATAAAAGGCTTTTTATTTTTACTAATCTCGCAGAAGGCGATTTGGATATTGATACCATTACCCCTATCTTTGAGTCAGCTGACTGGTATGAAAGAGAGTGTTATGATTTGTTTGGAATTAATTTTAAAAACCATCCTAATCTTCAACGTTTAATGAATGACTATAACTTTCAAGGCCATCCTCTAAGAAAAGACTTCCCACTTACAGGCTATGAGGAGGTTCGATACGATGAAAATCTAAAAAAAGTAGTTTATGAACCTGTAACTTTAAAACAAGAGTTTAGAGATTTTGATAATGAGAGCCCTTGGGAAGGGATGAAAGAAACAATCCAAGAGGAATTAAAAAAATAATGGCTGAAAATTTCAAACCCGTTACTTTAAATTTTGGTCCTCAACATCCAGCTGCTCACGGTGTTTTAAGATTGCTTGTTCAACTAGAAGGGGAGGTGGTGAATAAAGCTGAACCACATATTGGCCTTCTTCATCGAGGAACAGAAAAATTAATTGAACAAAAAACTTACACCCAAGCTATCCCATATTTTGATCGTTTAGATTATGTCTCCCCAATGTGTCAAGAACATGCATTTGCAATTGCTGTTGAAGATTTATTGGGTATTGAAGCACCCCTTCGAGCACAGTACATCCGTGTGATGTTTGCAGAGGTAACGAGAATATTAAATCATCTTTTAAATATTCCTGCTTTTGCAATGGATATTGGCGCCGCCACTCCAATGCTTTGGGCATTTGAGGAAAGAGAAAAAATGCTTGAATTTCATGAGGCTGTTTCTGGGGCTCGTTTTCATGCTGCTTATTTTAGACCTGGTGGAGTTCATCAAGATTTACCTGATAATCTGTTAGAGAAAATGAAAACTTATTTTACTAATTTTCCTAAGTTCATTGATACCATTGAGGAGCTTTTAACTGAAAATAGAATTTTCAAACAACGTTCAGTTGATATTGGTATATTAAGTAAAGATGATGCGATTAAGTTAAGTTGTAGTGGTCCTGTTTTACGGGCAAGTGGAGTAGCTTGGGATTTAAGAAAATCACAACCTTATGATGTTTACGGCGATCTTGATTTTTCTATTCCTGTTGGCAAGACTGGCGATACCTATGATCGTTATTTAGTTCGTATGGAAGAAATGAGAGAGTCAGTAAAGATCATTCTTCAATGCATTGATAAAATTCCTGAGGGCCCAGTGATGATTGAAAATAACAAAATTACGCCTCCAAAAAGATCCGAAATGAAACATTCAATGGAAGCAATTATTCATCATTTCAAATTATTTACTGAAGGATACCGAGTCCCTGAAGGCATTACTTATAGGGCCGTTGAGGCACCAAAAGGAGAATTTGGTGTTGTATTAGTTTCTGATGGAAGTTCTAAGCCTTATCGCTGTAAACTCAGAGCACCTGGTTTTGCACATTTGCAAGCTTTACATTTCTTATCATACGGTCATCAGTTAGCAGATGTTCCATCTATTTTAGGAAGTCTTGACATTGTGTTTGGTGAGGTTGATCGATGAGCGGTAATCACCCAGGTTTATCAAATACATTTATTCATTCAGGTGAAAAATTTGAGTGGTCTAAAGAAAATTTACAATCAATCAAAAAAATAATTTCTAGATATCCATCTGAGCGTAAACAAAGTGCTGTTATGCCATTACTATACTTAGCTCAGGAACAAAATGATAATTGGATTAGCATTGAGTGTATAGAAACAATTGCTGAAACTTTAAGTATGCCTAAGATTAGAGTTACTGAAGTTGCTTCATTTTACTCTATGTATAATACCCAACCAGTTGGTAAGAATTTAATCCAAGTTTGTCGTACTTCTCCTTGTTGGTTAAGAGGGTCAAATAAAATTACAGATACAATTTGCAAAGAAACTAAATGCCAAATAAATGAAACAAGTGAAGATAATTTATTTACTGTTGTCGAGGTAGAATGTCTTGGTGCATGTTCTAATGGACCGATGATACAAATCAATAATGATTTTTATGAAGATCTAGATGAGACTTCAACAAAACAAATAATAGATAACATCAAAAATGATCTTCCTAATAAAGTAGGTTCACAAAAGGGCAGAAGGAGCTCTGAAAATGCTTAAACCTCAAGATAGAGTTTTTCAAAATCTTCATGGGCAAGACGATGCGTTTTTAGAGGGGGCGCGCAAAAGAGGCTCGTGGTCAAATACTAAAGAAATTTTATCAAAAGAACAAAATGAGGTAATAGAGCTTGTGAAATCTAGTCAGCTTCGTGGTAGAGGTGGGGCCGGCTTTTCAACAGGTTTGAAGTGGTCATTTATGCCAAAGGATACTGGAAAACAACACTACTTAGTTGTAAATGCTGATGAGTCAGAACCCGGTACCTGTAAAGACAGAGAAATCATTCGTAATGATCCTCATATGTTAATTGAGGGGTGTTTGATTGCTTCCTATGCCATCCAAGCAACAAAATGCTATATCTATATCAGAGGTGAATATCACTATGAATATCTGCAATTAGAAAAAGCCATTCAAGAAGCATACGACAAAAATTTAATTGGTAAGAATGCTTGTGGAAGCGGATTTGACTTTGATTTATATGTTCATCGCGGTGCTGGGGCATACATTTGTGGAGAAGAAACAGCCCTTTTGGAAAGTCTTGAGGGTAAAAAAGGACAACCTCGATTAAAGCCTCCTTTCCCTGCGGGAGTAGGCTTGTATGGAATGCCTACTACAATCAACAATGTTGAGTCGATAGCTGTAGTTCCCACAATACTAAGAAGAGGGCCAGATTGGTTTAAATCTATTGGTAAAGAAAACAATACAGGAACCAAGATTTTTTGTATTTCTGGAAATGTCAATAATCCATGTACGGTTGAAGAAGAAATGGGAATTCCTTTAAAAGAACTTATTGAAAAACATGCGGGTGGAGTAGAGGGAGGTTGGAACAATCTCAAAGCTATCATTCCTGGTGGGTCAAGTACTCCCATGCTTGCAAAAGATGTTTGTGAAACTGTTCTAATGAATTTTGATGATCTAAGAGCTAATGGTTCTGGATTAGGTACAGCGGGTGTAATTGTTGTAAATAAAGATAATAATATTACGGAAGTTATTGAGAGGTTTGCTCATTTTTACAAACATGAAAGTTGCGGACAATGCACTCCATGTCGAGAAGGAACAGGTTGGATGTTTCGCATGATGCAAAAATTAGTTCGTGGTGAAATTTCTCCTGAACAAATTGAACTTTTAGAAAATGTTACAAAGCAAGTTGAGGGTCACACGATTTGTGCATTAGGTGATGCTGCGGCTTGGCCAATTCAAGGTTTGATTAAAAATTTTAAATCAGAGCTCATTAAAAATTATAAGAAAAAATTAAAAGCATCATGAGTGAAGAAAATCTTATTAACATAAAAATAAATCATAAAGATTTACAGGTAGATAAAAACTTAACGGTCATGCAGGCTTGTGAAATAGCCGGTGAAGAAATTCCAAGATTTTGTTACCACGATAAATTATCTATTGCTGGAAACTGTCGAATGTGCCTTGTCGAAATTGAAAAAGCACCAAAACTAGCTTCTTCTTGCACTATGCCTTTGATGGATGGAATGTCCATTATTACTAATTCAGAAAAAGTTAAAGCAGGTAGAAAAGGTGTCATGGAGTTTTTATTAATTAATCATCCTTTAGATTGCCCAATATGCGATCAAGGTGGTGAATGTGATTTGCAAGACCAAGCAATGTATTATGGCTTTGATAAATCTCGTTACAGTGAAAACAAAAGAGCTGTTGAAAATAAGAATATGGGACCACTTGTTAATACTATCATGACACGATGCATCCATTGTACCCGCTGCGTACGTTTTGCTACGGAGGTTGCAGGTGTTCCAGAAATAGGAATGCTAGGAAGAGGTGAAAATGCAGAAATTACAACCTATTTAGAGAAATCAATTACCTCAGAGCTATCTGGCAATGTTATTGATTTATGTCCTGTTGGCGCTTTAACAAGTAAACCATATCAATTTAAAGCACGCCCGTGGGAGTTAAAAAGAACTGACTCCATTGATATATTTGACTCTGTTGGATCTAACATACGCATTGATAGCCGTGCTCAAGAGATATTAAGAGTTACCCCAAGGGTTAATGAGTCAATTAATGAAGAGTGGATTACTGATAAAGTTCGATTTAATTATGATGGTTATTATCAGCAACGAATTGATAAGCCATATATTAAAAAATCATCCAAGTTAGAGCCATCATCATGGTCTGATGCTATTAAAATTTTAAAGTCAAAATTAAAAAATTCCAACCCATTGGCTCTGGTAGGGGAGCACACTGATTTAGAAACAGGTTTTGCAATACAGAAATTTATGAGCCACTTTGGAAAAGATAATATTGAATGTAGAACAGACAACCAGTCGATCCTTCCAATCCTTGATAGTTATCGTTTTAATACCCCCATAGTCAATATAGAGGATGCAGATTTAGTTATTCTTTGTGGAACGAACCCAAAAATTGAATCACCTATTATTAATCATAAAATTTTTAAATCTTATAACTCTGGCGCTGAAGTCTTCAATATTGGTGATGATATCTTACTTAATTATCCTACTCATTATCTGGGTGAGAGCTTAAGTGAACTTAATAATGATTTATTAAAAAAGCATTTAAAAAAAGCAACTAACCCTATTTTAATCATAGGCTCTGGATTTTTAAATCAATTGAACTCTAATGATACTATTAAATCTTTATTTTCTTTTGCATCTAAGAATAAAATAATATCAGATGGTAAAAATAATTTAAATTTTCTTAGCCCTTACGCTTCACGTGTTGGTCAACTTCTTTTAGGCAATACATCGCCTGATAATTGTCAGCCATACACCAAACTGAAGAAAAAAAGCTTTGATACTATTCTATCTTTTGGTTCAGAGCATATTGCTGACTCCGCTTTCAAGGAGAGCTTTAAAGTTTATTTTGGTCATCATGGTGATGAGGGGGCTATGAGTGCAGATATTGTTCTTCCAACTCCTCTCTATACTGAAAAAAATGGAATTTTTATTAATATAGAGGGTCGACCTCAAGAGGCAAAAAAATGCCATAACCCTATTGGTGAAGCCAAAGAAGAATGGAAAATCCTTAAAGAATTATCAAATCAGTTATCCTTAAACTTTGAAATCAACACATTTGATGAATTAAGACAGGATTTGTCTCATAACTATCCAAATTTAGTCAATTTTCATGAAATCATTATTTCTTCTAATAAATATGAAGATCAAAGTAATATTTCTTTTGAGGGAAGTTCCTGCATCTATCCAATACAAAATTTTTATATGTCAGATATTATTTCAAAAAATTCTAAGACAATGGCTAAATGTGTCGAAGACATATTGTCCAAGCCTCTTTTGGAGAAATCTGCATAACGATATGAGCCCAATCGCTTTAGAAATAATAATAGGTGTTTTAAAAATCTTTAGCATTATTTTACCCGTTCTTATTTCAGTTGCTCTTTTAGTCTATTTAGAAAGAAAAGTATTGGGTGCTATCCAACTTCGTAGGGGACCTAATGTAGTCGGTCCTTTTGGCATTCTTCAAAGTTTTGCCGATGTCATTAAGTTAATAACAAAAGAAAATCTTCTACCGTCGAGTTCAAACAAATTTTTATTTATTTTTGCTCCTATGCTAACTTTAATTTTAAGTCTAATTTCATGGGCTGTCATACCTGTAAGCTCTTCTTATGTGATATCAAATATCAATATAGGTATTTTATATTTATTTGCTGTTTCATCATTTGGAGTTTATGGAGTTATTATTGCAGGGTGGGCTAGTAATTCTAAGTATCCTTTTTTAGGAGCGTTAAGATCTGCAGCTCAAATGATATCTTACGAAGTATCTATTGGTTTTGTAATTATCACTGTATTGATATGTGTTGGTTCGCTGAATCTAATCGATATTGTTGAAAGTCAAAAGGACCTATGGTTTGCCATTCCTCTTTTGCCGATGTTTATAGTCTTTATAATCTCTGCTTTAGCTGAAACTAATCGCTTACCTTTTGACCTCCCTGAAGATGAGGCTACTTTGGTTGCTGGCTTCTTCACGGAATATTCCTCAATTTCTTTTGGTTTATTTTTCCTTGCTGAGTATGCCAATATGATATTAATGAGTTCGCTTACAGTAATTTTATTTTTAGGAGGATGGTATCCTCCTCTCGATATCTTTCCTTTAAATGTTGTTCCAGGAATTATTTGGTTTGCTTTAAAAGTATTTTTGATTTTATTTGTTTTTTTATGGGTGAGGGCGACATTCCCTCGTTATCGTTATGATCAATTAATGAGACTGGGTTGGAAGATATTTCTTCCATTGACATTAATTTGGGTTGTGATCACATCTTCCTTTTTATTTTATTTCGGTTTATTGCCTAATTAATCATGTCTGCATTAACTAAATATATAAAATCATTTGCTCTATTTGAGCTTGTAAAAGGTTTAATCTTAACTCTGAGATATTTCTTCAAACCCAAAGTCACTTTGAATTATCCCAATGAAAAAGGACCTTTGAGCCCAAGATTTAGAGGTGAGCACGCCTTAAGAAGATATCCCAATGGTGAGGAGAGATGCATTGCTTGCAAATTATGTGAAGCTGTTTGTCCAGCACAAGCCATTACTATTGAGGCAGAACCTAAGCCAGATGGTAGTAGAAGAACATCAAGATACGACATTGACATGACAAAATGTATATATTGTGGTCTTTGCCAAGAAGCATGTCCTGTTGATGCCATTGTTGAGGGACCTAACTTTGAATACGCGACGGAAACAAGAGAAGAATTGCTCTATGATAAGGAAAAACTTTTAAGAAACGGTGATATTTGGGAAAAGCAAATAAGCGAGAATATAAAACAGGATAGTAAGTTTCGATAATGTTTTTACTTGGAACTTTTTATTTGTTTGCTTCTTTTCTTGTCATGACATGCATATCAGTCATTTTCTCAAAAAATCCTGTTAACTCTGTTTTATTTTTAGTTTTAGCTTTTCTAAATTCAACTTTTCTTTTTATCCTAATTGGGGCTGAATTTGTTGGAATCATACTAGCAATCGTTTACATCGGTGCGGTAGCTATCCTCTTTTTATTTGTCGTTATGATGCTCGATATTCAAATTACCTCGCTAATGGTAAACATGAAAAGATATGTCCCTTTAGCCTTGCTTTTTGCAGGAGTAATTTTAGCTGAAATTATTTATTTGACTGTGTTCAAAACAACTAAATCAAATATTGATGTTATTGTTCGCTCAGAAAATAATACAGAACAAATTGGCAATGTCTTATACACTGACTACTTCATTGATTTTCAATTAAGCGGCATAGTGCTTTTATTAGCTATGATCGGTGCAATTGTTCTTACACACGTGTATCGCCCAACTATTAAAAGACAAAATATTGATAAACAAAATACAACTTTTTCAAAAGATAGAGTAAAGCTTATAAATACAAAAGCTGGTGAGGGTATTCAATCTCATGATTAGTCTGACCTATTACCATTTTTTTATTCTTTCCTTGGTTGTCTTTATGATTGGTTGTTTCGGTTTATTTTTAAACAGAAAGAATATGATTTTAATATTAATGTGTATTGAGATTATTTTATTAGCTGCAAATATTAATTTTGTTTCTGCTTCTGTTTTTCTTAATGATATTAATGGTCAGGTCTTTTCTATTTTTATTTTGACAATTGCAGCTGCTGAAGCGGCAATTGGCTTAGCAATATTAGTTATTTACTTTAGAAATAAAGGAGAGATTGATGTTACTCAAATCAACCAACTAAAAGACTAATGTTAAGCTATAAACTTCTTTTTTTTATCCCGCTAATCTCAACTTTGCTGACTTATCCATCAGGAATTATTTTAGGAGATAAAACTGCACAATATCTATCATCTGCCCTAATTAGTTTAGCTGCTATTATTAGTTGGATTTTATTTATTGATTTTCACTCCTCAGGATTAGAGGAGTCTATTATTCCTGTTTTAGATTGGTTTTTAATTTCAGGGCAGTTTTTTAATTGGGGGATTTCTGTTAATTCATTGACATTGATAATGTTGACTTTGGTTTTAACTGTCTCAGCGCTTGTACATATTTACTCTATTGAATATATGGCCCATGATAATTCTAAAACTCGATTTATGACATATTTAAGTTTGTTTACTTTTTGTATGGTAGCTCTAGTTGTAAGCGATAATCTTGTTCAATTATTTTTTGGATGGGAGGGTGTTGGCTTAGCTTCATATCTTTTGATAGGTTTTTGGCACCATAAAAAATCTGCCAACCTAGCAGCTATGAAGGCGTTCTTAGTTAATAGAGTCGCTGATTTTGGTTTCTTAATTGGTATCGCATCTTTATATATTTTTCTCGATACGCTTTCGATAAATGAAATTATAAACCAAAGAGAGTATCTACCTTATTTTGATGTAAGTTTTTTTGGTATGAAAATTGATGCACTAACTTTTTCATGTTTTTTTCTTTTTATAGGTGCAATGGGAAAATCAGCTCAATTTGGTTTTCATACTTGGCTTCCTGATGCGATGGAAGGGCCAACACCCGTATCTGCTCTCATTCATGCAGCAACAATGGTTACCGCAGGGGTATTTCTAACAGTTCGTTTCTCTGAGTTAATGGTGATGTCTGATTTCGTTATGACTTTTATATTAATAATTGGTTTGCTTACAGCTTTCTTTGCTGCTTCCGTAGGTTTCTTTCAAAAAGACATTAAAAAAGTAATTGCATATTCAACATGTAGCCAATTAGGATTTATGTTTGTCGCGTGTGGTTTAGGGGCTTTTAATATAGCTATCTTTCATTTGATAACACATGGTTACTTTAAAGCGCTATTATTTTTATCTTCAGGTTCTGTAATTCATGGAGTTCATGATGAACAAGATATGGATAAAATGGGTAATCTTTTTCCTAAAATGAAATTAACAGCTATTATGATGTGGATTGGTACACTGGCTATTATTGGTTTTCCATATTCTTCTGGATATTATTCTAAAGATCTAATTTTAAGTTCTTCTTTTAACTTAATATCAATGGGCCCAGTTATTTATATCATTTTAGCAATAGTCTCTGCCATGACAGCTTTTTATTCCTTTAGATTAATATTTAAGGTTTTTCACGGGAAATATAAAGGTGATTACGATTATAACAAAATTCATGAGTCTGGACCTTTTATGCTTACCCCTTTAATAATTTTATCCATTGGTGCCATATTTGCAGGTTATTATTTTAATGAATTATTAGCAGGCTATAACGCCGCTAATTTTTGGAATGACGTAATTTATTTAAGCTATGAAAAAAACAACTATTCATCTTTTTTCCCAATACTATCTAAATCCTTAGTTGCTGTGGGTGTTATATTTGCAGTTTACTTTTATGGATATGATTCAGAAAGGCTTGTCTCTTTAAAATTACAATTTAAAAACTTATATCAATTTATTCTTAACAAATGGTATTTTGATGAGCTTTATAATAAAATTTTTGTAAGACCGATATACAACTTAGGTAACTTTCTATGGAACAGAATAGATCAAGGTTTTATAGATAAGTTTTTACCAAATGGAAGCGCCTCTATAGTTGCCATAATTGCTAAAAAAGCAAAAAAAATCCAATCAGGTTTTATATTTGACTACACATTCATTATTATTACTGGTTTTACTTTGTTTATCAGTATCATTTTCTACGTTTCGGTATCTTAATTAATGAGCTTTCCTATATTATCTCTATTAATTCTAACTCCTTTAATTGGAGCATTAACACTATCTTTATCGAATAGCTCTCAATTAAAAAATAGGACAATCTTCTTATCTGGGTTATGGATTTCTACGGGAGAGTTTTTATTAAGTTTACTTTTACCAATATTTTATGATCAATCACAAAATGGATATCAATTTAAGGAGTTTCATACATGGTTTGATAAATTTGATATCAATTACTACCTTGGAGTAGATGGTGTATCAATCCCTTTAATTCTATTAACTACTTTTTTAGTTCCAATTTGTTTACTTTGCTCCTGGAATTCCATTCAACATCGAGTTAAAGAATTTGTAGTTTATTTTCTTCTTCTTGAAAGCTTCATTATTGGTGTTTTTGTTAGCATCGATATTGTTATATTTTATGTCTTTTTTGAAGCAGTGCTTATACCTATGTTTTTAATAATAGGTATTTGGGGGGGTGATAATCGTTTATATGCAACTTTTAAATTCTTTCTATATACTTTAGCTGGCTCAGTTTTGATGTTGCTTGGAATTATCTATATTATTTCAATCACAGGAACAGGCAATATAGAAGTCATTGCTGAATATGTTTTTGATAATCAAATACAGTTAATATTATTTTTATGTTTTTTTGCATCTTTTGCTGTCAAAGTCCCAATGTTTCCTTTCCACACTTGGCTTCCAGATGCCCATGTTCAAGCTCCAACTAGTGGTTCTGTGATACTAGCAGGAGTTTTGTTGAAATTGGGTGCATATGGTTTTATGAGATTATCAATACCTTTTTTTGAATATGCTTCAATATACTTTCAACCTCTTATATTTACTCTAAGCTGTATTGCTATTGTCTATACTTCAATTGTTGCTTTAAGACAGTCGGATATGAAAAAAATGATTGCCTATTCTTCTGTAGCCCATATGGGATTTGTAACTATTGGAATATTCACCCTAACTCAAGATGGTATGAATGGTGCTTATTTTCAAATGATTAGTCATGGCATCGTATCTGCGGCTTTATTTTTAATTGTTGGAGTAGTTTATGAAAGACATCACACAAGAATGATCGCCGACTATAGCGGTGTAAGCAATATAATGCCTCGATATTCATTTTTTTTTATGATCTTCATGCTCTCCTCAGTTGGTCTTCCAGGTACTAGTGGTTTTGTAGGTGAGTTTTTAGTTATTATTTCAACCATCTCAATTAATGTTTATTTAACTATATTTACCGCTGTAGGAGTTATATTAGGCGCCTCATACATGTTACTTCTTTATAAAAATATTAATTTTGGTGACATAAAAAGTGAAATCCAAAATCTAACTGATTTAAGCAGGATAGAATTATTTTATTTCTCATTACTGGCTTTCTTGACAATTTTCTTAGGTGTCTATCCTAAAATCTTATTTCAAATGATTGATCAAAGTATAAACATAGGAATACTCTCATAATGATAAATTTTTATTCTTTTGCTCCAGAAATATTTATATTAATTCTAATTCTATCTACATTAACCCTAGGATTAATTAATAAAGGCTCAACGATTAGCTTAAATATTTTGGGTTTTGTAATTTTATCGTTTTTTTTGATATTCAATGGATCTTCTCTATATTTAAACTCAAGCTATTCCGTTAACACTATAAATTTGATTCTTTTATCTAAGATATTACTTTCCTTGGGTTCATTAATTTTCATTTTAATGGTTAAAAGACCTTTAAAAAATGAAAATTTATTTCGATATGAGTATGTCCTCTTTACTCTTTTTGCTACACTTGGCTCTTTCGTTTTAATTTCAAGTGATAATTTCCTTACAGCATTTATTGGACTTGAATTGCAATCTTTATCACTTTATTTAATGGCTGCTTTTAATACTAAAAATTTAAACTCTAATGAAGCGGGAATAAAATATTTTTCTTTAGGTGCCCTTTCTTCTGGATTTTTATTATTTGGAATTTCAATGGTCTATTTTGATACTGGTAATTTTTATTTTCAGGCTTTAGATAATTTCTCTTATTTAAGTGAAATTGGACTTTCTCTTATATTGATTTCTTTATTTTTCAAAGTTTCTGCAGCTCCTTTTCATATTTGGACCCCAGATGTTTATGAAGGTTCACCGACTATTTCAGCTTTATTTTTTGCAAGTTTACCTAAATTTGCTTCTCTAATATTTTTATTTAGAATTTATCATGAATTAAACCTCTCAGATATCGACTCACTCTATTATATTTTTCAAATAGTATGTGCAATTTCACTATTGGTTGGCGTGTATGGCGCTATAACACAAAAAATAATTAAAAGGTTCCTTGCTTTTAGCTCAATTAATCATGTTGGTTTTATTCTTTTAGGTATTATGAGCTATGAATTAATGTCAGAGGGAACAATTTTTTTCTATTTAATCATATATCTTATAACAACTTTTGGCCTCTTCGCTGTTATCCTAAATTTAAGATCTAGTAACGGTGAATTAACAAAAATATCTGAATTAAATGGACTCCGATTTAGCTCACGTTCTAAATCTATATCGATGCTTGTTTTTTTATTTTCTTTGGCGGGCATCCCACCATTTGCAGGTTTTTTTGCAAAATTCTTTATACTGTCTGCCTCAATCAATGAAGGTTTATATATTTTATCTGTAATTGCTGTTGTTAGTTCTGTAATTGCTGCTTTTTATTATTTATCCGTCATTAAAAATATGTTTTTTAATGACAAAGATAATGATCTTCTTTTGGATAATAATAAAATAGGTTCATTTGTGTTTATCTCTTCTGCATTAATACTTACCTTGTTTTTCTTTTATCCAGATCCTTTAATAAATTTAGTTGACGGTCTTTTTAGCTAATATTGTATAAAATTATTTTTGATAATATTGACTCTACATTCAACCAGATTTATCAAAATGATGATTTTTTTAATATTTTAAATCAACAAAGCTTTGTTATTCAATCCTTTAAACAAAACAGAGGTGTGGGTAGAGGCAATAAAAACTGGGAAAGCCCACATGGTAATTTTTATGTGACTTTAAATCAGAAAATTAAATCAAAAGATGTTTTAAATAAAAGTTTTAAATTATGTTTTTTAATTCATAAATATTTCAAAAAAAAATATTCTATTATTTTACAATATAAATGGCCAAATGATCTTTTCTTTAATCATAAAAAATTAGTTGGTGTTGTTTCTAAATCTAAAATTATATCTCAAAATGCGTACACACAAATCGGAATTGGTATTAATATTAATACTAGCCCTCTACCAATATCTATCTCTTTAGCGAATATCCTTTCTAATAAAATTTCAGTATATGATTTCTCTAATGATTTTTTTAAATCAACTCGTAACGATCTCAATAAATCCATAAGTAATAAAAAAATGGTTAATTATTTGAATAAATTTCTTTTGAGTAAGTTTAAGTTAAAACATCCACATTTTAAAAGTAATCGAATTAAAGTGATAAAAGTCGAAAATGATCTCTCGTTGTTAATTAACGTAAATAATATTAATAAAAAAATCTTTTTTGGCGAACTATCATGAAAACTCTATGTTTAGATATTGGTAATACTTCAATTAAAAAAACCATTTCACTCAATAATAAAATTGGCAAAATAAAACATTTAAATTATTCAAAAAATTATCCTGACAAGGTTTATAATTTTTTAGAAAAAGATATAATTGCTTTAGACTTAATTTGTATTTGTTCCGTAGTTCCAGAAATTAATAAATTTATTACAAAAAGATTTAATAAATATGCTAACAAAATATTTTTTATTCAAAAATCAAAATTAAAAAAATTTATTGAAACCTCTGTAAATATTAATCAATTAGGGACTGATAGATTAATAAATGTTTTGGCAGTTTCTAAATTTTATTTTAAAAACAAAAATTTTATTATTGTTGATTTAGGAACAGCTACTACTCTTGATGTAGTAAAAAATAACAAATATTTTGGAGGTATTATATTACCAGGAGTGAAAACTTCATACTCGAATTTGATTGATCTTGCCTCAGGTATTAAAGAGATCAAATTTCATCAAAGTAAAAAAATCATTGGTAAAGATACAAAAGGGGCTTTACTAGCTGGCTACAATACAGGGTATAAGTTATTAATTGAGGCTTATATTAAGCTATTACAAAAGAAATATCGTAATAAATTTAAAGTGATTTTTACTGGTGGATATGCTAGCTATACATTAAATAGGCAAAGCAAATTTACTTA
The DNA here is from genome assembly GCA_004321805.1 of alpha proteobacterium HIMB59. Lineage (GTDB taxonomy): Bacteria > Pseudomonadota > Alphaproteobacteria > HIMB59 > HIMB59 > HIMB59. The sequence continues at coordinate 5,757 of SGZV01000018.1, read as the reverse complement.
TAAAGAAGATATTACTCTTCTTGGAATTTCTTACTATAGCAACTTGTATTTAAAATAATGAAAAATATTGACATATTAAATAATAAAAAAAACAATTATTTTTTATCTATCGGTGGAATAGGTGAGATAGGTGGCAATAACTATCTTTACTCATTTGAGGGGGAACAAGTGATTGTTGATGCAGGTATTTCATTTGCTGATGATAGCCTTCCTGGTGTAGATATTACAATTCCTGACCCTTATATTTTTTTAAACAATACTATTAAACCTAAAGCCATGATACTTACGCATGCTCATGAAGATCATGTTGGTGCGTTAGAATATTATTTTGATAAAATTGATTTTCCAATTTATTGTAACAAATTTACGTTTTCTTATATTAAACATAAGTTTAAGAAGATTCCTAATTTTGAAAAAAAATTTATCATTATAAAAAATAATGAAATAGTAAAATTTAATAACTTTTCTTTTCAACTCATACCCACTACACACTCTATTCCAGATCCTGCTGGTATTTTTTTTCAAACGTCATCTGGAAATATATTCCACACAGGCGATTGGAAAATTGACAAAAATCCAGTTACTGGTGATCCATTTAGTTATGATAATTATGAAATTCTTAGAAAAGAAAAAATAGATCTTTTAGTCGGTGACTCTACAAATGCTGGAGTAAAAGAAATCTCAAGATCTGAGTCTGAGTTAGATCCATCCTTTGACCATTTATTTAAAACCTTAAAAGGTAGAATTATTGTAACCTGTTTTTCTTCAAATATAGCTAGATTGAAAACAGTCATATCAAATGCCTTAAAACACGATAAAAAGATTTTTGTTGTTGGTAGAAGTATTAAAAGAGCTATTAATACAGCTATAGAGGAAAATCTTATTGATAATTTCGAAATACTTAATGAAAAATTATTTGATGACTATAATCGTGATAAGATTGTTTTGATCTGTACTGGAAGTCAGGGAGAAAAAAACTCAGCTTTATCTAAGATTGCTAATAATACTCATAATCATATTAAACTTAGTGCTAAAGATAATATCATATTTTCATCAAAGGAAATTCCTGGAAATGAAAAATCTATATCCTATTTAAAAAACTCATTTAGCTACTTAGGTTTAAATATTATTTCTGATGAAGATGAGTTCGTTCATGTTTCTGGTCACCCTGGTATCAAAGAAATAAAAGAATTTTATAGTTATTTGAAACCACTTTCCCTTATTCCGATGCACGGTGAGTATCTTCATCTCAAACAACATTTAAAAATAGCAGAGGATTTAGATATACAAAAAACATCTTTATTGTTAAGTGGTGATATTTGTCAATTAGATCTTACTAATAAAAACCATAAGATTGTTGATCAAATAATTATTGATAAGCTCCCTGTTATCCAAAACTCTATTATCGAAGAGGTTAATTTTATTAATGAGAGAGGAAAAATTCTAAATAATGGTATCGTTAGTATTAGTTGTATTATAAATAAAAACTTTGATGACTTAAAAATGCAAATTTATGATAAGGGTTTCCCTTTTCCATTTAATGAGCAATTAATTGAGGAAGAAATAAAAGAAATTTTTTTAAATAAAATTTTATTCATAAAAGATGAATTCAATGAAGAAACTTTAAATAATCTTTTATTAGATATTTCTAAGAAAACCTTTAGTCGGAATTTCTCTTTAAAACCAGAGTTCTTTATTCATATTTCTTTGATATGAAATTTTTATTCTTCTTATTTATAAATTGGTGGATAATTTTTATGATTATTTTGCCTATTAAAAGATCACAATTTGAAGAAGGAATGCCAAAAAAATCCTATTTAATGTTCAAGTCTTTTATTTCTTTTGGCATATCAATGATTATTTCCTTTTTTTTAATTAAATATGAAAATAATATATTCTCATATTTTAAATGAGATTTTCAAATTTATTATTTAATTCTTTAAAAGAGTCACCAAAAGAGGCTAAAATCGTATCTCATCAACTTATGCTGAGATCCTCAATGATACAGCAACATACATCTGGAATTTACACTTGGTTGCCTTTGGGTTTTAAAGTTCTTAAAAATATTGAGGAAATTGTAAGATCTAATCAAGATCAAATTGGATGTAATGAGATGCTTATGTCTACTATTCAGTCTTCTGATTTATGGACAAAAAGTGGGAGATATGCTGATTATGGAAAAGAAATGCTTCGCATCAAGGATAGACATGATAATGAACTATTGTACGGACCAACAAATGAAGAAGTCATAACTGACCTATTTAGTAATTATGTAAATTCTTATAAAGGACTACCTAAGTATGTTTATCATATACAGTGGAAGTTTCGTGATGAAATTAGACCGCGATTTGGTGTTATGCGTGGAAGAGAATTTTTGATGAAAGACGCCTATAGTTTTGATCTTGATCATGATAAGGCTGTAAAGACATATCAAACATTTTTTATGTGTTATCTCAAAACATTTAAAGAATTGGGCTTGCAACCAATTCCTGTAAAAGCTGCAACTGGAGCAATTGGTGGAGATTTATCTCATGAATTTCAAATATTAGCAAAAACAGGTGAGAGTGAATTAGCTTATGATCCTGAATTAGTCTCACAAGATTTATTGGAAAAAAGCTTTGATGAAATAACTTCAATGTATTCTGCCTCTGATGAGATGATTGATAAATCTAAATCTAACGTCGTTATTGGTCGAGGTATAGAGGTTGGTCATATATTTAATTTTGGAACGAAATATTCTGAGCCATTAGAATGCTATGTTCTAAACAATGAAGGAAAAAAAGTTACCCCATATATGGGCTCCTATGGAATAGGCGTATCAAGATTAACCGCAGCTATCATTGAAGCTTTTCATGATGATAAAGGTATTAAATGGCCTTTTAATATTTCACCTTTTAAAATAAATATTATTTCTTCTAATGATAAATTTATAGATATAGCTGGAGAGCTATATGATACACTTTCAAAAAAATACATAAATATCAGTTTTGATGATCGTGATTTGAGCTTAGGTCGAAAAATTAAAGATTCTGAACTTATTGGAATTCCCTGGTCTCTTATAATTGGCAAAAACTTTGATGAAAAAAATGAGTTTGAAGTCATTAATAGATCTAGCGGTGAAAAATTTTTTGTAAATAAACAAGAACTCGAGAATTTTCAATTTGAACAATACACTCCTTAAATTATCAATTTCCTATATTTTTAATTTTAAGAAAGATAAAGCCTTTTCTGTATCAACAATCTTATCATCAATTGCACTTATTTTAGGTATATCAATCCTTATAACAGTAATGTCTGTAATGAATGGCTTTAGGGAGGAACTTATTAGCTCTTTGAGTGGTATAAATGGAGATGTCACTATTTACAATACAAATGATAAACAAATCCAAAAAATTAAACTTAAATATCCTGAAATAAAGATAGTAAAAAATATTCAAGAAAGAGTAATTACCACTAATGAGTCCGGAATTGAAGGTTTATTGATGAAGTCAATTTCAAATAAAGATATTTATTCCATCCCAAAAATAAATGATAATTTATTTGAAATTAAATCCACTGAAAATGAATGGGTTTATATAGGTGTTGAACTAGCAAGAACTCTAGATGTACAAGTAGGAGACAAGATACAAGTGAGTATTCCAGGCTCATCTATGACAATATTAGGCCCTGTACTAAATTCTAACGACTTATACATAAAGGGTATATTTAATTCAGGCATCTATGATTATGATAAATATTTTATTTATTCAAACATTGACCAATTCTACTCTGATAAAAAAGAATTAATATATGATCTCTATAATGCAAAAAAAATTAACCTTGATGATCTAAGCTCATTTTACTATGAGACTTGGGAGCAACAAAATCAATCATTGGCTCAAGCTTTAACTACAGAAAAAAATGTTATGTTTATTATACTTTTTTTTATAATTTTAATTTCATCTTTTACCATCATTTCAAATCAAATTTTTTTTATTAAAGAAAAGTTTAAAGATATTGTTTTGTTAAAATCTCTTGGAGTGAGTCAATTTCATATTTGCTTACTATTTTTCATAAATTCTTTTCTTATTTCATTTTTTTCAATTATTATTGGGACGAGTTTAGGTTTATTATTATCAATAAATATAGATGTTATTGAAAATATCTTATCTTTTTTATTAAATTATGATTTATGGAACAATGAAGTCAGGTACCTGTCGACGATGCCATATAGTATTCAAATAAATGATATTATTTTTATCATATCTATATCTTTAATATCTAGCCTATTAGCTTCCTATATCCCCATTTTAAGAATATTTAAAATAAAACCTAATTTGGTACTTAGATGAATTTAATAGAATTAAAAAAAATTTCAAAATCTTACAAAACTAATATTGGTAGCTTTGAAATTCTTAAAAATATAAATTTTAAAATAGATAAAAAAAAATCAATATTTCTTTTTGGTCCATCGGGATGCGGGAAATCTACTCTTTTAAATATCATTACCGGACTAGATGTTCCAGATAAAGGATCTATTCTTTATGAAGGTAAAGCAGTTAAAGAAAATCATATGGAATTACTAAAAAAAGACATTGGAATTATCTTCCAAGATCATTATTTGATTTCAGAATTAAATGTTATAGACAATATTAAACTAAAGCACCAAAATATTTCTGAAATCAATGAAATTTTAAATTATTTTAAGATTGATGATTTGAAGCTTAAATTTCCAAATCAACTATCCAATGGTCAAAAACAAAGAGTCTGTGTCGCTAGAGCGATGGTATCTCGTCCTAAGCTATTAATTGCTGATGAACCAACTAGTTATCTTGATAGAGAAAATGCAGATCTTGTGATCAATTTAATATTAGATGCCTGTAAAAACTTTGATTTATCAACAGTCATAGCTAGCCATGATATTTCTTTTAAATCAAATTTTGATTATTCTTATACAATTGAAAGCAACTCTTTAATTAAATGCTAATACCATTAAGAAATTATTCTAATTATTCAATTTGTGAGTCTAACATCAAGATAGATGACTTAGTTAATTACGCCTTTCAAAATAAATTACCTGCTCTTGCTCTTACTGATTATAAACTTTTATCTGGAACCCTAGATTTTTCAGTTAAATGTCAAAAAAAAGGTATTCAGCCTATTATAGGGCTTGATGTTGACTACTTATCCTGTCTTGGGAACATTTCAAGAATTACTTTGTTATCAAAAACTGAAAAGGGATACAAAAATTTAAATATTCTCTCTACAAAAATAAATACCGAAAATAACTTTATATTATCTAATGAAAATTTGGATGAATTCAGTGAAGATAATATTTTAATACTTGGGGGCCTCTATAGTATTTTTGATGATATTCCCAAAAATAAAAATAATTTAGAAAAACTGTTAAATGAATTTCTTGTATTACAAAAAAAGTTTAAAGAAGATATTTTTTTTGAATATGACTCAAATCTTGATAATTCCTTTTTAAATGAAATATCACATAAATTAAAAATAAAGTGTTTTAAATCTTCATTTAGTTTTTATAAAAAAAAAGATGATTATGAAGCCATGCGAATACTTCATTGCGTTAAAAATGGAGAATACATCCAAAATACTTCTTTTCGTATCAAAAATAATTATTCTCTAGACTCTATTGAAGAACGGAATAATGAGCTCTTTAATAATTCAAATAAGATTGCTAATAAAATTAAATTTGTAATTACTGAAAAACAAATTTCACTGCCTAATTTCTCAATCAACCCTAATGCTAATGAA
>SGZV01000017.1 GCA_004321805.1 alpha proteobacterium HIMB59 | reverse complement strand
ATATGTACTTAATTAATACAATAGATTTTTTAAGTTTTGCCGATTACTTATCGGGAGTAATTAAAGCTACTGTATTTGGTTTTATCATATCAGTCATTAGTTGCTATTGCGGACTTTATTCTGGAAAGGGAGCGTTTGGAGTTGGATCAGCGACAACAAACTCTGTTGTCTTATCATCAATACTAATACTTGTATCTAATTATATTTTAACAGAGATATTTTTTTAAATGAAAATTGAAATACAAAATTTATCAAAATCTTTTGGCAAAAATAAAGTTTTACAGGGAGTAAACCTGACAATAGAAAAAAATAAATCTACAATTATTCTTGGGAAGTCAGGCTGTGGTAAGTCTGTTTTGCTTAAATTAATATATCAATTACTTCAAATTGATGATGGACATATTCTCTATAATAACAAAAAAAATGTCGATATAGATAGATTTGGAATGCTTTTCCAGTATGGAGCATTATTTGATAGCCTTACTGTTGGAGAAAATATTGCATTTGTAGATTACATCAATAATAAATTGAATTTTAGAAATAAAGTTGCAAATTCTTTAAAAGAAGTGGGTCTTAGCCCTGATATTCATAAGAAATACCCTGCTGAAATATCTGGAGGAATGAAAAAAAGAGTTGCTTTAGCCAGAGCAATATACAAAAAACCGGATGTAATTTTTTTAGATGAACCAACTACAGGTTTAGATCCAGTTAATAGTGATATGATAAATGAACTTATATTAAGAATCATACAAAAGAAAAAAATGACAGCTATTACCATAACACATGATATTCAAAGTGCCCTGAAAACTGGTCATAATTATCATTTTTTGAATGAGGGAATAGTAGAAGACTCAGGTACTTGTAAGAAATTATTGCAATCTAAAAATAAATTTTTAAATGAGTTTTTATTAGGTGTCAAAAACCTTCAAAGAAATAAATGAGCTTAAGTAGCTTTAACTACATAGATTATATTTATCTAGGTACGTTAATATTATTTTTAATTTTCTTTTCAATTAAAGGGGCAACACAGTCAATTAATTATAGCCTGAAAATTATACTATCTATATCTCTTCCATTTATTTTTTATAAGCAGTCGTTAAGTTTTTTTCTTGAAAGTCTTAATAGTGAATATTTAAATGATTTAGCAAATAAAAATTCTATTTTTCTTGAAATCATATTATTTGTTTGTTTGTTCTTATTTGTATATTTTATTTATTCTTTGATTGAAAAAGCAATCAATATAAAATCACCTTCTCAACTGGAGTTTAAAATAATTGATATAATTGTTGGAGGTTTATTTGGATTATTTTTATTTAGTATTTTGTTTTACTTATCGTATAGTCTTATTCTTAAAAATCATATTAAAGGAAATAACATTATATATCAGTACAATATATCTTTTTATGAGGGTTTACTTAATAAAGAAACTGTGAATAAGGATAAATCTAGTAATGATAATAAAAGAAATGCTCAAGAAAAACTTTACTAGAATTAGAGAAGAATGTGGTGTTTTTGGAATATCAAACATTGAAGATGCTTCTACTTTAACCACTCTGGGTTTACATGCCTTACAACACCGAGGGCAAGAGGGTTGCGGTATTGTATCTTATGACGGTTATAATTATTTTTCCGAAAAAAGATTTGGCTTAGTAGGAGATAATTTTAATAATCAAGAAACAATTAAGAAATTACCTGGATATTATGCAATTGGCCATAATAGATATAGTACCACTGGAGGTAAAATTTTAAGAAATGTTCAACCTTTTTTTGCCGATACTAATGCTGGTGGAATTGGAGTATCTCACAATGGAAATCTTACAAACGCTATTACACTTAGAAAAAAATTAGTAGAAGATGGAGCTATTTTTTATACAACATCAGATACTGAAACCATTGTCCAATTAATTGCTAGGTCTAAAAAGGAAAAAAATATTGATAAAATAATTGAAGCTATTTCTCAAATCCAAGGAGGATATGCTTTGGTTATGTTAACTCAAAATATTCTTATTGGTGCAAGAGATATTTATGGAATAAGACCTTTGGTGATAGGTAAAATTGAAAATTCTTATGTTTTGGCATCAGAGACTTGTGCACTTGATATTATTGGTGCAACTTTTTTAAGAGAAGTTGAAAATGGTGAAATAGTTTATATAGAGGATGATCAATTACACAGCCTTAAACCTTTTGGTGATCACAAAACTAGACCATGTGTATTTGAATATATTTATTTTTCCAGACCTGATAGCATGTTAAGAGGAAAAACAGCATATGAATATAGAAAGAATTTAGGTAAAGAGTTAGCTAAAGAGGATGATATTAAAGCTGATCTAGTTGTACCAGTGCCTGACTCTGGTAATGCTGCTGCCATAGGATACAGTCACCAAAAAAAAATAGATTTTGATCTAGGCTTAATAAGAAATCACTACGTTGGAAGAACATTTATTGAACCAGGTCAACAAATTAGAAGCTTAGGAGTCAAACTAAAACTAAATGCAAATAAAAGCTCTATAGAAGGAAAAAGTATTATTTTGGTTGATGACTCTCTTGTTAGAGGAACAACCTCTCATAAAATTGTAAAAATGCTTTATGATGCGGGAGCTACGGAAGTACATTTGAGAATAGCGTGTCCAGAAATAAAATTTCCAGATTTTTATGGCGTAGACATGCCAACTAAAAAAGAGTTGTTGGCTGCAAATAAGTCTATAGAAGAAATATGCGAATATGTTAAAGCTAAAAGCCTTAGATTTTTATCGATTAAAGGTTTATATAAAGCTTTAGGGTTCGCAGATAGAGATCATGAAAATCCCCAATTAACTGATCATTACTTCACGGGGGATTACCCCATAAAACTAATCGATCAACTTGGAGATAGTAAAATTACCCAATTATCACTCTTAAGTGCTGGCACTAATAGCTGAAAAATGAACCAATTGGTAATTTGCCTAAATGGTATTGATAAAAGAGTCTTAAAGAAAAATATAAATGGAGTTTTAATTGCAAAAACTGATCAAATTGAAATTAAGGAAAAATATACATTTCTTCAAGCAGAGTTTAGCTCGATAGATGATTTAATTAAAGCCAAGCAGATTATTACTAATCAAATAAAAAATATAAATGAAATAGTCATAGTCAACAGAGACATAGACCTTAACATGATTTCCTATCAATATGATTATGAATATACAAAATTATGCTACCAAACCTTAGCAAACATAATTTTTTTTATGAATATTTTAATTAATGATTTTAATGAAGATATCGAGTTTATTTTATCCTTTGATAAAGAGAGTCACTACAAAGTTCATACAAATAATTTAAATTATTCTATTATTAGATATTTAGAAGCACTCAAAAAAGATTTAGAAAAATCCCTTCAAATTAATATTAAAATATTAAGTTAAAATTTATACCTTTAAGTTTTAACTCTCTTATTAAGATTTTTGATAAAAATGTTTTTATATGAGGTCTAATATTTTTTTTATTAAAATTACATGAAATTTTAAAATAATTTTTTTGATTCACTGTAAAAGCTGTTATGAAATAAATTTTGAATTCCCTTGAGTTTTTTTGAATTTTACTAAGCTCACCATTTAAAGGCTTGATAATACGATTTAAATAAGAAGTTTTAAATGAAAACTGATTATGTAGTTGATTATGAATTATATTTAATATTTTTGATTTTGATAAATTAATTGCTGAAATAAAATATAAATTTAATGAGCTATAATAGTTATGATTTGAAGAAAGATAATCAATAAATTTTTTTTGATAAATTATTTTTTCTTTAACTAAATCCATTTTATTTACTAATACCAAAAAAGGCTTGTTTCTTTTTGCAAGAGATCCAATTAAAGATAGATCTAATCTGGACTCTGAAGTTGCATCTAATAATAGAACAATTAAAGATGAGTTTTTAATGAAATATTCTGACTGATTTATGGAAAATTTTTCAAAGTCTCTATTTTTCCTATTAGATCTACTTCTAATAAAACCCGCTGTATCAAAAAAACTTATAATCTCCCCTTTATATTTGACATCCCAATTAACTGAGTCTCTTGTTGTGTGTAAATTAGGAGATGTCAAAGACAAAGAAATATCAGTAATTTTGTTAAATAATGTTGATTTACCTGTATTTTCTTTACCAAAAATGGCCACGGTATTTTTTTTTAGATTATTGATCGCAGTGTCCTCATTATTTAAACATTGATTAGTTAGATGTTTTTTTAAATTTGATAAATTATCAGGAGTATTAATAAATAAATTCACAAAAAGATTTGAAACTAAATCAATTTTTGAATTATTTTTAAAAGAAAAATAAAAACAAGGGTATTTTTTTTTGAAAAGTAATTTACAAATTTTTAAATCCTCATCCAAGAAATTATCAGCAAGGTAAATAAAATGAATATTCTGAAGTTGTAAATTTTCTATTCTCTTTAAAAGTAAATTAAATTCTTTCAAGGAATAAAAACCAGGAGTATCAAATAGATAATAATTATAATTATTATGTTGTATTTGTTTTCTTATGATATCAACAGTTGTATTTTCTTTAGGGTTAGAAATTGTCTTGTGTTCTTTTGAAAAAAGATTAAATAAATGAGATTTTCCCTCATTAACTTTGCCAATTATAAAATAATTATTCACTTAGATTATATAAATATTTATTATCTTTTATGTAAATTTTAGAATTAGAGCTTAGATACTCTACAACGCCATCAAATTTATTTTTAATAAAATTTATCTGAGACCCAGCTTTTATGTCTAATATTTCGATACCTTTTTCATCGATAACCAATATTTTATCTTTTTCACTTAATAATTTTAAAGGATCCTCATTGGTATGCTCAATAGTATTTAGTAAAGTTCCATCATAATCAAGAACAAGAATATCACTATTGGTTAATAATAGTAATTTACCATCCTCAGAAAAATTAAAATCTTTAATAGGAGAATTAATGTTAACTTCCCATAAAAATTCTGAAATTATAGGGTTAAATACAGAGATTAATCCTGACCTATCAATAAAATATAAATATCCCCTAAAGCTAAAGGGGGGTACTAAAAAATCTTCAAAATATCCAAGTGAAGAGAGTATATTCAAATCATCAAGGTAATAATTTTCTTCTATATCAAAATTATTTTGATTAAGAAAAATGAGAGTGCCAGAATTGTAAAGATGCGATATTTGATTTTCATATTCGTAATTTCTTGAGTCAATGTTAACACCATGGTTGATGGTAAATTTACCCTTAAAATTCTCAGAAAATTGATTTAGATTGATTTCATAAAGATCACCAAAAACGCTAAATATTAACAATTTATCACCACGCTGAATTATTTCGTCGTTAATAAATTTATCGAAATTTGCTACTTGAGAAATTTCGCCATTTTTGAATAAAAATAATTTAGATTTGTTGCTTAAAATAAATTTTTCATTTGAATATTCAAAAATCTGAATAATCTTTTCTTCTTTATCTAAATTTAATTTAAATTTTAATTCTTCTTTAGACTCATTTAAATTTTGGATTATTAATACATTTTTTTTAGTAAAATATAATATATCTTCATCAAAATACACTGATGAATTTTCCTCAAGTGAAGTAATTTTTTTAATTCCTATTGAGCTAACATCACCTATCAATAGTTGATTTAATGGATAGATTATTTTTCTGATATCTGAAATTTCATTTTCATTAGATTTAGTTAATTCATTTGAAAATATATCCTCTAGCTCATCTGATGGAGTATAGTCTGGATCAACGACCCCTAGATATTTATTACAGGAGTTTAAAAGTAATAAAAGACATAGAAGTTTAATTATTCTCATCATTATAACGACTAACAGCTTTCAAAAAAAAGTTATCAATGTCCTCGCTATTATCAGAATAAATCTTAGAGTAATTGTTTAAATCAATGTTCAAAAAGAAGATTTTAGCTATATCTCTAAAAATAAAATTTTCATCTAAAGATAGAGATTGAAGTGTTGTAGAGTCATTTTCTTTAATGGTCTTTTTTAAAAGGATAAGATCTCTATCGAGTTTTTCATATTTTTGTAAATTTTGAATAGATGCTGAGTTTAAATCACCAAAGAAAGAAACATTAGGATCATCTAAGCTAGAGAGAAATGAAAATCTATTCACTAAATTGTTTTCTTCATCGTTATAAAGAGTGGCAAGAATAACATCAAAATACTTTTCATTTTTAGAATTGCTGCTTATTGAGAAGTAATACGCTGTCAAGACAAAGACCAATAATATTGAACTAGCTATATAAAGGTTTTTTTTATTTTTTATTAATTTTTCCATTTTATTGAACATCCTACACTTGGATATTGTTGGGTTGAACAATATCCTTTGGAGATTACTTCTTCAATAGCATAATAAAGTTCTGGATTGCCCATTTCAGCATCTTTACCATTTGAGTCGAGCCTACCTCTATACTTAAGCTCTAAGTTTTTGTTAAAAAAATAAAATTCAGGCGTACATTGAGCCTTAAAAGACTTGCCAATTTCTTGGCTATTATCAATTATGTATGGGAATTTAAAGTCTGCTCGAGATATTTGATCAATAAGATTTTGGTTACTATCTTCTTCATAAAGATCTTGGTCATTTGACATAAAAGCAATACTTTCAACTCCAATCTTTTGAATTCTCTTAGTCTCTGATGAAATCTTATTTTCAATCGATTTAACATAAGGACAGTGATTGCATATAAACATTACTAATAGTCCATTAGGGCCCTTAGAGTCATATAGTGTACCTTCTTCTCCTTGTAAGCTAGTAAATTTGAAGTTAGTAGGTTTCCAATCTAAATTACAACTTGAAGAATTCAAAAGTACCATTTAAGCTAATATATATTGAAAATCATAAACTTAAATACTAATCGTACATACCCTATTCCAAAAAAAACTTTTCAATATATTCTTCATACATACTCCTATGGATTATCTAAAAATATATGGAGAAATTATTCTATTCAAACTCCTGATAAAGATTTTAATAAAACCAAAATAACTTTCTATAAATCAAATTTTTCTTTCCCTATTATTAAAATTTATTATTCAAATAAATTTGATAAAGAAATATTTGAGATAAAATATAATAATAAGAAAAAAATATTTAGCAATTTAGAGTCATTAAAAATCTGGTTAAAAAATTATTTTTTTTCTAATCCTAAAATATAAATTTCTTTTGAACTTTTATCTGAAGCCTCTGGTTTTACATAAGAGCATTTATTAAATAATGACTTTATATGTTTGAATAATTTTTCTGTGTCCTCTCCTTGAAAATTTTTTACTAAAAAGCTTCCACCTTTGCATAAGAATTCGTTAATAAAATTTACTGACAACAAACTTAAGTTATAACTATTTGTTTGATCAAGAAATTGATTGCCAGAAGTATTTGGGGCAATATCTGAAATAATTAAATCAAAAAAATATTTTTTAGCTAGAAACTCTTTTCTTATATTTTCATATTCATTTAAGTCATATTTATAGAAGACAAAATTTTTATCAAAATTATGCTCTATTTGCAGAATATCTATCCCCACGACATTGTGTGAGTCACTTTTATTAAAAACATATTGCACCCATCCTCCAGGACAGCATCCGATATCAAGGACTTTTGTATTTTTTTTGGTGATAAGGTGAAATCGTTTATCAATTTCTTCAATTTTGTAATATGCTCTAGATATAAGATCATTTTTCTTAGCTTTAAGGTAAAAATGATCTTTTTTTCGGTTTTTATACCACTGTTTCATTTTGTTTATAATCTGATATGAATTCGTTTACATATATACTATCAACAGAGGGCACTACTACCACATGAATATTTCAGTTTTTAAACTTCTTCTTACATCTTTTTTAATTTTCTTTTTTAATATCTATATTTTTGCATCTGAATGGGGAAAAGCAGAAAAAAAAAATGATCCAAAACTTTTTAATGTTGAGGTTTTAGAGTCAACAGCTCAAATTATTAGCGACAGTATAGATTTTAGCTCTACTACTGAGGCTCATCGAAGAATTGAAATTAAATCTGAAGTCATGACAACTGTAGAAAAAGTTTTAGTCAAAGCAGGAAAATCCATAAAAAAAGGTGAACATATCATTAAACTTGAAGAATTTGATACAAACCAAGAACTGTATGAATTAGATTTATTATCTGAAAATGAATTTAAAAAAATAGCTTTATTTGCTCCTTTTGATGGAATTTTACTGGACGGTCATAAAATAGGTGGTGAGCTAGTAATGCCAGGTGAGAAAGTTTATGAAATAATCGATTTATCCAAGTTAAAAATCTTTGGCTATATTAACGAAAATGAAATACTAAATATTTCTGAAGACAACGAAGTCGACGTTACAATTTTAGGTGAGAGTGTAAATGGAAAAATAGATTACATTTCTCCATTCTCTGATCCTAATACAAAAACTTTTGAAATAGTCGTTAATGTCGATAATCAAGATTTAAAATTCAAAGATGGCCTATCTTCAATGATTTCTATCAAAAAAGGTGAAGTGCTTGCTCATAAAATATCACCATCAATTTTATCTCTAGGAGATGATGGAGAATTAGGCGTAAAAGTCATCGACGAGGGAAACAAAGTTTTATTTAAAAAAATTAATATCATTGAGGATACATCTGATTTCATGCTAGTAACAGGTCTTGATAGTCAAGAGCAATTAATAATTGTTGGTCAACAATATGTTTCAAATGGGGAAGAAGTAGATTTTTAAAAAATTATGAATTTAGTAAGCCTTGCGAGTCAATATTATAGGACAACGATATCTATATTTCTTTTTGTTATAGTCAGTGGGTCTTTAGTTTTCAATAATATCCCCAAAGAGTCTTCACCTGATGTGAGCCTTCCATATATATATGTTTCTTTAGGTCTGACAGGTATATCCCCTGAAGACTCAGAAAAACTATTAATAAAACCCATAGAAGATGAAATTTCAAATATTGAAGGAAAAAATGAAATGACTAGCACCTCTTATCAGGGAGGTGGAAATATTCTTTTAGAATTTAATGAGGGTTTTGATCCTGACCAAGCTCTTCTTGATACTCGCGAGCAAGTAGATCGCGCTAAATCTGATTTGCCTGATGATGCCGATGAGCCCAAAGTGAGTGAAGTCAATATCAGCCTATTTCCTATTCTTGTGGTATCTATTAGTGGCGATATCTCTGAATTTTTACTTAAAAAAGTTTCAAATGATTTAAAAGACAAAATTCAATCTTTACCAAATGTTCTAGAAGTTCAGATAGGTGGAGAAAGGGAAGAGCAACTAGATATTATTGTAGATCAAAATAAGATTGAAGCCTATGGATTAGATCTAAATGAAATTCTTAGTTATGTTAGGGCAAACAATCAAGTCGTATCAGCTGGTAATCTAGACACAGGTGATGGGCGTTTTGTTATCAAGATTCCTGGATTATATGAAAATTTAAATGATATTTTTAATACACCAATCAAAGTAAACGATAAAAAAACTATAAAATTTAAAGATATCGCTTCTTTAAAGAGAACATTCAAAGACCCAGAAAAGTTTGCTAGACTAAACAATAAATCAGCTTTTACATTAGAAATTTCTAAGAGAATTGGTGCCAATATTGTTGAAACAGTTGATCAAGTCAAAGAGCTAGTAGCTAAAGAACAAAAAAATCTTCCAACTAAAATAAACATTACCTACTCGGGAGACGAGTCAATCAATATTAAAAATATGTTGGGTGATTTACAAAATAATGTGATTTTTTCAATTTTACTTGTAATGAGTGTGGTAATTCTATTTTTAGGAATTAGATCCAGTCTGCTTGTAGGCTTAGCTGTTCCGGGATCTTTTTTAGCTGCAATTTTAGTTCTTTATACAATGGGATTTACTATAAACATGGTTGTTTTATTTGGTTTAATTTTATCAGTAGGGTTATTGGTAGATGGCGCAGTGGTTGTTGTTGAATACGCTCAAAGAAAATTTCAAGAGGGAATGGGTCTTGCTGACTCGTATATAAAAGCCGCTTCTAGAATGTCTCTTCCAATTATAGCTTCAACCTTAACTACAATAGCAGCTTTTGTTCCATTGCTTTTTTGGCCTGGCACGACAGGTGGTTTTATGAAGTATATCCCTATCACTGTAATTTCAGTCTTAGGATCAAGTCTTGCAATGGCTTTAATTGTAGTGCCAATCATAGGAACTCAGGCTTACAAAATCAGAAATCTATTTTTTTTCTTTATTATTCCAATAATTTTATTTGCAATCATTAACTTCATTGCATTCAATTTTCTTGGTCAACTTCAATTAGATAAATATTTTAATATTGGCTCAAAAACCTTGAGCGCAATATTAATTGGATTTATCATATATAAATCATTTAAATTTTTGAAATCAAAAGGCTTTCTTCAAAAAATAGCTATACCTAAAATAAACGCTGACGAAGATGAGGATTTAACTGATTTAACAACAGTTGGATTTTTTACAAAAATTTACTTATTTATTTTAAGACTTTGTATAAACAACCCACTGAAGATTTTATTTTTGTCTGTTTTAATCCTAGTAGGAATTTATGGAGCTTATGGAAAATTTGGTAAAGGTGTTATTTTCTTTCCCTCAGTAGAAGCTGAAAATACAAAAGTCATTGTTTATGCAACTGGAAATCTTTCTGTAAAAGAAAAAGATCAATTAGTTGGAAAAGTTGAAAGACAAATTATTGACTTACAAAATTCTAATAATGAGTTTGAGTCAATCTATACAACATCAGGAAATGTTTCTAACAGACAAGAAAGCTCACCTGACATTATTGGATTTATTGATATAGAATTTAAAGATTGGGATAAAAGAAGAAAAGCTGATATTTTAATTTCTGAAATAAGATCTGCAACCTCAAGTATTCCAGGTATCAAAGTTGAAACTAGAACTCAAAGAGCAGGTCCTCCAAGAGGCAAACCTATTGAAATAAACTTAACATCCTCAGATCCAAATTTAACAATAAATGAGGTTGAAAGAATTCAAAATTATCTTTTAAATATTTCTGGGCTTAAAGATTTAGAGACTTCATTGCCTTCGCCTAGTATTGAATATCAACTATATGTCGACAGAGAGGAAGCTGCAAAATATGGTGCAAGTATAGCAATCATTGGTAATACAATAAAACTAATTACCGGAGGTCTTAAATTAAGTGAATTTAGACCAGATGATAGCAATGACTCCATACCCATATTCTTAAGATTACCTGAAGATCAAAGAACTATAGATCAATTAAATAGTATCAAAATCCCAACATCTGTAGGCTATGTCCCAATATCTAATTTTACCGATATTAAAACTGATCAAGAGACTGGGAATTTAACTAGAGTTGATCAAAATAGAATTGAAACAATAAAATCAGATGTTGTTAGATTTTATCAAACTGATGCATATGTAAGACTGATAAAACACTGGTTGGGAATTCAAGAGTTTGATATTCCAAATAATTTTGGTTTAGAGATACCTGAATTTAACTCAGCAAATATAGACCCAAGAGTAGAAGTCTCTTTTAAAGGTGAAGACGAAAGTCAAAATGAATCTAAAGCCTTTCTGCAAAAAGCATTTTTAATAGCAGTATTTTTAATGGGTTTAATTCTTTTAACTCAGTTTAATAGTTTTAGTAGTACGCTTTTAATTTTATTTGCAGTTATTATGTCCACTGTAGGTGTGGTTTTAGGTTTACTTATAACCCAACAACCTTTTGGTATAGTCATGAGCGGTATTGGGGTCATTTCTTTAGCAGGAATTGTTGTTAATAATAATATTGTGCTAATTGATACTTTTGATCGCCTCTCAAGCAAAGCTGGAGATGTAAAAGAGGCCATATTAATGACAGGAGCACAACGATTAAGGCCTGTGCTTTTGACTACAACTACTACCGTCTTAGGTTTAATGCCAATGGCTTTAAAACTGAATATAGATTTTGTAAATCTAGAGTATTCTTATAACTCACCAGATACTCAGTGGTGGGTTGATCTTTCAAGAGCTATTGTTTTTGGTTTGATTTTTTCAACATTTCTAACTTTATTAGTTACTCCTTCAGCCCTGATGATGAAATCTAAGTATTTAGGAATTAGCTCTAAAAAATCTCGTAAAGTAAAAAAATAAATTCACTAAAGATAAAAAAAGATAAGTAACTGCTAGAAATAAGGTTGTTTGCCAAAAATAAGTTATTAAAAAGATAAGAATTACTATTATTAAAATTGTAATTAGCCTCATATAAAGTGGTGATAATTTAATATTTTTAGCAGAAGGGGTTGGGACTCTGCTTATCATCATAATTCCTGCGTATACAACAAGTGAGGAGCTTAAATATATCTCGTCAATAGACAAAAAATCAAAATTGATAAAATTTATATAAAAAGGGATCATGATCACTCCAGCAGCTGCGGGTGAAGGAATTCCAAAAAAAGTTTTACTTTGTTCTCTCATATTCTCAATGTTAAAACGAGCTAGCCTCAAAGCAGCACAAACAATAAAAAATAGGCTAAAAATCCAACCCAATCTTCCAAGTTGATATGTAATAGATAGGTTTATTAATAGAGCTGGAGCCAATCCAAAGCTGATAAAATCCGATAAAGAGTCTAACTCTGCTCCAAACTGAGATGATTTTTTTAGTTTTCTAGCCATCCAACCATCAAAAAAATCAAAAAAGGCTGCTAACATAATCATCAAGACTGAGAGCTCCCAATTTCCTTGAATTGAAAATTTAATTGATGAAAGTCCAGCTATTAGGGACATTAGTGTAATAGAATTAGGAATGAATTTTATAAATGAATATTCTTTCATAGAAATGATTAAATCTTTTTATAGTTTCTTTTATTTTTAGATTTAGAATTTTTATTTTCTTGAGCTATTATCGTCTCACCGCCAATACACTGCTGACCTACGCTAACTAATAAGTCAAAATTCTCAGGAAATTCAATATCCACCCTACTTCCAAACTTAATTATGCCATAACGATCACCTTGATTAATTTTATCTTTAGGCTTTACATCGCAAATTATTCTTCTAGCAATAAGACCAGCTATTTGAGTGACATGGATAAGATTATTTTTTGACTTAATAGTTAATTTAAGTCTTTCATTTTCTTCGCTTGCCTTATCAAGGGTAGCATTGATAAATTTACCTTCAAAATAATCAACCTTAGTGATTTCACCTGAAATTGGTATTCTTTGTATGTGGACATTAAATACACTCAAAAAAACAGAAACTTTAGTATATTTTTTATTTCCAATTTTAATTTCAGAAATATTAGTTATTAATCCATCTGCTGGACTAGTAAGAATATCATCACCAAGTGGAACAACTCTTTCTGGATCTCTAAAAAAATAACATGTAAAAGTTAAAATAATTAGAAAAACAACAAATAGTGTCTTACTGATAAAATAAAAAAAAATTACTAGAAGGAAAAGAATAATTAAAGCAGCTGAAATTTCTTTGTGAAAGCGAAAATACATATAAGTGCCCCATTATTATCGGAAATGCATAATTTGATCAATAAAATAGATTTATAATTTCAATTTATTTGCTATACCTTAGCTCTTCAAAAAATGTCTAAAATTATTGTAAAAAATCCAATCGTTGAATTAGATGGTGATGAAATGACCCGAATTATATGGGATTTTATTAAAAAAAAACTAATCCTGCCATATCTTGATATTGACCTAAAATATTATGATTTATCAGTTGTAAAAAGAGATGAAACAAACGATCAAATTACTATAGATGCTGCCCATGCCATAAAAAAATATGGGGTCGGTGTGAAATGCGCGACCATTACTCCTGACAATAATAGAATGTCAGAGTATAATTTAAAAAAAATGTGGAGATCTCCCAACGGTACTATTAGAAATATTTTGGACGGAACTGTATTTCGTCAACCTATAATATGTAAAAATATTCCGAGGATAGTAAGAACATGGGATCATCCTATTGTTGTTGGACGTCATGCCTTTGGAGATCAATATAAAGCTACAGAAATGCAAATTTCCAAACCTGGAAAATTATATATGAAATTTGTCGATGAAAATGGTGAAACCGAAGAACAAGAAGTATTTGAATTTAAGAATGATGGAGTGGCTTTATCTATGTACAATATTGATGAATCTATTAAAGGATTTGCAAGGGCGTGTTTTAACTATGGTTTAAAATTAGAATGGCCTGTTTACCTATCCACTAAAGATACTATTCTTAAAAAATATGATGGAAGATTTAAAGATTTATTTCAACAAATATACGATTCAGAGTTTAAAATTAAATTTGAAAGCAAAAATATTATTTACGAGCATCGATTAATTGATGACTTAGTAGCTTCAGCCATGAAATGGAATGGTAAATTCGTCTGGGCATGTAAAAATTATGATGGAGACGTTCAATCTGACTCAGTAGCTCAAGGATTTGGATCTCTGGGTATGATGTCAAGTGTTCTAATGACACCTGATGGAGAAACAGTAGAATCTGAGGCAGCTCACGGAACTGTAACTAGACATTACCGTCAACATCAAAACGGCGAAAAGACCTCAACAAATCCAATTGCTTCGATATTTGCTTGGACTCGTGGATTAAACTTTAGAGGTGAATTTGATAAAAATCCGGAACTGATAAAATTTTCTCAAAAATTAGAGGAGGTATGCGTAGAAACTGTTGAGTCTGGGAACATGACTAAAGACCTTGCTATATTAATTGATAAAGAAACAGATTGGATGAATACTGAGGATTTCTTAAATTGCCTAGACTCTAATTTGAAGTCTGCTTTAAACTAAATTTTAGCTTTTATACTTGAAAAAGCTTGATTTATATGATCTTTTTGGTCACCGCCAGCTTGAGCAAAGTCTACTCTCCCCCCTCCTCCTTTTGAGCCTAAATGTTCAAAAGTTAATTTAATAAGATCTCTAGCATCATAAGTATTAACTAAGTCATCGGTCAAACCTACTATTATTGAAATTTTATCTTCATTAATAGTCACACAAGCTAGAATTGACTTGATATTGTTTGATTTAAAGTTGTCAAAAATTGATCTCAGTTCTTTAGGGGGCAATCCATGAATGATTTGCGTGACAAAAGTAATATCATTAATTTTTTCTTCTGTTTTTTGGTTATTATCTTCGTTAGATAAGATTGATTTATTCTTAAGAGAGTCTAAATAATTTTCTAATTTTTTAATATACAAACTTTTATTATCTTCGCTAAAATTAATTTTACCATTTAAGCTTATAATTTGATCATTAAGTTCTTTGATTTTAAATTCATACTTATTTTCTAGCTCTTTTTGAGCAGCTGACTGATTATCTAAATAAAAATCAACTTTTTTATCTGTACAAGCTTCAATTCTTCTTACACCTGATGAAACAGACTCCACTCCAATAATTTGAAACTTGTTTATGTCTTTCACATCATCAACATGAGTTCCTCCACAAAGTTCGATTGAATAAGGACTACCATTTACCTCTCCCAAGCTAACAACTCTTACTTCATCGCCATATTTTTCACCAAATAAGGCCATAGCACCTTGTTTAATAGCTTCTTCTTGTGATTTTATCTCAATGTTAGTTTTGTATGAGTTATTTATAATATTGATCACTTCCTCTTGAATACTTTGTAATTGTTCCCTGGTGATTTGTTTGTTATGACTGAAATCAAATCGTAATTTTTCATCATTAACAAGCGAGCCTCTTTGTGCAACATGATTACCAAGTTGATTACGTAGAGCAGCGTGAAGTAAATGTGTTGCTGAGTGGTTTTTTTTTACAAGATCTCTTAAATTAAGATCAAGTTCCATTTTTACGTTATCATTGATTGAAATTGATCCAGAAACTAATTTACCAAAATGAATAAAAATACCTTGAGGGGTCTTCTTAGTATCTGTTACTTGAAATTCAAAATTATTATTAAAAATTTTTCCTCTGTCACCTATTTGTCCACCTGACTCTCCATAAAAACAAGTATTTATAGCAATTAAAGCAAAATCTTGATTTGCTTTATTTACGCTATCTACCTCTTTATTATCCTGAATTATAGATATGATTTCTGAAGAAATAGAACTTTTGGTATAACCCTCAAAAACAGTAGGTTTAAATTTTTTAGCTAAATCAAACCATATCTTTTGGATGCCATCATCTCCACTTCCTTTCCAAGAGGCGCGGGCCTCATGTTTTTGAGCCTCCATAGCCGTATTAAATGAATCTATGTCAACATTGATATTTTTTGATTTCAAGTAATCTTGAGTTAAATCTAGAGGAAAACCATATGTATCATAAAGTTTAAAGGCAATTTTACCATCCAATGTATCTTTTTTAATATTTGGGAGCTCCTGTCCTAATATCTCTAAACCTTTTGAAAGTGTTTCTCTAAATTTATTCTCTTCTGTAGAGAGAGTTTCTTTAATTAAATCTGATCTAGTATTTAATTCATCAAAGAAATCGCCCATTAAAGATTGAAGGTTATTAAATATTTTATCAAATAATAGGTCTTTAGATCCAAGAGAGTAAGCATGTCTAATTCCCCTTCTCAAAATTCTCCTCAAAACGTATCCTCTACCCTCATTAGAAGGAATGACCCCATCAGCAATTAAAAAAGATGATGCGCGTAAGTGATCAGCAATAACCCTAAAACTTGATTTATTTTCTTCAGTGAGTTTTTCTTTAATAATTTCTTGAGTAGCATTGATAATATTTGTAAATAAATCAGAAGAATAATTATCATTGCTGTTATTCATTAATGCAGTAATTCTCTCTAATCCCATTCCCGTATCTACACATGGATTTGGCAAATCAATTCTCGTATTAGTATCAATTTGTTCATATTGCATGAAGACTAAATTCCAAATTTCTATAAATCTGTCCCCATCTTCATTGGGGGATCCAGGAGGGCCGCCAAAATATTTATCTCCATGGTCATAAAAAATTTCTGAACAGGGTCCACAAGGACCAGTATCTCCCATAGACCAAAAATTATCTGATGTTTTAATTTTAATAATTTTATCATCTTTTAAATTAGCTATTTTTTTCCAAAGCTGCTCAGCAATAACATCATCATGGTAAATAGTAACTAAGAGTTTATCAGGGTTAATTTGATACTCTTTAGTAATCAAATTCCATGCATAAAAAATTGCCTCTTCTTTAAAATAGTCACCAAAAGAAAAATTTCCTAACATTTCAAAAAAAGTATGATGACGTGTTGTAAAGCCAACATTTTCAAGATCATTATGCTTGCCACCTGCTCTAACACATTTTTGTGAGGTGGTAGCTCTTCTGTAATCTCTGTGCTCTAAACCAGTAAAAACATTTTTAAACTGAACCATTCCAGAATTTGCAAACATCAGAGTTGGGTCATTGTCAGGAACCAATGAACTTGAATTTACATGCGTATGGTCATTATTTTTAAAGAAATCAATAAATATATTTCTTACTTGGTTAGAATTCATAACCTAGCAATATAAATTAATTTATTTGAAATTTAATATTATTCTTTGTTATTTTTTTCACCTGAGTCATCAGATGGTGGTGGGGGATCGATCATTAATTCTTCGACTGTATTTGAGTTAGAACGTATTCTTGACTCAATTTCATCTAAAATTTCAGGGTGCTCTCTTAAAAACTGCTTCGTATTCTCTCTACCTTGACCAATCTTTTCATCTTTATATGCATACCAGGCTCCAGATTTATCAATGATATCTGCCTGCACGCCTAAATCAATTATTTCACCTATTTTGGATATTCCTTCTCCATACATTATATCAAATTCAACTTGTTTAAATGGTGGGGCCATTTTATTTTTCACAACCTTAACCCTAGTTTGATTGCCAATAATACTATCTTTATCTTTGATGGCACCAATCCTTCTAATATCTAATCTTACAGATGAATAAAATTTTAAAGCATTTCCTCCAGTAGTTGTTTCAGGACTACCAAACATTACACCTATTTTCATTCGAAGTTGATTTATAAATACAACCATTGTATTTGTTTTTGAAATCGAACTAGTTAATTTTCTAAGAGCTTGGCTCATCAATCTAGCTTGGAGCCCAGGAAGAGAGTCTCCCATCTCACCTTCAAGCTCAGCCCTTGGGACAAGTGCTGCTACGGAGTCAATTACAAGTAAATCTATGCCCTCAGATTTTACAAGAGTATCAGAGATTTCTAAAGCCTGCTCACCTGTATCTGGTTGTGATATTAAAAGCTCATCAATATTTACACCTAATTTTTTAGCATAACCAGGATCAAGAGCATGTTCAGCATCGATAAAAGCGCATGTGCCACCCATTTTTTGGGCCTCTGCTATGATATGAAGTGTTAACGTAGTTTTACCTGAACTCTCAGGGCCATATACCTCTACTACTCTTCCTTTTGGAAGGCCTCCAATACCTAAGGCGATATCTAATCCAAGAGATCCAGTTGAATAAACATCTATATTTTCATCTTCATTTCTTTTTCCAAGCATCATTATTGATCCCTTACCGTAGGATTTTTCGATATTAGAAATGACTGATTTTAATTTGTTTAAATTATCTTTTTTATCCATATGATTCTAATATAGATACTAAATATTTGTATCTACATCACAAGAACAATAATGGAAAAAAACTTTATATTTAGCGATTATACACCTGGTACCTTAGTAAAGTGCCCAAGCCAACCAAATTGGGGAATAGGACAAATCCAGTCTTGTATTGGCAATAAAGCTACAATTAACTTTGAGAATTCTGGAAAAAAAGTTATAGATTTAGAAGTGATCACCTTAGAAATCATAGATAATGCTGATTGATAACTACAAAAGAAAAATAGATTATTTGAGAGTTTCTGTTACAGACAGATGTGACTTGCGTTGTACTTATTGTATGGCAGAAGATGTAACTTTCCTACCAAGGCAAGAAGTATTATCAATAGAAGAAATCATAAAATTAATTAGCATATTTAATGAACTTGGAGTTACAAAATTTAGATTAACAGGGGGTGAGCCCTTAGTTAGAAAAAATATCATATCTGTTATTGAATATCTAAACTCTCTAAAAAATCAAAATAAGATTAAAGAACACACGCTTACTACAAATGGAACAAATTTATCGAAATATGCCAAAATCTTAAAAGACAATGGAGTGAATAGAATAAATGTATCTTTAGATAGTTTAAACCCTCAGAAATATAGAGAAATTACAAAACATGGAGATATACAAAAAGTAATTGATGGCATAGAAAGCTGCATCGAACTTGATATTAAAGTTAAAATAAATACTGTTTTGACGCAAAATTTTAATGATGAAGAAGTTTTTGATATAATCCGATGGGTTCAAAAAAAAAGGTGTGATATCTCTCTTATTGAAGTCATGCCAATTGGCTCGATTGGAGAAGAAAGATTCAATCAATATCTTTCAATGAAAAAATTTGAAGAACAATTAGTTTCAAAACTAAAACTATCTCCTTCTAATTATAAAACCAATGGGCCATCTAGATATTTCTCAAAGACTGACAATGAATCAAAAATAGGCATAATTTCAGCCATTTCTCATAATTTCTGTGATACTTGCAATAGAGTTAGGCTCACTTGCACTGGAAAACTCTATATGTGCCTTGGCCAAAATGACTATGTTGATCTTAAATATGCATTAAGAAATATGTCAAAAATTGATATTATAAAACAAATTGAATATGCTATGACTATAAAACCACAAAAACATAACTTTGAAATTTCAAAAAATAATTATGAAGGCTATGTTAACAGACATATGAATGAGACAGGCGGTTAAAATGAAGATTTGTTTTGTTTCCTTTCCTTTAGAAAAAAATTTAAAAGCTCAAGAAGAATTAATAAAATTATATGGAAATTGTAATCCTGAAGATGCAGATTTTATAGTAGCCCTAGGAGGAGATGGTTTTATTTTAAAATCTCTTCATGATTATCTAAAAATTAATAAACCAATATATGGTATGAATTTTGGTTCAGTTGGGTTTTTAATGAATGAGTTCAAAACTGAAAATCTAGAAAAAAGATTAAAAAATGCTCAACTTACAAAACTTAAACCCTTAGTAATGAAAACCATTTCTCCAACTGGAAAAGAAGTTAAAGCAATAGCAATAAATGAAATCAGCATTAGAAGAGAAAAGTATCAAGCAGCTAAACTTCAAATTATAGTCGATAATGAGGTCAGAATGGAAGAGCTTGTATGTGATGGTGTTATTCTTTCCTCTGCAGCTGGGAGTACAGGATATAATTACTCTGCTTCTGGCCCTATAATCCCTCTTGGAAGCAATGTTATCGCCTTAACTGCTGTAAGTGCTTATAGTCCTAGGCATTGGAAAGGTGGATTATTGAGGGATAATGCAAAAATTAAAATAGTTAACAATAACCCCTCCAAACGTCCAATAGTTGCTCATGCAGATCATATTGAGTCCAAAGACGTAATATCAATAGAAATAGAAATGTCTGAGGGTTTAGAACTGCCTCTACTTTTTGATAACGATCATAAAATTGAAGAAAGAGTTTATAAAGAGATGTTTAAATCTCATTAAATATATTCTAATTGAAAAAATACTTAAAATATTTCCTTTTTTTATCCATTTTATTTTTCAATCACCACTCAATTGCTCAAGAATGTAAATCTAAATCAAATCTAAAAGTGGGACTGTTAGATAACGATTTCATAGACTATAGACATTATTTATATTACGAATTGGGAAATTATGCTTTAGCTAAAAATATAGAATTTGAATTTGAATATGTAGATGGCAACATAGAAAAATTTGATTTAATATTTGGTGAATATTCAAAATTAAATAAATTATCTCTCACAAACATCACTCTTCCAGAGACTTTAAAAAATTTTTATGACTCAAATGAAATACTTATTTCGAATAACCTTTTACCCTTAGATCTTGATACATATATTCTAACAACTCAAATTGATAATGTAGAAATAAAGAATTTTGAAGAACTTGCTCAGTATTATGATCCTTTAAGATACACTTTAGGGATGAGTTTTTTATCATCAAAAATAAATTCCGAAATCATTGACTATAATTTAGATAAAAATACTTATGAAATGTCTAATCATAACTTTGAAAGAATATTAAGTTTATTCAACAAATCATATTTTAATATGAATAAAAATATTCTTTCATCGAATTTTTTAGAGATAAATAATTCATATGAAAATAACGAAAATGTTTTTACATTATTTTCAGATGGAATTATTTTATATAAAGACTTTAAATACTCATCCTATCAATTATTTTCTCAGAGTAATTATGAATGGGATAACGAGAAGGGGACATACATAACAAGATTAAACGATATCCCATATTCTTATTATGGATTCAGTGTGTTTGTTAATAACTCTAATCAAATAGGATTTATTTGTCATCTTACAAAACCTGAGGTAAGAAAAAACACTTTTAAAAATTTTAATATATCTATTAGCCCTTTTTCTGAAATTGAGATAGCTAACATAAAAAATGTTGATGAAAACTACCTAAAAATTCTAAAGTTAAAAAATCAAAATATCAGAAAACCAAAATACGAGTGGTTTGATGATAATTATGAATTAAATAAAAATATCATCTTTGGAAACCTTATGTTAGAAGATTTAATCAGCACTGATAATTATTTAAATAACTAGTAAAAAAGCGTTGTATTTATAGTTATTTATAATAAATTTCGAACACTATCTATTTAATACATCATGGCCTCGTGCTGGAATTGGTAGACAGTCTGGACTTAAAATCCAGTGGGATTTATTCCCGTGGCGGTTCGAGTCCGCCCGAGGCTACCAACTACTTTTTTATAAATATATATACTCCAGATACAATTATTATGAGCGCACCTAATATGGTAAATAAATCAGGTATATCATTGTAAAACAAAAAACCAAAAATTATAGACCAAAAAATTAAAGTATAATGAAAGGGTTGAACAATACTTGCTCTTGCTCTACTAAGAGCTACTATTTGAAAGTATACGCCTAATGAATACAAAACCCCAACACCTAAAAATAATAGAATAAAATCCGTTGATATTGGCTTCCAATAAAAAAAACTAATTAAACCCATAAATATCATACCAACAATACCTGCATAAAATAAAGAGGTTTCATTTCTATCTGTAGTTGAAACTTTTCTAGTAACAATTTGATACCAACCTAAGAAGAAAGCTGCCGTCAAGGGAATTAGTGATGCTGGTTCAAAGACAGTTAATCCTGGTCTCATGATGATTAAAACTCCTACAAAACCTGTTAAAACGGCAAACCATACCCTAGGCGATATTTTTTCTTTTAAAAAAATAAAAGAGAGTATTACGACAACTATTGGCGTTAAGGCACCTATGCTATGAGCGTCAGCTAAACTTAAATACCTAAATGCCAAAATAAAACATCCTGACTCAAGTATTGATAGAAAACTTCTTAATAATTGTAACTTCCAATTATGAGTTAAATAGAATTTTTTATTTTTTTTTCTTTTAGATTCGATAAAAGATAAAAATAAAGTGAAGAAATATTTTATAAAGAGTATCTGGAATACAGAGTAATAAATAATTAAAGTTTTTTGGATTGTATCCAACAATGAAAAAGCTAAATAAGCAAAAATAGCAAATATTATACCTAATAACTCTATCTTGCTAATTGTTCTAATCATAAATAGGGAAATATTATTGGATTAAAAGTAAATATGTAAGTGTGATTAAATAGGCGGCGTCCTACTCTCCCAAGCCTTAAGACTAAGTACCATCGGCGCTGGAGGCCTTCACGACCGAGTTCGAAATGGGATCGGGTTTTTTCACTCCGCTATGACCGCCACAAACTTTTTATAACATGTAGTTAAAACTTTTCGCTGTGTATTATAATTCAAGCATTGGATTATTAGTACTGGTTAGCTTCATGTGTTACCACACTTCCACATCCAGCCTATCAACGTGGTAGTCTTCCACGATCCTATAACGAAGCCTAGTTTTGAGGTTGGCTTCCCGCTTAGATGCTTTCAGCGGTTATCCATTCCGTACATAGCTACCCTACGATGCAGCTGGCGCTACAATAGGTACACCAGAGGTACGTCCACCCCGGTCCTCTCGTACTAAGGGCAGATCCTCTCAAGCTTCCACAACCATGGCAGATAGGGACCGAACTGTCTCACGACGTTCTAAACCCAGCTCGCGTACCGCTTTAATTGGCGAACAGCCAAACCCTTGGGACCTGCTTCAGCCCCAGGATGCGATGAGCCGACATCGAGGTGCCAAACCTCCCCGTCGATATGGACTCTTGGGAGAGATCAGCCTGTTATCCCCGGCGTACCTTTTATCCGTTGAGCGATGGCCCTTCCACGAA
>SGZV01000016.1 GCA_004321805.1 alpha proteobacterium HIMB59 | reverse complement strand
ACTTCGTTATAAAAAATATTATTTCAATTTTGCATATTTATTATTATCTAATAAAAAAATTTCCTATTATTTTAAATAAAAAGATAAATCCAAAAGGTAGATCGGATATAGTTTTTAATAAATATGGGAAAATCATTATGATAGATTATGCACATTCTGATGATGCCTTTAGAAACTTATTAACTAGTTTAAATTTGCAGTTTGATAACATAATCGTTGTTTACGGTTGTGGTGGTGATCGTGATTATTCTAAGAGGTCTAAAATAGCTAGGACTGTCTCTAAATATTCTAATTTCCAAATTATCACAGATGATAATCCACGTAATGAAAATCCAAAAAAAATAAGAGATATCTTATTAAAAAAATCAAAAAATGGCATTTCTATATCTAATAGGGAGAAAGCCATAAAATATGGAATCGATATTCTTTCAAAGAATAGTGGTTTATTGATAATTGCTGGAAAAGGCCATGAAGATAAACAAATATATAAAAATAAAATAATAAAATTTAGTGATCATTTAATAGTAAAAAAATATGCAAAAAATCTTCGATAAAATTTTATTTTTAAAAGATAAATATCAAAGCAATATAGTTTTTGATACTAGGCTTTTGAATCAAAATGATATTTTTATCGGAATAGGTGATGGTTCCAAAAATGGAAGTCTTTACTATAAAGAAGCATTAAAAAAAGGATCTAGACTTCTTATAATAAATAATAAAACAATTAATCATGAATATATTATTCATACTAAAAATATTCAAAGTTTTATAAAAAAATTTTGTAAATATTTATTGAGTAAATATAAAGGTAAAGTTATCGCAATAACTGGTTCTGTTGGCAAAACTACGATAAAAGAAAATATTTATCATATTTTATCACAAAATAATTTTTCAGTTTCAAGATCTTATAAAAATTATAATAACTTGTTAGGCCTTCAATTCTCAATAATGAATATCAATTTACAAAACAAGTATTCAATATTTGAGCTTGGTATTAATCATCCAGGTGAAATGAAAGATTTAATAAAGACTTTAAATCCTCATTACTGTTTAGTTACTTGTATAGAAAACTCTCATATTGGTAATTTTAAAAATTTTAATAATCTTATTAAAAATAAATTAGATATTTTTAATTCTAAAAATCTTATAAAAGGGGTTTTAAATTTTAGACATGAAAATATGGTTTTATCAAATAGAATTAACTCTAAAATATCCTCTATAAACGTCGACAAAATTGATAAAATAGTAAATAAATCTAAAAATTTTTTTAAAATCGATTATTTTTTAAATGGAAATAAAAACTCAATTAAATCAGATCTTGATGGTGTCTATATTGATACAGCGATATTATCATCAATATTTTTAAAAAAGATAAGACCTTTAATAAAGTTTAATAATTACTTTTTAAGAGAGTCAATACTTGAGTCACGAGGAAATTTAATAATTAAACACTATAAATCAAAAAAACTGAAAATTTATGACCATTCATACAACGCAAGCCCATATTCTTTAAAAAAACAATTAATGATATTTAAACAAAGAAAATTAATCCATAAGTTGTGTATAGTTGGCTCTATGAAAGAATTAGGTCAAGATAGTATTAATCAACATCAAAAAATTCTTAGATTACTTTTTAATTTAAATTTTTTTAAAACAGTACTGATTGGTGAAGAGTTTTATAAACATAAAAGATCTTTTAGAATGTTTAAGTTTTATAAAACAACTCAAGATTATATTAAATATATGAGAAAAGACTTTTTAAAATCTAAAAATATTTTTGTTATGGGGTCGAGATATTATAAGCTAGAGGGAATAATTAATAATGTTAAGTGATTATTTATACACCTTTAAAGATCTTAATGTCTTTTTTAATCTTTTTAATTATATCTCGTTCAGAGCCGGAATATCTTTAGTTACTTCTCTTTTTATTGTTGTAATTATAATGCCTTATTGGATTAGGCTTCAGTATAAGATGTTTCCATCTGGACAACCTATAAGAGAGGATGGACCATCAACGCATTTATCTAAAAAAGGCACACCAACTCTTGGAGGAGTATTAATAATAATTTCAATAATTTTAAGTACACTATTATGGACGTCAGAATTTTCTAAATACAATTATATCTTAATTTTATCCTTAATATTATTTGGCATAATCGGTTTTTATGATGATTTTCAAAAAGTTAAAATTAAAAAAGGTATAAGTTCAAAAAAAAAATTTATTCTTCAAATTTTTTTCACAATTATTATTTATTTTACTATTCGATTAAATGGATTTGATTTAAATAATTTCTTTATACCTTTTTTAAAAAATGTTTCTGTTGAATTAGGTTTTTTTTATTTTTTTTTAATTCTTTTTATTATTATAGGATCTACAAATGCAACTAACCTAACCGATGGTCTCGATGGACTAGTGAGTATGCCATTAATATTTGTATTTTTGACTTTTACAGTTTTTGCATACATCCTTGGTAATATTAATTTTTCAAATTATTTATTAATTAACTATATGCCTGGTTCTGGCGAAATTGTTATTTTTTGTACATCGGCTATAGGTGCTATTCTTGGTTTTTTATGGTTTAATTCTAGTCCTGCTTCGATTTTTATGGGTGATACTGGCTCACAATCTCTCGGCGCATCTCTTGCTGTGACTTCTATACTTCTTAAGCAAGAATTTGTTTTGGCTATAGCAGGAGGGTTATTTGTAATTGAGACATTATCTGTGATGATACAAGTAATATTTTTTAAATTAACAAAAGGAAAAAGATTCTTTTTAATGGCTCCATTACATCATCATTATGAAAAGAAAGGACTTTCAGAACAAAAAATAGTGATTAGATTTTGGATAATCAGTTTTTTATTTTGTCTTTTAGCCTTATCTCTTTTAAAAATTAGATAGTTGATAAATCTAAATAAAAATTTTTTAATTTATGGTTATGGTGTTAGTGGAAAATCAGTATCTAAATATCTCAGCAATAAAAATTGTAAATATAGCATTTTCGATGATTTTAAAAGATTAACCAAAGTCAAAAATGCTATTAGTAAAGTCATTTTAAAAGAAAAACTGAAATTTTTTGACTACATTGTTATTTCCCCATCCATAAAAATTGATAAAAAACATATTTTATATAACTATAAAAAAAAAATTATTATTGATTTAGATTTTTTATCTAATGAACTTTCAAAACAATTAGTTATAGGTGTTACAGGCACTGAGGGAAAATCCACTACCTGTCTTTATCTATACCAAGCATTGTCAACAAAATACAATTGCACCATTATAGGGAATTTTGGAACAACTATTTTAGATCAAAAAAATCTTAAAAAAAATCTGGGTAAGTTAGAAATTATCATTATTGAATTAAGTTCATATCAACTTAATAAACTTAAGTATTTAAAACTTTCTTACGCAGTTATCACGAACATATACCCTGATCATTTATCTTATCATGAAAACTTCACTAAATATATTAAGTCAAAATTTAGTATTAGTAAATTATTGTATAATAAAGGTTATTTAATCTTGAATAATGAAGTTCTTTCAAAATATTCTAAATATCTGAACAGTGTAAATAATTTACAAATATTAATTGTAAAAATTATTAAAAATAGAAGAAAAAAATTAGAAGATAGCATTCAAGATCTAAATATTCAGTTAATAGAAAAAATTGTAAAAAAAATAGATAAAAAGATTAATTTAAATGATCTTAAATTTAAAACCTTACCATTTCGTAATCAACTCATTAAGGAATCAAAAAATCTCAGGATATATAATGATAGTAAATGTACAAATTTAGAAAATGCTACTTTTAAAAATGATCTCATTTATTCAAGAAATAAAATTTTAATTTTAGGTGGGAGGCCTAAAATACAAAATCAGAAAATTAAAATAAAAAATACACTTGTTCTTATTTATGGACCATATTCCAAAAAGATACCGCAGAATATTATTTTTCAAAATTGTAAATACTTTGAATTTGAGAGTTTATCTAATTTGCTAAATTTTATCAAATTAATCAATAAAAATAATATTTTTGATAACATTCTATTTTCTCCTGGAGGAGAGTCTTTTGATTTATATAAAGACTTTATGGAAAGAGGTTTTATTTTTAATAATCTGATAAAAAAAATTAAAATATGAAAGACCTTCTTTTTAGAGATGATCAAAGCTTAATTGGCTCTAATTGGTATAAATTATCAAAGAAACTTTTTGTTATACCTTTTATACTTAGTTTTTTAGGCTTATTCGCAATATATTCTCTTGTAGGTTCTGAATATTCAATAGGTATATTTTTAAAACATTTTTTCAATTTAATAATTTCTTTTTTTATTTTATTTTTTATAACACTTATTTCGAAAAATAATTTAAGGAGATTATTAAATATTTTATCTCTCTTTTTTTTAATTTTATTAATATTAGTTCCTGTATTTGGATATGAAGTAAAAGGAGGTACAAGATGGATTAATATGAAATTTTTCTCTATTCAACCTTCAGAATTGTTAAAAGGTCCCATGATTTGTATGTACTCATGGTTTTGTTATCTCTATATAAAAACAAAAAAAATCTCATACCTTATGATCAATTTCTTTTTAATGATTATTGTTATATTATTTTTATTATCACAACCCGATATAGGAACTCTGTTATTATATCTATCAATATTTGCTCTTTTACTAATACTTTATTTTAGAAATCTAAAATTATTTTTTATTTTGTTTACTCTAGGAGTTATTTTCATTGTTATGGCATATTTTTCTTTTGATCATGTTCAAACAAGAGTAGATAAATTCTTATTTAGTGAAAATTTACAAGTCTCGAAAAGTATATCTGCTATTAAAGAAGGTGGCTTATTTGGAGTGGGCCTAGGTGAGGGTCAATTAAAATATTCAATACCAGAGTCTCATAATGATTTCATTTTCGCTATAATAGTGGAAGAATTTGGATTAATTTTTGGTTTATTTATTGTTTTTTTATACCCAGCTTTTTTCATAATTTCTAAAAATTCTAATAACAGTCCTTCTAATCTTTTTATTGAAAATACTACTTTTTGTTTATGTTTCATTTTGTGTATTCAAGCTTTTATAAATATTGGCTCATCAATTAACCTAATACCACCTACAGGAATGACTTTACCATTTGTTAGTTATGGTGGATCATCAATGCTTTCTTATGCTCTTATATTTGGTACTGTAATTAACTTTTTAAAAAATGAAGAAAGTCCTTCTAATAACACATCATGAGACAAGCAATCTAGGTATTATTTCTAAAATTTTATCTAAGAAATATTTAATAACTTCTATTTATTATAAAAATTTAAAAAACCTTGGTTCAAATGAATTATTAGGATATTCGGCGTATATTTTTTTTGGTGGAAAGATGAGCGCCAACAGCCAATCTGAAGTTATTAATAATGAGTTTATATTTTTAAAAAAACTTATTAAATCAAATAAATTAATAATTGGAATATGTTTAGGAGCACAATTAATTGCCAAAATTTATGGATCTAAGATATATAAAAATAAGAATAACTTAGTTGAGATAGGATATCGTAAATTAGACAAGATAAACGAAAAATTTTTTAAAAATGTTTCATCAATGTTACAATTTCATAATGAAGGTATTACCTATAATCCTCATATGAGCATTTATGCCAAAGGTAGGAATTTTGAAATAGATGCATTCAAAATTAAGAAAAAAAAAATTTATGGTTTTCAATTTCATCCTGAAGTAAATGAAAGTATGATAAAAAATTGGTATTCAAATTTATCATCTTTAAAAAAAGGTACTGATAGTTTGTCAAAGATACTCTTAGATCATAAAAAGAATTGTGAAAAAAATTATAAATGGCTATCTAATTTTCTTTATAAAGTGATTTGATGATTAATTTTTTTTATACAGATGAATACTTAAAGCATGATACAGGTCAACATCCTGAATCTATAGAAAGAATTAAAACTGTTAAAAAACTTATTTTTGAAAATTATGAAAGTCATAATTTTCTCAATCCCCCATTAGCTAATAAAGAAATAATTTATAATGTTCATGACAAAGATTACATTGATTACATTTTTGATAACATTCCAGATACTGGATTTTCTTATTTTGATCCCGATACAGTGGCATGCCCAAATAGTTTAAATAGCTATCTTTGTGCAGTAGGTGGTAGCGTTGAAGCTGTAAACCAAATTAATTTGAACAAAAATAAAAAAGTTTTTTTTTGTGCACACCGTCCACCAGGGCATCATGCTGAAAAAAATAAAGCCATGGGCTTTGGTGTATTTAACAATGTTGCTATATCTGCAGATTATGCATTAAGATCAAAAAAATTTGAAAAAATATTAATTATTGATTTTGATGTTCACCATGGAAATGGGACCCAACATATTTTTGAAAATAATCCAAATATCTTTTACGCATCAAGTCATCAATATCCGTATTATCCTGGAACAGGTGATTTAACTGAAAAAGGATGTGGGAATATATTTAACTGCCCTTTGCCTGCCAATTGTGATTCTAAATTATTTCGAAAGTTATTTTCTGAAAATATTGTTGATAAAATTAATCAAAATTTTGATTTATTGTATTTTTCTGCTGGTTTTGATGCTCATGTGCTTGATCCTTTGGCATCAATAAATTTAGAAGATGAAGATTTTTTTTGGATTACTAAAAAAATATTGGATAAATTTGCAAATAACATACCTATCATTTCTGTTTTAGAAGGTGGCTATGATATGAAAGGCCTATATAATGGTTTAAATAACCACTTAAAAGTATTACAAGACTATTCTTATGAATAAAAAAAATGAAAAAAACTTTGAAAATGCTTTAGAGAGACTTGAAGAAATTGCTCAATTACTAGAAAGTGAAGATACACCTTTAGAGGATAGTATTAAATTGTTTGAAGAGGGCATTGATCTAAAAGAATTTTGTGAAGAAAAGCTAAAATCTGCTAAATTGAAAATAGATAAAATTATTAAATCAAATAAAGTACTCTCCTCAGAAGATTTTAAATAGCTCAGATTACAAATGTCCTTATTAAATAAAATTAAATATCCAAAAGATTTAAAAAATTTATCGATTAAAGACTTAAAAATTTTAAACGATGAATTAAGAAATTATACAATCAATACTGTGTCTAAAACTGGAGGACATTTAGGCGCCAGTTTAGGAGTTGTAGAAATAACAGTAGCACTTCATTATGTATTTAATACTCCAAAAGATAAAATAATATGGGATGTGGGGCATCAAACCTATCCTCATAAAATTCTTACTGGAAGAAAAAATAAAATTCATACTTTAAGAAAAAAAAATGGACTATCTGGTTTTACTAAAAGATCGGAGAGTATTTATGATCCATTTGGTGCAGCGCATAGTTCTACATCAATTTCAGCTAATCTTGGAGTAACTGCAGCTAGAGATTTACTTGATAAAAATTTTGATGTTGTAAGCATTATAGGAGATGGAGCTATAAGCGCCGGTATGGCTTTTGAAGGACTAAACAATATTGGTCATTTAAATAAAAATTCATTAATTATTTTGAATGATAATGAAATGTCAATAGCTCAACCAGTAGGTGCAATGAGCAAGTATCTTGTTAATTTACTTAGCTCTAAAACTTATGAAAATTTTAGAGATCTAGTAAAAAACTTTACTAAAAAATTACCTAACGAGGTAAGTGATTTTGCAAAGAAAACTGAAGGATATTTAAAAGGCTACCTCACAGGAAACACATTATTTGAAGAACTTGGCTTGAATTACATTGGACCTGTTGATGGTCATAATTTAGAACTTTTAATACAATTATTTCAAAAATATAAAGAAAAAGAGTTACACGGACCTGTTTTTCTTCATTTAATTACAGAAAAAGGAAAGGGTTATGCCCCTGCTGAGTCTTCAAAAGATAAATTTCATGGAGTTTCGAGTTTTGATATTAAAACAGGTATTCAAAAAAAATCGAAAGACAAGACATATACAAATGTTGTGAGTGATACTCTTGTCAAAATGGGAAAAAAAGATAAAAAAGTAGTTGCGATTACCGCAGCTATGCCCTCAGGTACGGGTTTAGACAAATTTCAAAATATTTATCCGGATAGATTTTTTGATGTAGGAATTGCGGAACAACATGCTGTTACATTTGCAGGTGGTTTGTCTATAGAGTCTATAAAACCCTTTGTTGCTATTTATTCTACCTTTCTTCAAAGAGCCTACGATCAGGTAATACATGATATTGCTCTTCAGTCACTACCTGTTCGATTTTTAATTGACCGCTCTGGATTTGTGGGCGCAGATGGTGCTACCCATGCTGGATCTTTTGACTTAACATATTTAAGCTGTTTACCTAATTTTATTGTAATGGCTCCATCTTCAGGAGAAGAACTAAAAAACATGATTAATTTTTCATTATCAATTAATAATCAGCCGACTGCCATAAGATACCCTAGAGATTTAGCAGGAGACTATAGTGAAGAAAAATCTTTTCAAAAACTTAAACTTGGTAAAGGTAAAGTTGTTAAAAAGGGAAAAAAAATTGCTTTTTTAAATTTAGGTACCAGACTCAATCAAATATTTGAGACTGCAGATTTAATTTTAAAAAAATTCAAAATTCAACCAACGATTGTTGATATGAGATTTGCCAAACCTATAGACACATCAATTATAAAATCTTTAATTGAAAATCACGATGTTATTGTCACTATTGAGGAAAATTCAATCGGTGGTTTTTCTGCTCAGGTTAATCACTTTATATTAAATAAACTTGAAAAATCTCCAAGGATATTAAATTTTTTTATGAAAGATGAATTTATCGACCAGTCAGATATTAATGATCAATATGATCAATCTGGCATCTCTCCTGAAAAAATTATAAAAAAGTTAGCTTCTCTATTAAAATAATTTTGAATGACACATTAAAATTAAGTCTGCCAATACAAAGTTGGTCATTGCTATACCAACAGGAACAGCTCTAATTCCTACACATGGATCATGACGTCCAACTGTTCTAATTTTTGTATTTTTCAAATCTTTAGAGATTGTGTTTTTTTCTGATAAAACAGAACTAGTAGGCTTAACTATATATCTGAAAACAATGTCCTGTCCTGATGAAATTCCTCCTAAAATACCCCCAGCATGATTACTATGGAAAGATATTTTTTTACCCTTTGAGGACATTTGATCTGAGGCATTTGTTCCATCTAATTCAACCAAATTAAATCCTGAACCAAACTCAATACCTTTTACAGCGTTTATGCTCATTATGGCCTTTGACAGCTCTGAGTCTAATTTTTGATATATAGGTTCACCTACACCCACTGGGCAGTTTTTAACTCTAACTTCAATAATAGCTCCTAATGAAGATCCTTTTTTTCTATGATATAGAATTGATTTTTCCCAAGTTTCTATTATTGATTTATTAGGAGAAAAGAATGGATTTTTTAATATGAAATTTTCATTCCATTTATTATTAGTTATTTTATTTTCTCCTATCTGGATTACGGCACTGCTTATTTTAATTTTTGGTTTTACTATCTTATTCAAAAGAATTTCTGAAAGTGCACCAGCAGCGACTCTCATAGCAGTTTCTCTTGCGCTGGATCTACCACCACCTCTGTAGTCATAGTTTTTATATTTCATATAGTAGGTAAAATCTGCATGACCCGGTCTAAATTTATTTTTTATATTTGTATAGTCTTTACTTCTTTGGTCTGAATTATAAATAATAAAAGAGATAGGTGAACCAGTGCTTTTACCATTAAAGACTCCCGAAAGAATTTTAACCATATCTTTCTCTTGTCTTTGAGTTGTAAATTTAGACTGACCTGGTTTTCTTAAGTCTAATCTAGATTGAATAAATTTTAGATCTATAGGTATATTAGCTGGAAAACCATCTACAACGCAACCTATAGCTTCACCATGGCTTTCTCCCCATGTTGTAAACTTTAAAAGATTTCCAAATGAATTATGAGACATTATCTGTTTTTATTTATTTTTAAACTCATTGAGAAGATTTGCTACTCCTTCTGCTTCATCAACAGCCACCATTCCCACAGTATGGTATCCGCAATCAACATGATGCACTTCTCCAGTAACACCTGATGATAAATCACTTAGTAAATAAGCCCCTGTATTACCAACATCTTCAAGGGTTACATTTCTTTTTAAAGGAGAATTAAGTTCATTCCATTTAAGAATAAATCGAAAGTCACCGATGCCTGAAGCTGCAAGAGTTTTAATAGGTCCTGCTGAAATGGCATTTACTCGAATATTTTTATCTCCCATATCAACTGATAAATATTTTACAGAGGCCTCTAATGCTGACTTTGCAACTCCCATAACGTTGTAATGAGGCATTACCTGTTCTGCACCATAATAAGTTAGTGTCAATATATTTCCACCATCTTCCATTAATTCATAACAGTATTTACAGGACTCAGTGAAAGAGTAACAAGATATATTCAAACTATTAAGAAAATTTTCTTTTGATGTGTTAACATATTTACCTCTAAGTTCGTTTTTGTCAGCAAAAGCAACTGCATGAACGAAAAAATCAAGTTTACCCCATTTTTCTTTAATTGTTTTGAAGGCTCTTTCAGTTGAACCTTCTTCACTGACATCACACTGTATTAAAAAATCTGAATTTACTGATTTGGCTAATGGTTCAATTCTTTTCAATAAAAGGTCATTTTGATAAGTAAAAGCCAAGTCTGCGCCAAAATTAGCACATTGTTGAGCTATTCCCCAAGCTATAGATTTATCATTAGCTACACCCATGATTAATCCCTTTTTGTTTTTTAGATCCATTTTGATTTAAACTTTATATAATAGACATACCATGTTAGATAGAAATTTAAATCCAATTATTCAATTTAAAGATTGGTTTGATCTTGCTTCGAAAAATGAAATCAATGATCCTAACGCAATGTGCCTATCTACAATTTCTAATGATAACAAACCTCATTCAAGAATGGTGCTTTTAAAGGATTTTAATGAAAAAGGTTTCGTTTTTTATACGAATTATGAAAGCAACAAGGGTAAAGATATTTATTCTAATAAGAACGTTTGTTTGAATTTTCATTGGAAATCTTTATTAAGACAAATAAGAGTTGAGGGTATAATTGAAAAACTGCATCCAGAGGTTTCTGATAAATATTTTAACTCAAGACATTATTTAAGCCGTATTGGTGCTTGGGCATCTAATCAATCAACTTTGTTAGAAAATAGAGAAGAATTAGAAAATAAAATTGAATATTTTAAGAAAAAATATCCAGATAAAGAAAATGTTCCTCGGCCTCCATACTGGGGTGGATTTTTAATTAATTATCATAAAATTGAATTTTGGGAAGACAAGCCTCACAGGATACATCAAAGAACAGTCTATGAGCTTAAAGATAATAATTGGGAGCAGTATACTCTTAGTCCCTAATTTTTACTCTCTAACAAATATTTACCCCATCTCTTTAAAAGATCAGAGCTAGAGGATTCTTTATGGCTGCCGCCAACTCCATACTCTAAGGCAATATCACATTTGTCAGCAGTATCTTGTTCTAAAATTTTTGAGCTATCTGAGCGATCACCACCGTTGGCAAATATAATCTTATTTTTTGGGTATTTTTTTCTAATCTTTATAAGAAGATTACTTGCACTTCCCATATCATCATCTTCGAAATCCATAACTTCATTGACCATAGTCAAGTTATCAATAACATACATCCGATGTTTAATATCCATAAAGAAATTACCTTTTTTTTTAATTAACCAATTATTAGAATTAACACCAACAATTAAGTGATTGGAAAATTCTAAACAATCTCTCATCATCATAATATGACCAGGATGGATAGGGTCAAAGCCACCAGATACAATACTGATTATTTTTTTATCCATTACTTATCATATCTAAATATTTTTTAAGATTAGCATGATCTTTCATAGATATGTAATTTGGTGAGATCTCTAAAATATCTTTCCAACTTGCCAAATAATTTAAATTTACTCTCATTTTTTTCATATTAGCTTTTGCGCTTGGATAAATATCATAAAAAAAAAC
Source organism: alpha proteobacterium HIMB59 (assembly GCA_004321805.1). GTDB lineage: Bacteria > Pseudomonadota > Alphaproteobacteria > HIMB59 > HIMB59 > HIMB59. The sequence goes on along the minus strand of SGZV01000016.1, from coordinate 14,275 downwards.
TACAAATATGTCTCTAACTGATAATTCAGCTTTTCTCATTGAATTGATAAAATGAATTTTACTGCCTCCGTCAGTTGCCATGTCCTCAATCAAGACGGATTTTGATTTCTTTTTGAATTCTCCCTCTATAATTTTACCTTTTCCAAAACCTTTAGGTTTTTTTCGAATATAAACCATTGGTAGTTTAAGTTTTTGACTTATATATGAAGAATATGGGATACCAGCTGTCTCTCCTCCAGCCACAACAATTTGATTTTTATACTTACTTTTAATTTGTTTAGACATTTCATTGATAATTATTTCTCTCTCCTTTGGAAAAGAGACTAATTTTCTACAATCAACATAGACTGGACTTTTTTTTCCTGATGTAAGAGTGAATTTATTTTTGAAATTGATATTAACGCATCCAATACTAAGTAATATATCAGCTATTTTTTGTCTTGAATTTTTGATTTTGACCGTCGACATTTCTCTGAGCAATATTTAACATCATTCCATACTTTTTCCCATTTTTTTCTCCAATTAAATGGCCTTTTACAAACAACACAGGTTTTAAAGAGATCTTTTTTCAGTTAAATTATTTTTTCTATCTCCTCATCTTGTAAATTGCCATTAATTAAAACTAATGGACACAAAAGGGAGTTATTTTTTTCATAAATAAGTTTATCAATAAGCGGTCCAGGTTTTCCTATATCTGAACTTGTTGCTAAAATAATTGTCGAATTAGAGGAGTATTTATTAAGAAATTCGATAAAGTTATCAATTTCATTAATCTTAAAAATCTCTGTATCAGCTTTAATTTTTGATTTTTTGAAAATAAAATCATGTACTTCTTTATGTTTTATTTTCTCATTTTCTATTTGATCCTTATTGAGAATAGATTCAGTTGATGAAGTTAACATCATTCCATCACTAACATTGTCAATAAAACTTATTGTGGTTAGTTTCGATTTAGTTGTTTTAGCTCTTTTGATAGCAAATTTTACAGCAGTCCACATTTCTTGACTTTGATCTATTACTATAAAATAATTTCTACTATTTTTTTTCTTCATTTTTTTCTAAATATTAAATTTGATATTAAGCTAAAGGCAATAGAAAAAACAATCAATATAAATACATAGAAAAATGACTGTTCTGTTAAAAGATTTTCAAGATTGCTAGTTAATCCTTTTTTTTCAATAGAAAGATTTTTTTCATTTGATGATAAAATTTCTCCATCGAAAATCTCATAAAAATATATCTTTATATCTCCCTCTGAAATATTATCTGGAATCTCAAACTTTTTATAAAATAAATTACCTTCACTTACTTCTAGTTGTTCCTCGTAGTAAAGACCTTTTGCTTTTAATGCTTTTCTTATTTGAAAAAGTCCTTCTGAAAAATTATTAATCAAATTATGTTTTTCTGTAATTTTCGGAATTAAAAAAATCTCATTTAAGGATTTTTTTGGAGTCGTAAAGATGCCAAAAAAACTTGGAATATCAGATAAACTTTTAGAAGTATTTACCCAAAATATTCCCTTTTTAACCTTAGTATCCAGATTTGCTTCTTGCTTATTTCCCTCAAATATTATGATTATATCTCTATTTGCATTTTTTTGACCAAAGAGCATAATTTCCTTGCCCAGAAAGCTAGAATTTATTTCTATATTGTAAGTATCTAATGTGAAACTTGTGGAGTTCATATTTAATGAAATTAAACTGAAGAATATTGAATATATAAAACTTCTATACATAATTAATCCTAAAAAGCTCTAAAGGAGTTCTGAATAAATCATAAATTAAAAAAGATGCTATAATCACTAAAAGTACACCAAATAATACTTTTAAATTTTCTTGATCGAATTTATCAATGATTCTTGAGGCAATAGCGGCTCCAATTGAGCTACTAATAATTAAAAAAATAGCTAATACGAAATCTATATTTTGATTGATATATATTTGTAAAAATAATGATATTAAAGCAACTACAGTTATATTTAATAGAGAAGATCCTATAACAGAAATAGTTTTCATTCCTAATATGTAAATCATACAAGGTATCAAGATAAAACCTCCACCAATTCCAGTAAGGCCGGTCAGCATACCAATTAAATAACCTATAGATAAAGGTGCAAGAATGCTTATGTATAACTTTGACTTTCTATATTTAATCTTAATTGGTAATCCGTGTATCCAAGAGTGCTGATGTAACTTAAACTTTTTATTTTTGTAAATTAAATTAATTTTTGCTGTCTCATATAATATAAACATGGCAGTACCAAGAAGAAGAATGATATAGATTGCATTTAAATAGTTATCTATTAGACCTATGTTTTTGAGTGAACTTAATAGTAGAACGCCAGTCAAGGTTCCAAAAATACCTCCCACTATCATTGTAAAACTAATTTGATAATCTATATTTTTCTTTTGAAAGTGGCTCATAACTCCTGTTGAGGTAGATGCAAAGACCTGAACAGTAGTCGTTCCAACAGCAACTGCTGGTGGAATCCCAACAAGTATTAATAGTGGTGAGGTAATAAAACCTCCACCTATACCAAATAAACCTGAAATAAATCCAATACCTATTCCAAGAGATATGAGCAAATAAATATTTATAGATATTTCTGCTATTGGGAGATAAAAGTTCATTTCTTGTTATGATTACTAAATAATATATTTTATATATCATAATAATGATTAATTACACTTTGGCATTTGCATCGAGTCTAGATGGCTTCATAGCTAGGTATGCTGAGGATAATCCTTTTGAATGGACCTCTAAAAATGACCAAGATCATTTAAAAAATCTTATAAATCAACACGAATGGCAAGTTATGGGAAGAAAGACTCATGAACTGAACCCAAATCATGCAAGGAAAAGAATTGTGTTCTCTCGGCAGTTTGAAAAAGTTCAATTAATCAAAGAAGATATTCCAAACCAATATTATTTTAATCCCGATTTAAACCAATGGCATGAATTTGAAAAAATTTGTTCAACAAGTGTTTTGATTTTAGGTGGTACGAAGATTCATGATTTTTTTTTATATGCAAACTTAATTGATAAAATTTTTATAACAGTTGAACCCATTTATTTTAAAACAGGCATTCCTGCATTTTCCTATATTAATTTTCACGATATCATTCCTTTTTTTATAGAAAAAGGCTTTTCTAATAATCAAAAAACTGTCAATGACAAAGGAACTGTTTTAATTGAACTAAATAAGATTTAGTAAGTTTTTATAATCCTCAGGTCTATTTACATTAAAAAAATCAGCTTTAGATTTTCTTTTAAAATCCAAATACTCAAATCCTATTTCTTGAGCAAACTTCATAATTTTATACCCGTCATTTTCTTGAAGTATAGTTTCTAAATACTCAAGGGATTTAATAGACCAAAAAGAAAACATTGGCTCAATAGCATCATCAATTTTGGAAATAAAAGCCCGACAATTTTCTTTTTTTTTGGACTCAAATAAATCAAAAAGATTTGTATCTATAAAAGGTGCATCTGTAGGAAAAATAGCAAACCAACTATCTTGGGATATATTTTTATAATGTTTCATTGCGCTATGAAGTCCAGCTAATGGCCCTTTATAGCCTTTTATAGCATCTTGAATAATAGTTAATTTAAATCCTCTGTATTTTTCAATATCATCATTTGCATTTATACAAACAATTTCAGTCTTTTCTTTTAAACTTTTTATAATTTTTTCAATGAAAAACTGATCATTAATCTTTAAAAAACTTTTGTTTAGGTAGTTCATTCTCGATGATTTACCACCAGTTAGAATTACACTAATTAATTTATTTTTCATTTTTTAGTCTGAACTTACCAGATAAAATGCTCATTCTCTTACCTCTCAATCTACCAATCATTGTAAGTTCTTTTTTTCTAGCAATTTCTACCGCCCATGAAGTAAAACCAGATCTTGAGAGAAGGATAGGTATCCCCATTTTTATACATTTCAATACCATTTCACTCGTTAGTCTGCCAGTAGTGTAGAATGACATTTTTTCTGTATTAATTTTTTTTTTAAGAATTAAACCAGCTATTTTATCAACAGCATTATGTCTTCCAACATCTTCAAAGTAGTATAAAGGCCTATCCTCTTCACAAAGTACACATCCATGAATTGCACCTACTTGAAGATATAAACTAGGTTCAATATTAATTTTTTTGGATAAATCAATTAATTGTTGATGAGAAATTTTAATCTTTTTATTAAGTTTAACTTTTTCTATTTCATCATATAAATCTCCAAATACTGTTCCTTGAGCGCAACCTGAAGTATTAATTTTCTTTTTTAATTTTTTTTCAAAATTAGTTTTATTTTTGGTTCTTATGATTATTGTTTTTAAGTCTTGATGGTATTCAATCTTCTTGATTTCCTCATAGCTTTTTAACATTCCTTGATTAAACAGATATCCAATTGAGAGAAAATCAGGGTAGTCGCCAATAGTCATCATAGTTACAATTTCTTGATTATTTAGGTAAAGAGTTAACGGTTTTTCTTCAATTACAGGTATGTTCACAGTTTCATTATTCTCATTCACTGCTTTTTTAAATTTATATAAAGATTTATTTTTTATGTTTGGTTTAATTAAAAAATCTGTCATATCAATTAAGATTGTAATATGGTGTATGAGTGAAGACAATAGGTGTTATAGGTTGGAAGAATAGTGGTAAGACAACCTTAGTATCAAAACTAGTAAATTATTTTAGTTCTTTAAATTTAAAAGTAGGAGTTATTAAACATGCCCACCATAGTTTTGACATAGATCATCCTAATACTGATAGCTACAAAATTCGTAAATCTGGTGCTTTCAAAACTACTATTGTGTCAAATAAGAGATTGGCGGTTATAGAAGAAAGAGCTGATGATAATGAAATTGATTTGAAATCTATTATAGATATGAACAAAGATTGTCAGATTTTAATACTTGAAGGTTTTAAAAAGAATAATGATATTCCAAAAATAGAAGTTTTTTTAAAAAAAAATAAAAAAGAGTACTTATATAAAAATGTTGAAAAAGTTAATTTGCTTGTGACCGATGATGACAAAAGTCATCCTTTAAAAGTATTAAGTCATGATCAAATTCCTTTAATTGCGAAATTTATACAAGATGCCTGATAATATTTTAATTTCCTTAAATAGAGCTATTAAGTTAATTCAGAAAGAAAAAAAGCCTAATAAAAAGGAAACAGTTAAATTGGAGGATTCAATTGGAAGAGTAAGTTCTAAAAAAGTTACCTCACCAATTGATTTGCCAAGCTATGATAGTGCAGGTTTAGATGGCTATATATTTTCAAAAAAGAATAATCAGTTTTTAAAAATATCAAAAAAGATTATTACACCTGGTAAGCTTCATAAAAATTTAAATCTTAACTTAGCATACAAAATTAATACAGGATCAATCATACCAAATAGATTTTCTTATTTCGTCTCTTTAGAAAATGCATCAGTTAAAGAAGATTTAATCAATATTTCAAAATCTAAAATTTCTAACAAAGATATTAAAAAGAAGGCCGAGGATCTAAAAAAGGGTAAAATCATAATTGATAAAAACCAAAAATTAAACTTTCGAAATATTTCCTTACTTGCTTCAGTTGGTATAAAAAAATTAGAAGTCTTTAGGTTATTAAAAATTGGCGTTGTCTCAAATGGTAATGAATTAGTCTCTTATGATAAAAACAAAAAAAAATTTCAAACCTTTGACTCAAATAAATTACAAATAATAAATTTTTTAAAGCATCATAATATTAAGGCTTATAATCTTGGAATTTTAAAAGATAATATTACATCTATTGAAAAATTTTATAAAAATAAAGTTAAAGATTTTGATATTATAATTAGCTCTGGAAGTTCATCTTTTAGCACTGGGGATTTTATGTCAACTTTTTTAGAAAAAAAATCTCATATAATTTTTAAATATATTCGTATTCAACCGGGTAGGCCAATGATATTTGCAAGATATAAATCTAAATATATTTTTTCCTTACCGGGTAATCCTCTGGCGGTATTTGTTAATCTAATGTTTATAGTCAAACCTTTTCTAGAAAACCCCAAAAAATCTATAAATGAAAATATTAAATTCATAAAAGCAGGTTTTAATGATGTCAAAAAAATTAATACTGTGAAATTTTTTAGAGTAAAAATTAAAAAAGACATTGCATTTCCTCATAATTCTAAAGGTTCTGCTAAATTAGTATCAATTTCTGAAAGTGATGGTTTGTTAATTTCAAATGAAAGTGAAAATAAAATTTTAAAAGGAAAACTTTATAAATTTCTTAAATTTTAATCTTAATCTTTATAATGTCTTTTGAATGTTTGATTGATATTAATTTGTAATTATTTTCTTTACAATAATTTTTAAAGTCAAACTTTGATAGAGGATCGTCACTTTCGATAAGAATAGTATCTTTTTTATTTAATTTTTTAATAAACTTATTGGCTTTTAGCACTGGTATTGGGCATTCAAAACCTTTGGTATCTAGAAAATATTCCATATATGTATATATTTATTTTAATATTTCATGGAAATAAAGAACTTAGAAATCATTTTAGCTCTTGATAGTGAAAAACATTTCAATAGAGCAGCAGAAAAGCTGAATATTTCTCAACCTGCTCTTTCTATGAAATTAAAATCTTTAGAGAATGAAATAGGTATTAAGCTTGTTAAAAGAGGTAAAAATTATATCGGCCTTACTGAAGAAGGAGAGATTCTCAAAGAAAAATTTAAATTTATTGTCAAAGAATATTCAGAAGTTAAAGAATTAAGTTCTGAGTTAAAAAATAATTTAACAGGTAATTTACGAATAGGTGTTATCCCCTCTGCTTTGTTAGATATATCAGAATTATTAAATCAATTTGTAAGTAAATATAGAAATATTAATATTCAAGTTTTTTCCATGTCATCTAATAAGATAGAAGAAAACTTGCATGATTTTAAATTAGATATCGGTTTTACATATCTAGAAAATGAGCCAATTATGAATGTTGAAAAACTTCCCTTGTATAAAGAAAAATATTTTTTAGTTACAAAAAAAAAATCATATCAATCACAAGATTCAGTATCATGGTCTAAATGTCATGAAATAGATTTGTGTTTAATTTCACCTGAGAATCAATTTAGAAGGATTTTAAATTCTATATTTCAAAAAAAAAATATCTCTCCAAACGTTCTAATAGAGTCTAACTCTTTGATTCATTTATTTTCACACGTTTCTTCATCTGACCTTTCAACAATTATGCCTGGTTCATTTGCCAAACAATTTAATTTTAACTCTGAAATTTCCTTTATAGAATTATCTGACCCCTCTATTTTTCACGATGTTGGCGGTGTATACATCAAAGACAAGGGTCCTTCTCCAATTAAAGACAGGTTTATAAAGTACCTAACTTCTATTGATAAGTAATCCTTATCAATTAATCATTCATTAATAATTGATATTTAATAACTTTTAAATAAGTTCAGTTTTGTGGAAAAAAATACTAAAAAAATTCATCCTGGTTCAGGTAGGAGAAATGCACTTACTTTTAACAAAGGAAGGCAAACAGATGATCAATCAATTAATGAATTAAAAAACTTAATACCATCTGACTATTTTAGACAAAGAGACATGTTGATTGAATGTCTTCACTTAATTCAAGATAGTCACAAGTGTTTAAAACCTAAATATTTATCTGCACTAGCAGAGCTTACTAATCTCCCGTTAACTGAAATTTATGAAACAGCATCTTTTTATGCGCATTTTGATATTTTTAAAGATGATGATGTCAATCCCGCAGAGGTGACTATCAGAGTTTGCGATAGCTTAACTTGTGAAATGTATGGATGCAAATCGTTACAAAAAGACCTCACTCATAGTTTTAAAAACGATGAGAGCATAAGAGTAGTAAGAGCACCATGTATGGGGCGTTGTCACCAAGCACCCGTTGTAGAAATTGGTAAAAGACATCTTACAAAAGCAAATCTTTCAAAAGTTAAAGAACTAATTTCATCTAATGAGACAAAGCCAATTATCCCTGCTTACACTGATTATCAAAGTTACATTAAATCAGGTGGCTACTCTTTGTTAAAAGAATGTTTAAATAAAAAAAAAAAACCAATGGATTTAATTGAAGAAATGGAGAAGTCTGGTTTGAGGGGTCTTGGAGGAGCTGGTTTTCCAACTGGAAAAAAATGGAGGTTCGTTCGTGCTGAAAGTCAACCTAGATTAATGGCAATCAATGGAGATGAAGGAGAACCCGGTACTTTTAAAGATCATCATTATTTAACTAGAGACCCTCATAGATTTCTTGAGGGTATGTTAATTGCTGCTTGGGTCGTCGAAGCAACTGATGTTTATATTTATATGCGAGATGAATATCCTGATGTCATAAAATTTCTTAAAAAAGAAATAAAAATATTAGAAGAAAATAATTTAAATATTAAAACTAGAATACATCTTAGAAGAGGTGCTGGCGCTTATATTTGTGGAGAAGAGTCATCTATGCTTGAAAGTCTTGAAGGAAAAAGAGGACTTCCAAGACACAAGCCTCCATTTCCATCTCAGGTTGGTCTCTTCGGTAGGCCTACTCTCATTCACAATATAGAGACAGTTTTCTGGGTAAGAGAAATTTTAGAAAAAGGAGCTGTTTGGTTTAATAGTCATGGACTCAATAACAGGTCTGGTCTAAGGACTTTTTCTGTTTCTGGTAGAATTAAAAATCCTGGAATTAAATTGGCTCCAGCAGGTATAACAATTCGACAGTTAATTGATGAATATTGTGGGGGCATGCAGGATAATCATTCCTTTAAGGCTTATTTACCTGGAGGTGCATCTGGAGGCATTCTACCGGCATCTATGGATAATGTTCCTCTTGATTTTGATACTTTGCAAGAGCATGGGTGTTTCATTGGTTCTGCAGCTATCGTCGTCCTATCTGATCAAGACAAAATGGGTGATATAGCTAAAAATTTAATGTTCTTCTTTCATGATGAAAGTTGTGGTCAGTGTACACCTTGTAGAAATGGTACGGAGAAAGCTCTTAAATTGATGAATCAAAAATCATGGGACGTTGAACTACTTAAAGAACTTTCATCAGCAATGATGGATGCTTCTATCTGTGGTTTAGGACAAGCAGCTCCAAACCCAATGCTATCTGTTATTAAACATTTCCCTAACGAGGTAACAAACTAATGTCTGAAAAAATTAAATTTAAAATCGATGGAAAAGAATTTTTAGCTGACCTTCAGGAGTCTATATGGGATGTAGCAAAGAAAAATGATATAGACATTCCTCATCTTTGCTATTCTCCAGAACCTGGCTATAGAGCTGATGGTAATTGTCGTGCCTGTATGGTTGAGATTAAAGGTGAAAGAACTCTAGCCGCATCATGTATTAGAAAGCCCACTGAAGGAATGGAGGTAACAGTAAATTCTTCTCGAGCTGAAAAATCAAGGTCAATGGTTTTTGAGCTATTAGTTTCTGATCAACCTGAAAAAGAAAAATCACCTGATCCTGATTCAAAATTTTGGAATTGGTCTGAAAAAATGGGTGTCAGTGCAAGTAGATTCCCAAGTAAGGATAAAATAGAAATTGATCGATCCCATAAAGCTATGAGTGTCAATCTTGATGCTTGTATTAATTGTAATCTTTGTGTTCGAGCATGTAGAGAGGTTCAAGTTAATGATGTTATTGGTATGGCTTATAGGGGCTCTACAGCAAAAGTAATTTTTGATCTTGATGATCCAATGGGAGAAAGCACTTGCGTTGCATGTGGAGAGTGCGTTCAGGCATGCCCAACTGGTGCTTTAATGGAGTCTTCCTTGGTCAATCACGAAGGTACAAGAGTTAACTATGCTGACAAGGTGGTTGAGAGTGTTTGTCCATATTGTGGTGTTGGTTGTCAAACAGAAGTAAGTGTTAAAGATGAAAAAATTATTAAAGTAGATGGTAAGAATGGACCGGCTAATGAAAATAGACTTTGTGTTAAAGGTAGGTTTGGATTTGATTACATTAATCATGATGGAAGAATAACAAAACCATTAGTTAGAAAAAAAGACTCGCCAAAACAGTGGGATATAAGAATTGATGATAAAAATATATATGATCACTTTGAAGAAACCACTTGGGAAAATGCACTTGATATCGCAGCAAATGGCTTAAATAAGACGCTTGAGGAAGAGGGTCCAAAGGGGCTTGCTGGTTTTGGCTCTGCTAAATGTTCAAATGAAGAAGCTTACCTTTTCCAAAAATTAGTTAGAGTTGGTTTTGGTTCAAACAATGTTGATCATTGTACAAGGCTATGTCATGCATCTTCTGTTGCAGCTTTATTTGAGGGTTTAAAATCTGGAGCGGTATCCGCACCTTTTAATGCAGCTACGGTTGCAGATTGTATAATTGTAATTGGAGCTAGACCGACAGAAAATCACCCCGTTGCAGCTACATATTTAAAGAGAGCATCTAAAAGAGGATCTAAACTAATAGTTATGGATCCTAGAAAACAAGGTTTAACAAAATATGCTGACCATCATCTACAATTTAAGCCAGGTACGGATGTAGCTATGCTTAATGCTATGCTACATACCATTGTGGAAGAAAAGCTTTATGATGAGCAGTATGTCCAAGGTCAAACAGAGGGCTTTGAACAATTAAAAGAAAGTATCAAAGATTTTTCTCCAGAAAAAATGGAGTCAATTTGCGGTATTGATGCAAATACATTAAAAGATGTGGCAAGAATTTATGCAAAATCTGAAAAATCTATAATCTTTTGGGGAATGGGTGTATCGCAACATGTTCATGGAACTGATAACGCTAGATGTTTGATTGCATTGGCTTTATCAACTGGACAAGTTGGAAGAGAAGGAACAGGTCTTCACCCACTCAGGGGACAAAATAATGTTCAAGGAGCTTCAGATGCAGGATTAATTCCATGGATGTATCCTGATTACCTAGTTGTAGATGGAGAAGTAAATCAAAATTCATACGAGAAATTTTGGAATAAAAAAATGGATCCAAAAAGAGGTCTTACTGTTGTTGAGATAATTAATGCAATTCATGATGACCAAATTAAATCGATGTACATTATGGGAGAAAACCCCGCAATGTCTGACCCAGATCAAGAGCATGCAAGGAAGGCTTTAGCAAAATTAGACCATTTAGTAGTCCAAGATATATTTTTGACTGAAACTGCATGGTTCGCTGATGTTGTTCTCCCATCCTCTGCTCATGCTGAAAAAACAGGCACCTATACTAATACAAATAGAACTGTTCAAATGGGCAGGCAAGTAGTTTCTCCTCCTGGAGACGCTAGACAAGATTGGTGGATTACCCAAGCTATAGCTCAAAGAATGGGATTAGATTGGAGCTATCTTCACCCTAGAGATGTATTTAAAGAGATGTGTCAAATTATGGAGTCTCTAAAAAACATCACATGGGAAAGATTAGAGAATGAAAATGCAATCACATATCCTTGTGAAGCACCTGACAGTAGTGGTAGTGAATATATTTTCAGGGAGTCTTTCCCTACAGCAAATGGTAGAGGTAAAATAGTCCCAGCTAGACTGATACCTCCTGCAGAATTACCCGACGATGATTTCCCATTAATTTTAACTACTGGTCGTCTTCTTGAACACTGGCACACAGGGTCTATGACTAGGAGAGCAACTGTCTTGGATCACATAGAGCCAGAGGCAATAGTTAGTATGAATCGATGGGATATGAAGAGAATGGATATTGATGCAGGAGACCATGTTCATGTAAAGACTAAGCGAGGTTCCATAGTGATTAAAGTTAGAAGTGATAAAGAAATACCTGAGGGTATGGTTTTCATTCCATTTTGTTTTGCAGAAGCTGCTGCTAATGTTCTAACCAATCCTCAATTAGATCCGTATGGAAAAATTCCTGAATTCAAATTTAGTGCGGCTAATGTTGAAAAAGTTAGCTCTGCTATTAATTAAAGATATTTAAAATAATCTTTATAATTTGATTAATAGGCATTCCTAGTTGGATTGAAGTTAAATAAATTAATAATCCAGACATTCCAGCAAAAGTAATTATGAAATGATAAAATTTAAATTTTGTAACGTATAGGTCTTTATCAGTATCTAAAACTAATAAATTTTTACTCGAGCTTTTCTCTAAATTGTTAAAAATACTTTTTTCTTCATTAAAATTTTTAAGGTTTGAATTTATATCTTGAAAATTTTCACCTTTTGTTTTTAATTTTTCATTTATGTCAATTAAACTTCTCTCTAGATTTATTAAGCGTTGATTCAATTCTTCAAAATCAGAGTTTTTTGAAATCTTACTTGATAAATTGACTGGGGGATCTGAAATTGGTGAGAAATTTTTATTTTGAAGTTGTTCTTTAATTTCTGATAAAGACTCTAAAATCTTTTTATTTTTATCTTCATTGTTATTATTTATATTAGATTGATTTGTATTTCTACCAAATTGATCAACTTCAATATTCATTTAAATATAATTTAATCTAACTACTGGAATAATCAATGATATGTGGTGCCGGCTGGGGGACTCGAACTCCCGACCTGATGATTACAAATCAACTGCTCTACCAACTGAGCTAAGCCGGCATAAGCTATTTAGATATACTAAATTCGATAATAAACAATAATAAATTAAGAGAAATTTAATTTGTAGTGATGCGCTGCCATGGCCAAACTATTTGCAGCATTATAGCTATCTATTCCTTTTAAAATTTTTTGATGAAGAGAAATTTTAAAATCACTTTTGTCTAGTATATTTTTACGTATTCCTTTTCCTTCACTGCCAATAATTAAAACTGATCTTTTGTCAAAATAGAAATTTTTATCTATTTTTTCTCCTTTCATATCAAGTGAGTATATCCAATAACCTTTTTCTTTTAGCACTTCTATTGTTCGTGATAAATTTTTTGATATATGAAACTTAATTATTTCAATTGCGCCTGAGGATGTTGAAGAAGTAGCACTAGTTATTGGGGCGCTAGAATGCTCAGGTAGGATTATACCATCTACACCTAATAGAAGAGAAGTTCGCATAATATTGCCTAGATTATTTTGATCAGTAAGCTGATCTGCTACAATTATCAAAGAGTTTGATGATTTAGGTGTAACAATAGTGCTTAGTTCTGAGGACTCATATTTTTCTCGTCTTATTATTATATTATTTGAATTTCTTTTATCTTCTTTGTTAATAAGAGATAATTCTTTTTTAGTTAAATATTTTGTAAGTTTTTCAAGCTTATTTTCTTTAATAACTTGAATATATAACTCTTTTTTTTCAATATTTATGAATATATCTCTAATTTTCTTAGGATTATGATAGATACAACTAAAACAAGGATTATCACCTGATATATACATTAAGTTTAAATAACAGTTATATCTTATTAAGTCTATTGACTTTCAAATACAAATATCTATTAATCAACTGCTATTTTATTCACTTTGGAGGGATGGCCGAGTGGTTAAAGGCGGCAGACTGTAAATCTGTTCACGCAAGTGTACGTAGGTTCGAATCCTACTCCCTCCACCATTTTTTTTCATATTTACTATTGTATTTTAAAGAAAAATTAGTAGTTTAGCGGAACTCACAAGGATTTGTTTTTGTGTTTGTTTTGTAGTGGTTACCCGCTTTAGCGGGTGTAGCTTAATGGTAAAGCTCCAGCCTTCCAAGCTGGCTACGAGGGTTCGATTCCCTTCACCCGCTCCAAAAAGAAAAAAAGTTAAGTAATAGATATTAAAAAAGAGGTAACAACTTAAATGACTAAAGAAAAATTTGACAGGTCGAAAGAACACGTCAACATTGGAACCATCGGTCACGTCGACCATGGTAAAACAACACTTACTGCAGCAATCACAAAAGTATTAGCTGAATCAGGAGGTGCTGAATTTACTGCATATGATGAAATCGATAAAGCTCCTGAAGAAAAGGAGAGAGGTATTACGATTTCAACTGCGCACGTTGAATATTCAACTGAAAAAAGACACTATGCACACGTTGACTGTCCAGGTCACGCGGACTACGTTAAAAATATGATCACAGGTGCAGCACAGATGGATGGCGGTATCCTTGTTGTTAATGCAGCTGATGGTCCTATGCCTCAGACTCGTGAACATATTCTTTTAGCTAGACAGGTTGGTGTTCCTGCGCTCGTTGTTTATATGAACAAAGTTGATCAAGTTGATGACGCTGAACTTTTAGATTTAGTTGAGATGGAAATCAGAGAATTATTATCAAGTTATGACTTTCCAGGTGATGATATACCTATTGTTAAAGGATCAGCACTTGCAGCTGTTGAAGA
>SGZV01000015.1 GCA_004321805.1 alpha proteobacterium HIMB59 | reverse complement strand
TTCCCATGTCAAACGCTGGTAAGGTTCTTCGCGTTGCGTCGAATTAAACCACATGCTCCACTGCTTGTGCGGGTCCCCGTCAATTTATTTGAGTTTTAATCTTGCGACCGTACTCCCCAGGCGGGGTGCTTAACGCGTTAGCTACGACACCGAACAAAAGTCCGACGACTAGCACCCATCGTTTACTGCATGGACTACCGGGGTATCTAATCCCGTTTGCTACCCATGCCTTCGCATCTCAGCGTCAATATCAGTCCAGAAAATCGCCTTCGCCACTGGTGTTCCATCCAATATCTACGAATTTCACCTCTACACTGGATATTCCATTTTCCTCTCCTGAATTCCAGAACAGAAGTTTTAAAAGCAATTCCTAGGTTGAGCCCAGGGATTTCACTTCTAACTTTCTGTTCCGCCTACATGCGCTTTACGCCCAGTAATTCCGAACAACGCTAGGACCTTCCGTATTACCGCGGCTGCTGGCACGGAATTAGCCGGTCCTTCTTCTTCGGCTACTGTCATTATCCTCACCGATGAAAGAGTTTTACAACCCTAAGGCCTTCGTCACTCACGCTGCATTGCTGGATCAGGGTTGCCCCCATTGTCCAATATTCCCTACTGCTGCCTCCCGTAGGAGTCTGGGCCGTGTCTCAGTCCCAGTGTGGCTGATCATCCTCTCAAACCAGCTAAAGATCGAAGCCTTGGTGAGCTTTTACCTCACCAACAAGCTAATCTTGCGCGGGCCAATCTTATAGCGATAAATCTTTCCCATTACTGGAATATACGGTATTAGCTACAGTTTCCCGCAGTTATTCCGTACTATGAGGTATGTTCCCACGTGTTACTCACCCGTGCGCCACTAAGGACACCTAGCAAGCTAGGGCCTCCGTTCGACTTGCATGTATAAAGCATGCAGCAAGCGTTCGTTCTGAGCCATAATCAAACTCTTAAGTTGAATTACCTACTCATAAAAAACAAAGTTTTAAATTGACGTAGGTTAGACGCCAAATACCGAGCCTAAATTATTAACTAACTTAAACTTGATCGATATTCGACGTTATAAACCCACCGTCTATTCATTTCATATTTACTAATAATAAAGAGCAAGAATCACTGGTGCACAATTAATGGCCCAATGAGTCGAATTTTTAGTAGGAGTATATCTACACTTTCTTCAAGGTTTGTCAAATGCATTTGCAAAAAAAAACCAAAAAAAAACAATGAAAAATGCAAGGAAACTGTGGGTATTTTTTTGGTTGCGGGGGTAGGATTTGAACCTACGACCTTCAGGTTATGAGCCTGACGAGCTACCAAGCTGCTCTACCCCGCGATCAGACGCGAAAGATATGTTATAAATTAAGGAATTTCAATATATTTGTTGGTAGCGGAGGAGGGATTCGAACCCCCGACACATGGATTATGATTCCACCGCTCTAACCAACTGAGCTACTCCGCCTAAGTAAATAATTGTTTTATATTAAAAAAACAAAATCTTAAATAATTTTGTTTATTTCAGTTGTAATAAATTTTTTTACTTTTAAAGCATTAGGTTTATTTGACATTGAGCTAATAACAATTTCAACACCTCTCGGCTTTCCGTCGAAAATTGGGTAACTTCCAATTGATACATCGTTATAAAGTCCTTCTGCTTTTTCCAAAATATGAGCAATTTTACTTTCAAATAATTTTGTTATGACTGATGTGCTGTAAAATTTATTTTTTACTTTAATAATTTTTAAAAATTCTTTAGTCATCGCCTCCGCTATAGAAGGTACACCTGCAAAAACAAATATATTTTCTATATTAAAACCCGGAGCACCACTTACTGTATTTTTGATTAACTTTGATCCCTGAGGCATATAGGCCATTTTAATTCTTGCATCAGTTAACTCTGATTTTATTTTTTTATAATATTTAACTAACTCTTTATAAGCACCCTTGTGTAAGAGATATTTTTTTTTTAAAGCTAAGCTTATAGACTCTGCTGTTATATCATCATGTGTGGGGCCGATTCCTCCAGTTGTGATAATAAAGTCAAATCTTTTTTTTAATCTTTTAATTTCATTAACAATTGTTTTTTTATCATCTGGTATTACACAGACATATTTTAATGAAATCCCATTTTTGAAAAATTCTTTCGCTATATAATTTATATTTTTATCTTGAGTTCTTCCTGTTAATATCTCATTACCGATAACAACAATCGAGGCAGATTTGATTTTTTTATTTAACATTTATGAAATACCAAAATAAAATTCTAAAAGGTTCTTTAATTAAACGTTATAAACGTTTTTTTGCAGACATCAAATTAGATAAAAAAATTATTACAGCCTACTGCCCTAATACAGGCTCACTTTTAGGTTTATTGAATGAGGGATTGGAAGTTTTAGTTGCAGTTGTAGACAATCCCAAAGCTAAGTTACAGTACAGACTTGAAGCAATAAAGTCAGGTAAGGTATTTGTAGGTATCAATACCTCATTACCCAATCTTATTGTCTATGAAGCTATTTCAAATAAAAAAATTTTAAAAACATTAAATTATGAAAATTTAAGAAAAGAAGTTAAATATGGAAAAAATTCAAGAATTGATATTTTAGCAGAAGGCCCCTCTAAAAATAAAACTTATATTGAAATAAAATCAGTAACCTTATCTAGACAAAAAAATCTTGCTGAATTTCCTGATGCGATCACTTCCAGAGGCTCTAAACATTTAGTTGAACTAAGTAATAAATGTATTGAGGGTCATCAAAGTTATTTAGTTTACTTGATACAAAGAAAAGATATAAAGAATTTTTCTATAGCAAAAGATATAGATCCCGAATATTATAAAAATTCTCAATTGGCCAAAAAAAATGGCGTTAAATTTATTGCTTATATTTGTGACGTAAGTTTTGATGGCATTGAAATAATTAAAGAAATAAAAATAATTGAACATTAAATCATACAAACCGAATGAAATAAATTATTGCAGGGAAGCCAGTCTCATTTCCGCAACAATATTAGATGAATTAACAAATGTAATTTCTGAGGGAATAACTACAGAAGAAATAGATAATTATTGTTTAAATCGTATCATTGAGATGGGGGGCGTTCCTGCTCCACTGTTCTATCGAGGGTTTCCCAAATCAACATGTACTTCACTTAATAGAATTATTTGTCACGGCATTCCTTCATCAAATCGTAAGTTATTAAATGGCGATATATTAAACGTTGATATTACCACTATAATTAATGGATGGCATGGAGATACTTCTCGAATGTATAAGGTTGGTAATATATCAGTAAAAGCTCTTAATTTGTGTCAAACAACCCACGAGTGTTTGATCGAAAGCATCAAAGAAATTAAAGTTGGTGAGCCGATCAGCAATATAGGTAAAAAAATTGAAAAAATAGCTGGTGAAAATAATTTTAGTGTTGTTAGAGATTTTTGTGGACATGGACTTGGTATTAATTTTCATGAGAATCCAAGCATTGTTCACTACTACGATAAAGAATACGATAATATTAATTTTATTGATGGAATGATATTTACTGTTGAGCCCATGATTAACGCAGGTAAATACCATTCAAAAATTTTATCTGACGGATGGACTGCTGTGACAAAAGATAAAACACTTAGTGCTCAATACGAACATACTGTATATATAAATGGTGATAGTATTGAGATTCTAACTGAATCTCCAAATGGAGTTTTTTATAGTTGATACCAAGATATTCAAGAAAAGTAGTAAAAGATATTTGGGAAGATCAAAATAAATTTCAAATATGGCTTGATATAGAAATATTAGCATGTGAAGCTATGGAAAATCTTGGTCAAATTCCCAAAGGCACCACTAATAAATTCAAAAAAAAAGCATTTTTTAAAGTTAAAGAAATAGAAACAATTGAAAAGAAAACAAGACACGATGTAATTGCTTTCTTAACAAATGTTGCAAAATATGTAGGACCGGAGTCCAGATTTATCCATAAAGGATTAACCTCAAGTGATATTCTAGACACATCTTTCTCAATTCAATTACATCAATCCTCTTTAATCATTAAAAAAGGCTTGGAGGAATATGGCAAAAAACTACTTAGCCTAGCAAAGAAACACAAATACACAATTTGTATTGGTAGAAGTCATGGTATTCATGCTGAGGCTACTACATTTGGTTTAAAAATTCTTGGATATTATGAGGAGAATAAAAGAAATTTAATAAGAATTAAAAACTCTATTGAACAAATAAAGACTATTCAAATGTCTGGACCAGTTGGAACTTATTCTAATATAGATCATCGAGTTGAAAAAATTGTTGCACAAAAGTTAAAGTTTAAAATTGAACCAGTTTCAACTCAAATAATTCCAAGAGATAGACATGCTGAATTATTTAGTAGCTTCTCTATAATAGCAAGCTCACTAGATCGAATAGCAACTGAAATTAGGCATCTTCAAAGAACTGAAGTGCTTGAGGTTGAAGAAGGTTTTGGAAAAGGTCAAAAAGGTAGCTCAGCAATGCCTCATAAAAAAAATCCTATTTTATCAGAGAATATATCTGGATTAGCCAAAGTAATTAGATCACTAGTCATACCTGCCCTAGAAAATATTACAACATGGCATGAAAGAGATATAAGTCATTCAAGTGTTGAAAGAATTAATGCTCCAAACGCAACCATAACTCTAGATTTTGCTATTCAAAGAATGATTAACATAATTTCCAATCTAGTCATACACAAAGAAAATATGATTTCTAACTTCAATAGACTTAAAGGTCTGCCTTACTCGCAAAACGTTCTTATTTTTTTGGTTGAAAATGGGGTTTCAAGAGAGGAAGCATATAAAGTGGTTCAAGATTGTGCTTTAAAAACCTGGAATGGAGATAAAAGCTTTAAAGAAAATTTATTAAATCATAATATTTTATCTAAATTTAATTTTTCTAAAAAAATTGATCAAATATTTACAAATAGCAACCTTTTTAAAAGTGTTGATTTAATATTTAAAAGGATAAATTAATGTCATCTAAAATGAAAAAACTATATGAAGGAAAAGCTAAAATAATTTTTAGTAAATCTTCAAATCAAGTTGTAGCAAAATATAAAGATGATGCTACGGCATTTAATAATTTAAAAAAAGGTTCAATTAAAAATAAGGGAATTATTAATAATATTATATCCTCTTATTTATTTGAAATGTTAAATCACTGTGGGATTCCTACTCACTTTATCAAAAGAGTTGATCAAAAATCTCAACTGTTAAAAAAAGTAGATATTATCCCTATAGAAGTGCTTGTTAGAAATTACTTTGCAGGATCGCTTTCAAAAAAGTTTGGAGTAAAAGAAGGTACTAAATTGTCTGATACACTTATCGAATATTGTTATAAGTCAGATAAATTAGGAGACCCTCACATCAGCACTGAACACATTTTAAATTTAGGATTATGTGAGTTGAGTGAACTTGAATTAATTGAGAATTACTCTCTTAGAGTAAATGACGTATTGAGAGGAATTTTTTATGCTGTAGGAATTAATTTAGTTGATTTTAAATTGGAGTTTGGAATTTGCAAAAAAACAAATCAATTGATACTAGCAGACGAAATCTCACCAGACACCTGTAGGCTATGGGATCTTAAAACCAATAAAAAACTAGATAAAGATAGATTCAGAAGAGATTTAGGTAATATAGAGGATGCTTATCTTGAAGTATTAGAAAGATTAAATCTAAAATTAAAATGAGAATTAAAATTCTTATCCGTCTCAAAAGTCAAATACTAGAACCTCAAGGAAAAGTAATTGAAAAATCCTTGTCAAATCTTGGACTTAAAAATCTTAATAACATTAGGCAGGGAAAACTAATTGAATTAGACATCCCTGATAAATTCTCCAAAGAAGAGAGGGATGAATTAATTACTTCTGCCTGTAAAAAACTTTTAGTTAATGAAATTATTGAAGAGTACGAAGTTCTTGGATGAGCTTTAAATCTGCCGTTATTACTTTTCCAGGCTCTAATTGTGATCGTGATGCTCTGGTTTATTTAAAAGCCCTTACAAATGGTGAGGTTTTAAATATATGGCATGAAGAGAATTCATTACCTAATGTTGATCTTGTGATAGTTCCCGGAGGATTTAGCTTTGGAGACTATTTGCGCTCTGGGGCAATGGCTTCAAAGAGTAAAATTATCAATGATTTAATAAATCACTCCAAAAAAGGAGGTTACATATTGGGTATATGTAATGGTTTTCAAATTCTATCAGAAATAGGTTTGCTAAAAGGGGCGCTAATACAAAATAAAAGATTAAAATTTTTAGGCAAAAATTGTTTCATAAAAAAAAGATATCAGAGTGATTTCAATTGTTTAATTAATAAAGATCAGGTGCTGAAAATACCCGTAGCACACAATGAAGGTAATTTTTATTGTGATGATAGTGATCTCAAATATTTACATGATAATGAACTGATAGCCTTTGAATATTGTGAAGGTAAATTTTCTAATTCAATTGCAAATATTAATGGATCTATTGATAATATTGCCGGTATCACCAATAAAGATAAGAATATTCTTGGAATGATGCCTCATCCAGAAAGAGCTTTTCAAAATTTCCATAGTTCTCAAGATGGAAAATTAATTCTTGAGTCACTGCTATCATGAACGAAGATTTAATTAAACAACATGGATTAACAATAGATGAATTTAAAATCATACATAAATATTTAAAGAGAGATTTGAGCATTGAAGAGCTTGGAATTTTTTCTGCAATGTGGAATGAACACTGTTGTTACAAGACATCAAAAAAATGGCTAAAAAAACTCCCTACAGAAAATAATATAGTTATTCAAGGTCCAGGTGAAAATGCTGGTATTATTGATCTAAAAGATAATGATGGAATAGCATTTAAAATCGAAAGTCATAATCATCCAAGTTATATTGAGCCTTTTAATGGCTCAGCTACTGGCGTCGGTGGAATATTACGTGATATTTTTACAATGGGAGCTCGACCTATCGCAACTCTTGACTCGATTAGATTTGGGGACATTACAACGGATAAAACAAAATATCTGTTAAATGGTGTTGTTCATGGTATTGGCCACTATGGTAATTGTATAGGCATTCCTAATATCGGTGGAGAGTGTGAATTTGATAGCAGTTATGATTATAATAATCTTGTCAATGCTATGGCTATTGGTCATGTGAAAAATGACCGTATATTTTATTCCAAACCAAAAACTATTGGAGGTCTGATTGTTTATATAGGATCGAAGACTGGCAAGGATGGCATTCATGGTGCAAGTATGGCATCTGATGTTTTTTCTGAGGACGATGAAGATGAGAAAAGACCTTCAGTTCAAGTTGGAGATCCTTTCATGGAAAAGCTCCTGATGGAAGGTTGCTTAGAGTTAATGTCATCTGGGCTTATTGAGTCGATGCAAGATATGGGAGCCGCTGGAATTACATCATCAAGTGTAGAAATGGCTTCAAAGGGAGAAGTGGGGGTTTTAATTAATTTAGATAAAATTCCTTTACGAGAGCCCCTTTCTCCATATGAAATTTTATTGTCAGAAAGTCAAGAAAGGATGCTTGCTGTTATAGAGCCTGAAAATAATGAAAAAGTTAAAAGTATTTTAAAAAGATGGCAAATTGATTACGAGGTTATTGGTGAAATCACGGATACAAAAAGAGTTGTTTTTTCATCAAAAAATAAAAATGTCGTAGACTTACCGGTAAATATAATAGTCGATGATGCTCCTGAATATGATCGTGAGTTTTATATACCAAAAAAAAGAAAAATTAACGATTTTGATTTAACAAATTTAAATATTGAAAATATGGTAGATAATTTATTTCAAAATTTAAACTACCTAGAGAAAAGTTGGGTCTTTAATCAGTATGACTCAACAGTCATGGGAGATACTATAAAAGAACCTGGGCAATCTTCAGGAATAGTAAAGATTCACGATAGCGACAAGGTTATTGGTGCTACTACCGATTGTAACCCCTTATATATAAGAATTAATCCAGAGAAAGGTATGGAATATACCGTTCTTGAGTCTTATAGAAATTTAGTTTGTTCAAATTTAAAACCTCTTGCCATTACAAATAATTTAAATTTTGCTAGTCCGCATGATCCAAATATTATGGGAGAAATAGTACTGTCCATTAATGGACTTAGAAAGTCTGCTTCTCAATTAGATACCCCTATAGTTTCAGGAAATGTATCTTTATATAATCAAACTAATGATAGACCAATTAAGCCTACTCCAGTTATTGGAATGGTGGGTTTTAATGATAATTATGAAAATATCATCTCTAATAAATTTCAAAATGAAAGCGACCTTATAATTTTAATTGGGAACACTATGAGTAAGAACAGTAGCCCATATTTTCTTCAAGACCAACTTACAGTAAAAAAAGTAACTCAATTTAATGAACTAATTGATATTAATTATGATCTTGAAAAGAAAAATATAAAAGTATTATACAATATTTTTGATCATAACTTAGTCACTTCATGTAATGATATATCAAGAGGAGGTGTATTCTTAACCTTAATTAAAATGTTACAAAATAATTATGGATTTAACATAAACATAAAGGACAAATTTGACATTTTTTGTGAATATCAAGCAGGATACATTCTTACAATCAATAAAAATGACTATGGATCAATTAAAAATATTTTTGAAAAAAATCAAATAGAATATCAAAATATAGGTGAGGTAACTAAGGAGTCTATAGAAATAAATTCTAAAAAGTTTGACTATTTTAAGATTTTAAATGATTATCTAAATAATTTTGAAAAAATTATAAATTAATGCCAATTGAACAATTTAAATTAGAGGAACTGATTAAAAATAAATTTCCGAATGCTAATATTCTAGTTGAAGACCTAGCAGGTGATAATAATCATTATTCTGTTTCGATTGAGAGTTCAGCCTTTAACGGGCTTTCTAGAATTCAACAGCATCAATTGGTTTACAAATCTTTAGATGGCTTGATGGATAATGAATTACATGCAATGCAATTAAAAACGAAAGGAACTAAATAATGGAACTTGATGAAAATACAAAAACTCAAATTGAAAATATGATAGGAGAAAATGAAGTTTTTCTCTTTATGAAAGGTAATCCAGATTTCCCTATGTGTGGTTTTTCATCAGTTGCCAGCGCCATATTGAAAAAATGTGGAGTTAATTTTGGTCATTGTAACGTTCTAGATGATGAAAAAATTCGAGAGGGAATCAAATCTTTTTCAAATTGGCCTACTATCCCCCAACTTTATATTAAGAAAGAATTTGTTGGCGGGTGTGACATCATGAAGGAAATGGCAGAGTCAGGAGAATTGATAGAACTGTTAAATACCCGAGGTATTGAAACGCAAATTTCTTAATTATTAAGGATAGAGATATAATAATCAACTACCCTTAATTTAATTTAATTGGCTGATATGTATGAATTGAGTTCTTTGTAATAAGAATTCTTTTCACCGACTAATTCTTTTAACTTCATGAGATTAGCCAGAGCGTTATCTTTTTGCCCAAGATCAACAAACATCTCACCCTGATACTCTAAAGCACCTAAATGGTTTGGATCTTCACTCAAAGCCATAATGTAATACTTTGATGCATTATCAAAATCATCACTTTTTCTAAAAGCAAATCCAATTTCATTATAAACATCTGCTTTGGTAAAATCACTTGATGAAACATCAACTAAATCCATTAACTTTTCAATGGCATTATCATACTTCTTCTTATTAATAAGTTTTAAAGCTGATTTATATTCTTTGCCATAATTAGTGTCATCGCCAGAATCAGTACCTGCTGAAAAAGAAGTAGAAACAATAAAAGATAATAAGATTGTTATTATTATTTTTTTCATAAGTTATATTTCGATATTTTTAAATTTTTAGATTAAAATTGCTCAGTACAAAGCTATATGTATCAAAAAACTTTAAATTTAATGAGAATTAAATGGAAGATTATCTTGAGTAAAACTCAACAACCAGATTTGGTTCCATTTGTACTGGATATGGGACGTCAGTTAACTGTGGGCCTCTGATAAATTTACCCAAACATTTAGAAATTTCTAATTGGAGATATTCAGGGACATCCCTTTCGTTCGAGCTCAATGTTTGTATAATCATTGGAATATTTTGGCTGTTTTGCTGGAGTGAAATTTCATCTCCATCTTTAATTTGATAAGATTTTCTATCAACCACTTTACCATTTACCATTACATGACCGTGACTAACCAACTGTCTTGCAGCAAATACTGTTGGTGCAAATTTTAATCTAAATACTACTGCGTCCAATCTTCTTTCAAGAAGTTCAATTAAAATTTGACTAGTATCACCTCTTTTTCTAGACGCCTCTTGGTATATTTTCAAAAACTGTTTTTCAGTAATATCTCCATAGTATTTTTTTAGCTTTTGTTTAGCAGCTAATTGAACACCAAAATCAGACAATTTTCTTTTTCTTGCCTGACCATGTTGACCAGGACCATAAGGTCTTCTATTGAAAGGACTTTTGGGCCTTCCCCATAAATTTAAACCCAATCTTCTATCAATTTTGTGTTTTGAAGATAATCTTTTTGTCATGAATTGGTGATTTATATAGATTTCGTATTTTAAGTCAATTTTATTTTGCTAAAAATTTTAGGACTCCGTAGGCAGTTTTTAATATTTTTTCATTAATATTATTTGTTTTTAAGAAATTTCTCAGGGAAATCTCAAGATTTTGAGATTTAGCAGGTATTGTTGTAAAACCCTTTTTATTCAATGTCTTCATTATAAAATCGACAAATTGCTCAATCTGATTGGAAGTTATGAGCTTATTATTAAATTTTTTATGATATTTCAAATTCAATTGATTGATGTGAAAGGCTACTATTGACACAGCATGAGAAAGGTTGAGAGAACTTTGATTGTGCGTAGGTAATGTCAAAATATAGTTTGCATAAGAGATTTCTTTATTATTGAGGCCATTATTTTCTTGACCGAAAATAATACTAATTTTTTTTGATTTAATTTTATTTATATCCTCGAGCTTTATATATGGAATTTGGATATCTCTAGGTCTGACAGTTGTGGCAATAACAATATCAGATTTTTGTATTGCGTCCGGAATGGATGTAAAAGTTTTAACTTTTTTTGCAATTTTCTCAAAGTGTTTAGCTGATTTTAAACCTTTATCGTTAGGCCATAAATTTCGTGGATTTACTAAATCTAAATTTTCAAACCCAAAACAACCAATAGATCTAATTGACATACCTATATTTTCAGAGAGTTGTGGTTTATTTAAAATGAATTGAATTTTTTTTTTCAAGAGGACTTTATTAACTTATATATCAAACTCTCTCTTAAAGCGTTATATGAAGCATCGATAATATTTGTCGATACACCAACAGTTGTCCATATTGCTCCCTCTTTATCTTTTGTTTCAATTATGACTCTAACTATTGCATCAGTACCTTTCTCTGATGAAAGAATTCTTACTTTGAAATCTGTCAACTCCAAATCTTCCAACATTGGATAAAAACCCATTAAAGATTTTCTTAAAGCTTTATCAAGTGCATTAACAGGGCCATTACCAATTTCAACATTCATATATTCTTTTTTATTGATAGTAACTCTTACAGTTGCTTCAGACTCAGTAACCAAATCACCTTTTGCGTTCCATCTTCTATCATCTATTACTTTAAACCTTACTAATTCAAAATATTCTGGTAAGCCAAAAAGTGTTTCTCTTGCTAAAATTTCAAAGCTTGCTAAAGCTTGATCAAATGCATGTCCTTGGAATTCTTTTTCTTTAACTTTTTGTAAAAGAAAATCTAGCTTATCTTTATGTTCTTCTGGGTTAATGCCCACAGTGTTAAGAAGGGATATTATGTTAGATCTGCCAGACTGGTCAGAAATGACAATTTTTCTGGTATTACCAACAATTTTTGGGTCAATATGCTCATATGTTTTTGGGTCTTTATTAATGGCTGACACATGCAGCCCTCCTTTATGGGAGAATGCGTTTTCCCCTACATAGGGTTGTTGGGTATTAGGCTGTCTATTTAATATTTCATCGAGAAGCAATGATGTTTTTTTTAAAAGATTTAATTTTTCTTGAGGAATAGAAGTTTCATATTCTGTTTTTAAAATAACTGATGGAATGACGGAGGCTAAGTTGGCATTTCCACACCTCTCCCCTAATCCATTAATTGTTCCTTGTACTTGCCTAGCTCCAGATTTAATTGCAGCTAAAGAATTAGCTACTGCATTCTCTGTATCATTATGAGCATGTATCCCCAGTCTTTCTCCAGGTATGATTGAAACCACTTCTTTAACTATTTGTTCTACTTCATGAGGTAAAGTGCCTCCATTAGTATCACATAAGATGATCCACCTAGCATTATTTTGTAATGCTTCTTTTAAACACTCTATAGCAAAACTTGGATTCTCTTTGTAGCCATCAAAAAAATGTTCAGCATCATACATTGCCTCAATTCCTTTTTGATGAATATGGCTTATACTTTCTCCAATCATTTTTAAATTATCATTTTTGGATATTCCAAGAGCTTTTTCAACTTGATAAGATGAAGACTTACCTACAATACAAATGTGTTTTACATTAGTGTTGATTAGATTACTTAAACCAGGGTCATTTGAAACACTGGCAGAAGGTCTTCTAGTCATGCCAAAAGCAACTAGATTGGAATTTTTTAAATTTAAACTTGAATTAAAAAAGCTATCATCCGTTGGATTAGATCCTGGCCACCCACCTTCTATGTAATCTATTCCAAGGTCATCTAAAGCATTTGCCATTTTAATTTTATCTTTAACGGAAAAGTCAACGCCTGTTGTTTGTTGACCATCTCTGAGAGTGGTGTCAAAAAAATAAACTTTATTTGTATTTATATTTTCTTCCATGATGTTCCGTCTTTATTATCTTCTAAGAGTATGCCCTCATTAAGTAATTCATTTCTTATTTGATCGGCCAATTTATAATTTTTGTTTTTTTTAGCATCCAATCGGCGAGATATCATATTTTCAATATGCTCTTTATCAAGACTTATTTCTTTTACTTCAAAGACTGGATTTAAACCAAGAATTTTTAGTCCATTATTGAAACATGAGCTAATTTCATCATCTTCAGGTGACTTTTTAAGTTCATTAAATAATTGTTGTAATCGCATCAGTGCTTTTGGTGTATTAAGATCATCATATAGTGCCATTATAAACTCATTATCCAGTTTATTGTTATTTGTATCGGAAATAAAACCTTCCCATTTTTCAATTATATTTTTAGCATAGGTCAAAAGATCATCAGAAAAGTCTATCGGTTGTCGATAATGTGTAGTTAATAAGGCATATTTAATTGTATTAGGATCATGAATAGATAATAAATCATCAACTATAGTAATATTACCTAATGATTTAGACATTTTTTCGCCATGGAAATTTATAAATCCATTATGAAGCCAATAATTAGACATTTTACATCCATGGTAACAGGTAGATTGAGCTATTTCATTTTCATGATGGGGGAATATTAAATCTAATCCACCGGCATGGATATCTATTGAGGGACCTAGTAGGTCAGCAATCATAGCTGAACATTCAATGTGCCAACCAGGTCTTCCATCCCCCCATGGACTACTCCATGATGGTTCATTTATTTTTGAGGGTTTCCATAAAATAAAGTCCTCAGGATTTTTTTTATATTCAGCAACCTCAACCCTAGCACCACTAATTATATCCTTGAATGAAAATTTTGATAAAGCTCCATAGTCTTTGAATTTTTTAGCCTCAAATAGCACGTGATTGGAAGACTCGTAAGCATAACCTTTCGAAATTAATGAATTAATCATTTCAATCATTTTTGAAATATATTCTGTTGCTTTTGGTTCGTGAGATGGCTCTAGAATATTTAAAGACTCCAGATTTTTTTGATAAACAATTTGAGTTTTACTTACAAGATCAGAAGTAGAAAATCCTAAATCATTAGCTCTAGTAATTATTTTATCATCTATGTCAGTGATATTTCTGACATAAACTACATTCTCTTCTCCATAAATATTTCTTAGGATTCTAAATAATACATCAAAGACTATAATTGGCCGAAAGTTACCTATATGTGGATTATTATATAATGTAGGACCACAAGCATAAACCTTGACCTCATTGGTATCAATAGGATGAAAAATCTCTTTAGATTTTGATAGGGTATTAAAAAGTTTTAAACTCATTTATTATTTTTTCAATTCCCTCGACTCCAAAAAAAATAAATAAATCTTTTACTGAAGGGCCGTTGTTATTACCTGTTAAAAAATAACGAGTATTTGTAAAGATTTCTTTTTTTGTAAGATTTAAATTTGGGTCTGAAAGAAAATCAATGTATTCATCAAAATTCATATTTTTAATTTTTTCACTATTTTTAACTAAAATATCAATAAATTCTTTGGATGGCTTGTTTTCAATTTTATTTCTTCTTATAATATCTAAGTATCCACCTATATCCTCATAATTATCAATATTATCTCTGATGAGCTCCCATTCATTATTGGTAATTTTAAGTTGGCTTAATTCAGGAAATTCATCATTTAATGAAGTATTAGTCAATAATCTAAGAGAGTTTTTTTGAAAAAAATCAATTTTTTGAATGTCTAGCTTAGGAAGATTTTTTGAAATTTTAGATAATTCAAAATCATTAAAATCATTGTCTACTATTTTTTGGAAATCGAAATCTGAATTTAATCCTACAGAATACATATACGATAAAATACTATTTATTGTATAACCTTTACTTCTAAATTGATTAATAGAGATAGAGTCTAAATTTCTTTTACTAATCTTAGTCCCATCTTCATTTAACATAAGTGGATTATGACCAAAAGATGGTGTGTTTGATCCCAGACTTTGAAAAATTTCACTATGAACTGCTGAATTTGACAGATGGTCTTCTCCTCTAATAATGTGACTAATATTCATATCAATATCATCAACAACACTTGGAAAATGATATAAATAACTCCCATCTGCCCTTCGAAGAACAGGATCTGATTGTGAAGATAAATCAACTTCAGTGCTGCCCTTTACTAAATCTGTCCATGAGATTTTTTTTTGAGATAATTTAAATCTCCAATATGGCTTTTCTCCATTTATAATTTTTTTTTCAATTTCTTCTTTTGATAAATTTAAAGACTGGCGATCATAAATTGGTGGTTTGCCAGCTTTTAATTGAAGTTTTTTTTTAATTTCTAACTCTTCATTGCTTTCAAAACAAGGGTAGACTAAATTTTTTTCTATAAGTTTATCGAATAATTCATCGTATCTATCGACCCTTTTACTTTGAAAAAAGGTTTCCTGGTAATCTATTTTAAGCCATTGTAAATCAGAATTGATAGAAGTTACATATTCATCCTTGCTTCTCTCCTTGTCCGTATCATCAAATCTTAAAATGAATTTACCCTTGTTCTTTTTAGCAAATATCCAATTCAAAAAACATGATCTCAGGTTACCAAGGTGTAAATGACCAGTGGGGCTTGGCGCAAAACGAGTTATAATCATTTGATTTTCTTTAAAAGGTATTCTCTTGAT
This sequence comes from alpha proteobacterium HIMB59, assembly GCA_004321805.1. GTDB lineage: Bacteria > Pseudomonadota > Alphaproteobacteria > HIMB59 > HIMB59 > HIMB59. The sequence goes on along the minus strand of SGZV01000015.1, from coordinate 12,581 downwards.
ACCTTTACTCTAGGTGTTTTACCATATTTTATGATATCAGCAGTAGCGTAAGTTTCAGACCATTTCTCAGGTAAATAACTACCAGTTCCAATAATATCTATAGGAGCATTAGAAATAGCCATAGCCCTACATTTTGCATTTGTAAAACCACTAGAGGCAATAATTTTTACTTTTTGAAAGCCAAATTTATCCAACTGCGATCTTAAATACCAAATAGCAGAAGCAGACACTCCAGGGCCTACTAAATGACGGAGTTCATCGTCTGATCTGTATTCTTTAATTGAACCTGGAGAAAATTTTTCAAGGATCTCATAAGAATTTGATGTATCAAGTCCCTCAATAAATCTACCACTTGGTGTATCTAATCGAATTAAAACTTTTCCTTTTCTTGATAGCCTATCAAAATGATTACATACTTGAATAGAGTCAGTAATTTCTTTTCCAAAATAATCAGGTAATACGACTAAATCATTTTTAGGAAATGATTGATGGAACATTTTTACGGCCTCTAAAGTAGATCCAGCATATCCAATAATAGCGTGAGGCATCGTTCCTAAAGCTTTGTTAGATGGATAGTAGTGAGATGTTGCTTTGATTGAAGTTCCTATAAATCCTTTAGCTTTCTTTTTTTTAGCAGCCTTTGAACCTACAGATGAAGCATATGACATTAAATGTGACATTTCAGAGCCTGCACAATGTCTGGCATCCATAGCAATGAAAGATGTTTTTGGAAGATCCATGCACATCTGATAAGCATTTGCAGCAGCTATACACGCAGGTCCAATTTTTTGCAAAAACAATGTCTCTAAATCAACTAAATGTTTAAAAGACCCTTTTATAAATAAGATAGGTTCACCTGCACCAAAGTACTCTCCTTCTTTAAAAGGAGAAGTAGTTTGAATTTTAATTTTTCTCTCTTTTGCAACTTGTTTAATCCAATCTATAGCTAATTTTAATGCAACTATTCCTGGTCTTCTGATAAAAACAGCATATGTAACAGAAATATCTCCATTTTTTTCAATAATCTCTTTAGATTTAAGAAAATAACTATCAGTATAGGATTTTATAAAATCTGAATTTGTTTTTTTATTCATTATGAATAAGAAAACTAAATCATATCACCATTAGCTATTAAATCTGCTAATAAAAAAGAAAGCTCTAATGATTGATTAACATTGAGCCTAGGATCACAAAAAGTATGGTATCGATCACCAAGATTTTCATCTTTAATATCATCTGGGCCTCCAACACACTCAGTTACATTAAGGCCAGTTAATTCTAAGTGAACACCTCCAGCTATACTTCCTTGTGATTGATGAATTTCAAAAAAAGATTGTATTTCTTGGAATATATTTGAAGTAGCACGTGTTTTATAACCAGAATTACTTGTTGATGTGTTCCCATGCATTGGATCACAAACCCAAGTTATATTTCTTCCTAACTTATGAATTTCACTTAAGATATCAGGAAATACAGATTTAATTTTTTCTGCACCCATTCTTACTATGAGTGTTAATCTACCACCTTCATTTTCGGGATTTAAAATATCAATATTTTTCTTTAATTCATCGATATTAGTTGAAGGACCAACTTTCAATCCTAAGGGATTTTTTATACCGCTAAGATAATGTATGTGAGCTCCATTTGGGTCTCTGGTTCTATCCCCAACCCATAAAAAATGAGAGTTGACGTTATACCAATCTCCAGTTGTGCTATCTATACGCGTAAAGGCTTGTTCATAAGGAAGTAAAAGAGCTTCATGACTCGTATAAAAATCTGTTTCTTTTAAAACACGAGTATTTTGTTCATTAATTCCACAAGCATTCATAAATTTTATACTGTCTTCAATTTTTTGTGATAAGGCTTTATATTTTTTAGTAGTTTCAAAACTATCAGCAAAATCTAAATTCCATTGATTAATTTTTGAAAGACTTGCAAAACCTCCTTGTGCAAAAGCTCGAAGTAAATTCAATGTGGAGGCAGAGTGATTATATGCATGAAGCATTCTCATTGGGTCAGGTTCTCTTGATTCTTTGTTGAACTCAAAAGAATTAATAATATCTCCTCTGTAACTAGGAAGTTTTTCACCATTTTTTTCCTCAAAATCTGAGCTTCTGGGTTTAGCGAATTGTCCACCCATTCTTCCTAATTTTACAACAGACTTGTTGGTGGCATAAGTCAATACAACGGACATTTGTAAAATAAGCTTAAAGGTGTCTCTGATTGTATTAGGATTTAATTCATTAAAACTTTCAGCGCAATCGCCTCCTTGTAAATAGAAAGCATTGCCTTGTTGGACTTGATGGATATGAGTTTTTAGAGATCGGGTCTCCCCAGCGAAAATAAGAGGTGGGAGATTAGATAAGTTATTTACTACCTGATTAAGTTTTTCAGGGTCAGAATAAGTAGGCATTTGCTTTGCCTCAAATTTCTTCCAGCTATCTTTAGACCATTTCATGAGGCATGGATTATATTGTTAAATATTATAAAGAAAAGTATTTATTGTTTTTTGAGGCTGAGAGGCCATCGAAAGTTAAAAGAAGGCCTTGGAATAGAAGGAGTAAAGTTTTTTACTTCAAAAGCATCCATGTATTTTTGCTTTTTATCAGAATATTTTGATTTTAACTGAGATGCCTTCATACTAGCTTTAAAGTTTTTATAAAGATCAACTAATAAAACCAAGCCATCCTTTGAAACCACATAAAAACAATCATTTAGATTTAATAATTCGAATGAACTAGGACTAATTAAGTGACCATCTAAATTTTTATGAGTTTCAGTTTTTAAAGAAATGAGATTGTCTTTAGTTTTAATATTTGAATTAGATGAGCTAATAACATTAACGCCATCTATCAACAAATCTTTCAAACTTTTATTTTTAGATTTTATAAAAATTTTGGGTAAAAATTCTCCAATTTTGAAATTACTTATAGATTGATCATCATCAATAGAATTTGAAAAAATATAATTTTCAGATGTAAAAATATTATTAACTTCTAATATTTGTTTACTAAAAATATCAGAGCCATTAAATCTTAGCAAAAATTTAAAAATAAAATTTGATAAAAAACTTGGAAAAAATTTATAAAAAGAAAAAAATAAAGTATTTAGATAGTGATTTTGATTTTCAGAAACTTTAATATTTAAATTAGGATTACTGCATAGCAAATTTAGTAATTGAACTAATTGATAGCTCAAACCTAGAAAAGATTTATTTGTTAATTCATAAGTATTTATAAGAGTATTATTTTCTCTTAGTTCTATTTCAGAAGGAAAATTTACCTCAGTAAAAAATTTTTCATCCACAACAATATTAGTTAATTTTTTAATATATTTTTTAAGTATATTTTTTTTTGAAGAATAAAAATGAATTGTGGTTTTATTAGGAAATATGATGTTAACATTATTTGAGCTTAGATTAGTAAATACAGATGACTCATATTTGTGAAAAAAATTTTCAATAGAATAAAAATAAAATGTTTTATTTTGATTTGAAATTATATTTAAACCATGTAGTTCATTTTGATAGTTAATTTCATTTTCAAATTTTACATAAGAAATCTGTTCTCTGATAATGGGCTCTCTAAATAACAGTTTATTTTTGTTGAGTATGCCGTAGGTATCTATTTGGGTCATCACAGACTTATGATCAATTAAACTAGAGGGTACAAAAAAATATGATGATGAAGAATTCTTTTCAATTTTATTTTTAAGTTTAATGCTTGACTTAGATATAGATTTTAAAATTGTTCCAACTATTAAATTATCAACTATATAGTTTTTATTACTCATTATTTATTCAACGGTAACAGATTTTGCAAGATTTCTTGGTTGGTCAATATCTGTTCCTTCACTAAGAGCAAAGTAATATGAAATTAGTTGTAATGGAATAGTATAAATAAAAGGTGTGTCAATAAAGTTTTCTTTGGGAAGTTGAGGGGTATCCAAAGTACCCGAATTCTTTTTTAATATTAAACTTGATAAAATAACAACCCTTCCATTTCTTGCTAAAATTTCTTGTGTGTTAGATAATGATTTTTCATAGAGTTCATTATTTGGAATTATACAAATAGTAATTGTACCCTTATCTATTAAAGCAATAGGCCCGTGCTTCATTTCACCCCCTGCAAAACCTTCACTGTGCATATAAGAAATTTCTTTTAACTTAAGCGATCCCTCTAATGCAATGGGATAGCCAATATTTCTTCCAATAAAATAACAAGCATCCGCTAAAGCAATTTTTTTGGAAATTTTTTTTGCTACAGGAGTAAAATCATTAATTAATTTATTTAATTTAGTTGGAAGGGATTTTAAACTTTTTAAATATTTATTATATTGGCTAATATTAATGCTCTTATCAATTTTTCCAATTTGTAAAGATAAGTTAGCTAAACTTAATATTTGACAAGTAAAAGCTTTAGTAGATGCTACGCCAACTTCCTTTTTAGCATATGTAGGAATAGTTAAATCTGCTTCTCTAACCATGGTGCTTTGAAGAGAATTAGTGATTACTACAGCTTTATGTGAGTTTTTTTTAACATATTTTAAAGCCATTAAAGTGTCCATAGTTTCACCTGATTGTGAGATGAATATAAATAAACATTTTTTATTTGGTAATTTTTTATAACGGAGCTCAGAGGCATGTTCACAAGAAACATCACAAGATGTTAGTTTATTAAAATAATATTCACCAATCATAGCTGCATGATATGCAGTGCCACATCCAACTAGTATAATTTTATCACTATTAACAAGGTCACTGAATTTTGTATCAAAATCTAAAAAATACTCTTTATCATATCTTTGCTGCGTATCTTTTAGTACATTTGGTTGTTCATGTATTTCTTTAAGCATGAAATGTTGAAAGGTTCCCTTATCGTAAGAATTTAAAGACTTCAAATTTTTTTCAAAAATAATTGGTTCATTGTTCTTTAAATTAATAATTTTGTCTTTATTAATTTTTAAAAAATCGTTATCTTTTAAATGATAAATTTTATCATGGTAATCAGATAAAATTGAAGAGTCCGAACAAACATAAAATATTTTTTTATTTTGAGACAATGATATTGGGCTACCACTTTTTAAAAGATAAAAAGATTTATTTTTTTTTATATAAATAACAAATGCATAATTTCCTTTAATAGTTTTTTTAAAAATCTTTAAAGCAGAATCAGGATTACTATACTTATTTAATAAATAACTGAGAAAATAAAAAGCAACTTCAGTATCTGATTCAATATCATTGGGTATTTCTTTATAAAATTTTTGAATTTTTACATAGTTTTCTATAATTCCATTACAAACTAGTGTTAAATTATCATCATAAAAAGGATGAGCATTATTTCTACTGACCACTCCATGGGTTGCCCAACGAGTATGTCCAATAACTCCATCAAAGGGCTTATCTGATATTGATTTAATCTTTTTTTCTAAAGCAGAAATCTTACCAACACTTTTGATAGTTTTAATTCTTTTTTGAGAAAACAAAGATAAACCTGCAGAGTCATATCCACGGTATTCTAACTTTTTTAAAATATCTATAGATTCAGTTTTTAATGAATTTGAATTTAGAATACCTACAATACCACACATAGTTTTTACTTAATTCTATTCTTTATATTTTTTTGCTTTGTTCTACTGATAGAAAATTGATTATTTTTCACATTTTTAGTGATAACAGATCCAGCAGCTACATAAGCAGAATTACCAATTTTTACTGGAGCCACTATAGAAGCGTTAGATCCAATAAAACAATTGTTTCCAATCTTGGTTGAAAGTTTATTTTTTCCATCATAATTGCAAGTAATTGTCCCTGCACCGATATTGGTATTTTTTCCAATATTAGCATCACCTACATACGACAAATGATTTATTTTTACACCCTCAGATATAGATGATTTTTTTATTTCTACAAAATTACCTATTTTTGCATAATTAGAAATTTTTGACTCTGGTCTTATTCTTGCAAATGGGCCTATTTGACAATTAATACCCACACTGCAATCTTCAATATATGAAAATGATTTGATTATGGTGCCTCGACCAATATTAACATTGCTTTTTAATACTACATTTGGCTCTATGATTACGCCTTCGGAAATATTTACACCATTTTCAATATATACAGTTTCAGGATGGATAATTCTCACCCCTTCATTCATTAGCTTTTGTTTTAAAAAATTTTGGTAGAATTTATCAAGATCTTGTAATTCCAAGATTGTATTAACACCTTGAATGGGCAAACTACGGTTTTGATAAGTATCAATTTTTAATTTTTTTTGATGACAAATTTCAATTAAATCCGTTATATAAAATTCGCTTTTTTTTAAATTTTTTTTAATTAAGTTAATATTAGATATAGCTTTTTTTGATAAGAAAAAAATACCCGTATTGATCAAATTGATTTTCTTTTGATCAATATCGCAATCATTTTCTTCTACTATAGATTTTAATTTTTTATCTTTAATTACTATTCTACCGTATCCATGAGGGTTCGAAACTTCTTGAGATAAGACGCTTAAATCTGTTTTAGATGAAATAGATTTATTAATAAAATTTCTCAAAATTTTATAATCAAAAATAGGAGTATCTGAAAGTGTAACTAAATAATAATCAGAATTTAATTTTTTTGCATTAAAGATTTGCTTTAGGGCTCCACCTGTACCATTTATTGGATTTTGAATAAATGGACTTATTCCTTTTTCAATGAAGTTTTTTTTATTTTCTTTGTTAGATATTATTTCGATTTTATTGATTTTTTTAACACTTCTTATAGCATCCAAGTTATAATCCAAGATTGCTTTACCCGCTATAGAGTGTAAATATTTGGGAAGAGAAGACTTAAATCTTTTACTTCTTCCAGCTGAAAGAACAATGGCGCAAATTTTCATAAAGTAGTAAAATAATAATAAAACAACTGATCTTTACACTAAAAATATATCTAAATATGTAAATTATGCCTATAATAATAAAAAATAATTCCCATCACGACATTTATAATATCGTTACAACTAAACTTTTAAAAAAAGAAATTATATCTCTTCCTACAGAAACTGTATATGGCCTTGCAGGCATAGGTACAAGCTTATCAGCAGCTAAAAAAATTTATAAGATAAAGAAAAGACCCTTATCAAAAAAGCTTATTTTTCATTGTTCTAATTTAGAGATGGTGAAAAGATTTTTTATTTTAGAGGATGAAAATTTATTACTCGCAAAGAAGTTTTGGCCTGGTCCTTTAACTTTAATTTTAAAAAGAAAATCAAAGCAGATACCATTAGATTTAACAAAAGATGGAAGCTGCGCTGTCAGAATTCCAAAAAATTCATTTACTTTAAAAGTCATATCTCTTTTAAATAAACCTATAGTTATGCCATCAGCTAATAGATTTAAAAAATTAAGTCCTATAAATGCAAAAATGGTATTTGATCAATTTTTAGATACAAATTTAATAATAATTGATGACAAAAAATGTCAAGTTGGGCTTGAGTCTACATTGGTGAAATTCTCTCAGAATAGATTAACAATAATTAGACCAGGAAAAATAAACATTCTAGATATAAAAAAAGTGTTACCATTTATAAAAATTATAAATAATAAAAATAAGAGTTTTTCAGGTACGTCAAATAAACATTACTCTCCAAATAAAAAACTATATTTAAATCAAAAATTAATTAAGAAAGATAGTGCTTATCTTTCATTTGGCAAAGATAGAAAAAATCAATTTAAAAATCTAAGTAAGAATAAAAACTTATTTGAAGCAGCAAAAAACTTATATCATTATATTTTTCTAGCAGATAAAAATGAAAAATATAAATCAATCAGTATTGGGCCTATTCCCAAAAAAGGTATTGGAATTGCTATTAATGATAGATTAAAAAAAGCATCAACATGAAATTTCCTATAAATGTAAAATTAAATAATAATAGATTAACAGCATATCCAAGAAGTAGTCACGATATCTCAAAGTTAATAAAATTTTGCAATAGAAATAATATAAATATAGTTCCTACTGGGGGTGAGACTAATCGTGTTGGTGGAACTAATCCCTATAAGAATCAAAAAAATATTTTTATTGATTTTAAATACATGAATAAAATTGAAGAAATAGATGGTGATAATTTGATATGCACTGCTCAAAGTGGAGCTAAATTAATTGAGGTGCAAAAAAGATCTAATAATAGAGGTTTATTTTTTCCTGTGAATATTGCACCAAATGATAAATGCACGATTGGTGGCAATATTTCAACAAATGTTGGAGGTTTGCAAACATTAAGATATGGCAATATTGAAGATCATGTCAATGGTCTAGAAGTTGTTTTATCAAATGGTGATATCATAAATTTTGAAAGCAAATTAAAAAAAGATAACTTTGGACCAAAATTATGGAAATTATTTATTGGATCTGAGGGTATATTTGGAATTATAACTAAAGCAAATTTAAAGTTAATACCAAAAAAAAAATATAAAACTACTTACTTGATTCAAATAAATAGTTTATTGAAATCAATTCATCTATATAAAAAAATTAGAGATATATATTTTGATAATTTAATAAGCTACGAAATTATTTTTCCCATACCTAGTTCTATAATTTTTAAAAATGATAGTTATAATCTTATATTAGAAGTAAGTTCAAATGATAAAGAAAATCTTTCAAAAAATTTAAAAAAGATTTTTAATCAATATAAATTGAAAATTGATAAAATTGAAAAAAATAAGTCAAAATCTAATATTTGGAAAAAAAGAGAAGAAATAGTTCACAAACAAAAACAATTAAATTTCAATCATAAATTTGATATTTCTCTTCCTTTGTCGAATTGGCAAATTTTTTTAAATAAAATAAACAATTTTATTAGCCAAGAGTCTTGTTATACACCTTATTTTTTTGGGCATTTAGGCGATGGAAATTTACATTGTAATTTCAAGATTACTGATGACGATATGATAAAAAAAAATGCACTTTCTAAATTTATTTTTGAATTGGTAGTTCAACTTAAAGGCAGTATTGCTGCGGAACATGGTATAGGAACACAAAAATTAAATTTACTTAAAAAGTATAAATCAAAAGAATATTATAAATTTTTAAAAAATCTAAAAAAACACATGGATAAGAAATTAATTATGGGAAAAGGAAAATTACTATAAATTAATTAAATCTTTCATTTTATAATAGCTCATAGCTAATACTAAAAGCGGTGTATCAATCACTCCAAATCCAGGAAAATCACGATGAATGAAGTTTTCAAATAACTTAATGTCATTATTTTCACTTTCTAAAACCTCTGCAATCATTTTACCAACCATTGTCGTTAAAGCTAATCCATGTCCTGAATATCCCTGAGTAAAAATAATATTTTTATCTAGAAATCCAATATGAGGAAATCTATTTACAGTAATTGCAACATGGCCACTCCAGGTACACCAGGCTTCATATTTTTCCAAACCTGGAAGAATTTTTTTAATACTTTTTTTAAGAGATTTTTCCAAACTTATTGGATCAACATTTGAATAGCTTACACCACCTCCAAAAACTAAATTATTATGAGCATCTAATCGAAAATAATTTAATACAAAAAGCATATCTCCAACAGTAATTTGTCTTTTAAAAAATTTATTTAATTCTTTTTGAGGTATGTCTTTGAAAGTTGATACATACGTTTTTACTGGCATGATCTTTCTACGAAGTTTTTTATTCAAATTATTAATATAAGCATTACAGCATAAAATCATTTTTTTTGATTTTATAACTAAATTATTTTCTAACTTAATTTCAACATTATTATTAGACTCATAAGACAATACGGCTGCACCCTCATAAATTTTATAATTTTTATTTTTTAAAATTTCTTGAGCCAAACCTAAGCAATAGTTTAAAGGATGAATTTGTGAACATTCTGTATCGTACATAGCTGACTTATAATAAGGACTTTGAAAATAATCACTCATTTGAGATTTAGATAAGTACTTAGCAGAGCTATAGCCGTATTGATTTTGTAAAAGATCTATATGTTTCTTAAGTTCATCATCATGTTTTTTAGTAACCGACGTTAGCAAATATCCTTCGACTAAATCACAATCTATATTTAACTCATGAATATTTTTTTTAACTTCTCGAACTGCATCGACGCTAAAGTTCCATAAATATTTTTGTTGATCAAAAGTATGTTTTTGACCTTTAAAATCCTCACCTGAAAAACCATGAAGTAGTTGTCCTCCATTACGACCAGAGGCACCCCATCCTATTTTGTGCTTTTCTAAGACTACTACATTAAGGTTTGGGTTGATTTTACTAAGGTAATAAGCCGTTGAGATACCTGAGAGCCCGCCACCAATAATACAAACATCACATTGTAAGGATTCACTTAATTTGTTAAAATATGGGTTATATGTTTTTGTCCTTGTATAATAGTTATCTGAATATTCCATCAGTTACATAATTATCAAATTTTAAAGATTAGCGATATAAATGAATAGTTACATAGATTGGTTTAAAAAACACAAGATTACTGAGGTTGAATGCCTTATTCCTGATAACTCAGGAATACCCAGAGGCAAAATTCTACCAACTAAAAAGTTTTTAAGCTCTTATGAGTCCGGAGGATTGAGACTTCCATTAGCTTTATTCAAATTAGCAGTTTCAAGGAGTGTTACATATTCAATTGATGATCAATTACTGAATCCTACTGACGGAGACTTCATCCTTAAACCAGATTTTGAAACTTTAAGGGTTGTTCCATGGTATGACGAACCTACTGCTCAAATAATATGTGATGCAGTTGATAATAATGATAATGAAATTGAAGTTTATTCCAGAGGAATATTAAAAAAAGTTATAAAACTTTATAATGCAATTGGATTAGATCCCATAGTGGCGCCAGAAATTGAGTTTTATTTAGTGAAAAAAAATAATGATCCTGACTATCCACTTGAGACACCAGCTGGGCAATCTGGAAGAACTGAAAAAGGAAATCAATCTTATGGCATTGATGCAATCAATGAATTTGATCACATATTTGAAGATTTATATGATTATTGTGAAGCTCAAAATTTAGAAGTTGAAAATATTAACCATGAAGATGGACCTGCTCAAATGGAAATTAACTTTAAACATGGAAACCCTTTAGAGCTTGCAGATCAAGTATTTCTCTTTAAAAGAACATTAAGACAAACTGCCTTAAAACATAATTTATATGCTACTTTTATGGCAAAGCCTCTTGAAAATTCTCCAGGTAACTCAATGCATATTCATCAATCAATTTTAAAAAAGGGTAAGCCTGTATTTGTTAATAAAGATTTAAAAACTACAAAATATTTTGATAATTATCTTGGAGGACTTCAAAAATACTCCAAATCATTTTTGCCTTTATTCGCACCAAATGTTAATTCATTTAAACGTTTAAGAGGATATTGGGAGGAAGGTACCCCCTTTAATCTTAATTGGGGATTTGAAAATAGAACTTGTGGATTTAGAGTTCCAAATTTTAATTCAGCTTCCCAAGCAAGAATCGAAAATAGATTATGTGGATCAGATGTTAACCCATACCTAGCTATAGCAGCGACACTTACTGCTGGATACCTTGGTATCAAAAAAAAGATAAAAGCGACTCAAGAAACTAAAAAAGCAGCATATAACGTAAATGTTTCACTCACAGAAAGTATTTACCAGTCAATTGATATTTTTTCTCGATCCAAAGAAGCAAAAGAAATTTTTGGTGAAACTTTTGTTGAGCTTTTTTGTTCAATTAAGGATTTAGAAGTTAATGCCTACAATAAAATAATAACTGCCTGGGAACGTGAATATTTACTTTTGAACGTTTGATCGATTAACAAAATAAAAAATAATTGCGGCTATTACTACAAATATCATTATTATTGAAGATAGTGCATTCACTTCAGGGCTTAAGCCTAATCTTACTTTTGAAAAAACTACTATAGGTAGTGTATTTGCTCCAGGACCAGTTGTGAAGCTAGCAACAACTAAATCATCTAAAGAGAGGGTAAATGCAAGAAGCCAACCCGAAATAATTGAAGGTAATATTACAGGAGCTGTAATCTTCCAAAAAATTTTATTAGGAACAGTACCTAAATCTTGAGCCGCTTCTTCGATATTTTTATCATAACTACTTAATCGAGATTGAATTATGACGGCAACAAAAGCTACAGAAAAAGTAATATGCGAAATTAATACTGTTAACTGACCCTTACTTGAAGGAAATCCAATTAAATGGTTCGAGGAAATAAAAAATAATAATAATGAAAGACCTAAAATGATTTCTGGCATCACCAAAGGAGAAGAGCTTAAAAAAATAAAAAATGGGCGACCAGGAATTTTAGGAATCCTTACCAAAGAATATCCAATCATCACTCCTAACAAAGTTGCAAAAGTAGCAGATAAAGATGCAATCTTTATACTTGTCACAAAGGCCTCTAAGATTTGCTCATTTTGAAACAGTTCACCATACCATCTAAAAGAAAAACCTTTCCATACCATCACTCTTTTATTGTCATTAAATGAATAGGCTATTAAAGTCAAAATAGGAAAATACAAAAAAGCAAACCCAACTGATAAGAAAAATGACTTA
>SGZV01000014.1 GCA_004321805.1 alpha proteobacterium HIMB59 | reverse complement strand
CGTTAAAAATCGTTATTTTATTGCTCTTTCTGGGCCACCTGCCTCTGGAAAAAGTACAATATCAGAAAAATTTGTCAAAGATCTTAACGTTAAAGGAATTCAATCTAGTGTTCTTCAAATGGACGGTTTTCATTATGATGATCAAATTTTAAAAGATAAAAATCTTCTTTTAAAAAAAGGATCACCAGAAACTTTTGATGTTATGGGTTTAATAAATTTTGTATCTAGATTGCAAAAAGAAGATGAGGTTGTTATTCCAATTTTTGATCGTTCTTTAGAGTTATCAAGATCTTCAGCAGTTATAATTTCTAAAAACTCTAAAGTTATTTTAGTGGAGGGTAATTATATTCTTTTAAACTCATATCCTTGGAAAGAATTACATAAATTTTTTAATTCTACAATTATGATTAACTGTGATGAAAAAATTTTAGAGAAAAGATTAATTGAACGATGGGAAAATTTTAATTTGCCTAAAGAAGAAATTGATAAAAAAGTTTATGAAAATGATTTGCCCAATGGGATTAATGTTTTAAAAAATAGTATTGAAGCTGATTATATTTTATTAAATTAATCTTTAGGAGGCTCTTTAGCACCTGTCATGAATGCTACAGCATCTGACATTTCATATTTTTTTGGATCAATCACACATAGTCTCGTACCTAATCGATGAACGTGAATTCTATCAGCAACTTCAAAAACATGAGGCATGTTATGAGATATAAGAATAATAGGTATCCCTCTTGCTCTTACTTCACCAATTAATTCTAACACTCTTCTACTTTCTTTGACACCTAAAGCCGCTGTAGGTTCGTCCATGATAACTAATTTAGTTCCAAAAGAAGTAGCTCTGGCAACAGCCACACCTTGTCTTTGGCCACCAGAGAGAGTTTCTACTAATTGATTAATATTTTGAATAGTCAAAAGCCCTAACTCCGAAAGTCTTTTTCTCGCCTCTTCTGCCATAGCTTTTTTATCAAGAAATCGTAAGAATTTACCCATAAAACCCTTTTGGCGAATTTCTCGACCTAAAAACATATTATCAGTGATTGAAAGAGCAGGAGAGAGGGCCAAGTTTTGATAAACCGTTTCAATCCCAAGCGTTCTAGCTTCGATAGGAGATGTAAAGCTTACAGGTTTTCCATCTAATAGAATTTCTCCATTATCAGGAACTACAGCTCCACAAAGCACCTTAATAAGTGTGGATTTTCCCGCCCCATTATCACCAATTACTCCTAGAACCTCACCAGGATAGAGTTCTAAATTGGCATTATCTAGTGCAACAACTTTTCCATACTTTTTTGATAAATTTTTAGCTACTAAAATTGGTTCCATTAGTTAGATACCTTTCTAATCCACTGGTCTATACCAACAGCTATAATAATAAGACAGCCTAAGGCAAATCTTTGCCATAAAACATCTAAACCTGCAATGGATAATCCAGAGCTAAAGACACCAACAATTAATGCTCCAAAAAGGGAACCTATAATTGTTCCTCGACCTCCAAATAGGGAGGTTCCTCCAATCACAACTGCTGTTATTGAGTCAAGGTTACCTTCATAAAAACTAGTTGGAGAAACAGATCCCACTCGACCAATAGACACCCATGCCCCGATAGCAACAACTAATCCAGCTACAGCGTAAATTGATACAAGCATCCGATCGGTTCTAATTCCAGAGAGTTCTGCTGCATCTTTATCATCGCCGATTGCATATACATGACGACCCCATGCAGTTTTATTTAGTAAAAACCATAAAAAGACAAATATGCCAATCATAAGAAAGGCACCATAGGTAAATACAAAACCACCTAAGTTTATTCTCTCACCCCAAAAATGAAGAAGAGGAGCATTGATTTCAATATCTGAACTTCTAATTGATTGAGAACCTGTGAAGAAAATTACCAAAGCGAAAAAAATATTCCATGTTCCTAAAGTTACAATAAATGGTGGAAGACGTAGTCTAGTAACAAGTAATCCATTAAAGGCACCTGTTGCTACTCCTGAGATCATTCCAACCATAATAGCAGGAAGGGTAGGCACACCCATTTCGACAGAAAGTTTTCCCATGAAAACTGATGCTAGTACCATCATAGCCGCAACACTTAAATCAATACCAGCAGTCAATATAATTAAAGTTTGAGCAGAGGCTAAAATACCAACAATCGTAACTTGTTGAACAATTAATGATAAATTAAAAGCAGAGAAAAATTTTCCACCAGCTATAAAACCAAAACCTATTACACTTAGGATTAAGATAATTACTGGTACGATAGTAGGATTTCCATGAAGGAAATGTTGAATTTTTTTTAATGTTGTTTGTTCACCTAATTCAAACGAATGGTGATCCTGATCTTTCGAGCCAATGTCACCTGAGAATTTAGGTTGGTCTTTAAGATCCTTTGAGATGTCTTCAGATATTTTATTCATTAAATACTTCTAGATATCAGGGCAGAATTTAATCTGCCCTGAAAATAATTATTTATTGGATTAACCCCAACATCTATCCATGCCTTCTTTGACACTAATAGACTCTACACCAGCAGCTGCATTATCTGTAACAAGGTTCACACCTGTGTTATAGAAATCAAGTCCTGGAGTATTTTCAGGCTTTGTACCATTTTCAGCCCAAGCTTTAATAGCCTCTACACCAAGAGAAGCCATTAATAATGGATACTGCTGTGATGTTGCTCCAATAATACCTCTTTCAACGTCAGCTACACCAGGGCAACCACCGTCAACTGAAGCGATAAGAACACTACCATCATCCTTACCAATCGCCTTAAGCGCTTCATAAGCACCTACAGCAGCTGGCTCATTGATTGTGTATACAACATTAATGTCTTGATCTCTTTGTAGACATTTTTCCATTGCGGTTCTTCCACCTTCTTCATTACCATTAGTAACTTCGTTACAAATGATACGTGGGTCATCTTCATCACCCCATCTTGATACATCTTTTACATCAATACCAAAACCAGTTAAGAAGCCTTGGTCTCTAAGAACACCAACAGATGGCTGACTTTCATTAAGATCTAACATTGCAATTTTTGCATTTGCAGCATCTGCACCTAATTTTGCAGCAACCCAAGCACCACCTAGTTCACCGGCTTTAAAGTTATCTGTTGCAAAAGTAGAGTCTGCAGCAGTAATTGGCTCAAGCGGAGTATCTAGCGCAATAACTAGAAGACCGTTATCTTGTGCATTTTTAAGAACAGGTACGATCGCTTTTGTGTCAGAAGCAGCAATTAAAATACCTTTTGCTCCTGAAGCAATACAAGTTTCAACAGCTCTCACTTGAGTTTCGTGGTCACCATCAATTTTACCCGCAAAGAATGATAATTTAACACCAAGTTCATTTGCACGTGCTTCAGCACCTTCTTTCATTTTAACAAAGAACGGGTTGATATCAGTTTTAGTAATTAAACAAGCCTCAATTGCATGACTTCCTGCTTTTGCAGGTAGAGTGGCAAAAGTAAATGCCACAGCCATAATTGACGCCAGTACTAGAGATATTTTTCTCATAGTATCCTCCTTCTATAATCAATTCTAGAATAGCTTAAAATCTAAATTTAATGCAATAAATAATTTAATTTTTTTCTTGTATTCACTACGTAAGTTTTAAAGAAAATGGCTTTTTATAAGATCTATTGAATAAAATGTTTATCAATAAGTTTTTTCCAATTTTGATAGGATCCACTAAGGTTGGGATTATCAAGATATTGAAGGGTAATTTGTTCAACAGCAAAAATATTAAGCTCTTGTAAATTTGATATTTTTTTTTGTTTTTGAATACCGAACAGCAAGGCTCCATATAATGACATATCTTCAATAATCGGAACCTTAACCTCAATTTTTAAAAGATCGGCAATCATTTGAAGAAACAATTGATTTTTGATCAACCCTCCATCAACAATAATCGTATTGAGTTCAAGATTATCATCTTCCTTAAGAGACTCTAGGTATACAACTATTTGAAAAGCTATTGACTCTAATGCAGCTCGCACAAGATGATTTTTATTGGTGGATGCGTTTATTCCTAAAAATGTAGCTCGAGCATTTTCTTTCCAATAAGGGGGGCCTAGTCCGGTAAAAGCAGGAATAAGAGAAACACCACCTGTATCTGTGACTAGCTTAGATAGAGTTTCACTTTCATCAGCAGATTGAATTAATTGTAAATTATTTTTTAACCAAGATATTGTTGCACCGGCAACAGAGCTTAGACACTCGAGAGAGTAAAAATTTTCATTTTCATGGGTGAAGGCGAGTGTAGTGAATGAGCTATTGTTTGTTACAAATCCAGTTCCAATATTTGTTTGGATATTAAAACCTGTACCAGTTGTAATTTTTGTATCACCAGGATTAAAACATAAGTTTGCAAAAAAAGATGCTTGAGCATCTCCAGCAACTCCTGTTATAGGAATATTTTTTGAAAAACTATCCTCAAAATTACTTACACCAAAATCGCTAGCGCTTGGTTTTACTTCTGCAAAAGCAATTTTTTTAATTTCAAATGCAGAAAAAAGTTCAGGATCCCATTTATTTTCAATACAATTGAATAACAAAGTTCGAGATGCATTTGTTGTATCTGTCACATACTCTTTGCACTTAGTAAGACGATAGATTAGGTAAGTATCTAAAGTGCCAAATAAAATATCCCCATTTTCTAGTTGATTTTTAATATGGGTTTCATTTTCAATTACCCATTTGAGCTTACTTGCTGAAAAAAACGAATTTACTTTAAGCCCTGTTTTGTTGACAATTAAGTCTGACAGGCTTTGATTTGCCTGTATTTTTTTACAAATTTCTTGTCCTCTAGTGCATTGCCAAACAACTGCATTTCTAACAGGTTTGCCTGTCAGCTTATCAAATAAGGTAAAGGTTTCTCTTTGATTGGTGAAACTAATAAATTTTGGATCAGGGACTATTTTTGACACTTGCCCCATGAGCTCAATTAAATTTTCATAAATTTCACTCAGATCATGCTCAACGTATCCTTCGGGTGTATAAATTTGTTTATGTTCTTTTTGAAATCTTTTGACAACATTTAAATTATCATCAAACACTACAACCGTTGTTGATGAAGTACTGGAGTCAAAAGAGATATAGCTCATTTAGATAACAAAGTTAGTACAGTTTTAGATATTTTTTCTGGACTCATTTCATAATAGTCTAAAACATCAGACTGGGTGCCATTGATCATATATTCATCAGGAATTCCAAGAATTTTAAAATTTGTTTTGATGTCATTTTGCGCAAGTATGCTTGCACATTGTTCACCAAGCCCACCGTGAATACTATGCTCCTCAATACTTAAAATAACTTTTGATTTTCTTGACTCACTTAGAAATGTTTCAGCATCAAAAGGTTTAATTGTATGCATGCTAATCACAGTTGCATGAATATCTTTCTCGCTTAAGATTTGAGCTGCAAGATAGGCACGCTGGACAGTTTCTCCAGTGGCCATTAAAAGGACATCTTCTCCTTTTGTTACAAATTTCGCTTTTCCGATGTTAAAATCTTTATTCTCATGAGAAATATCTAGCATTGGTTTTTTCCCAAATCTTAAATAGAGAGGAGACTTAAAATTGACAGCTTGCTTAATTGCCTGGATGGTTTCGAAGTTATCAGCAGGCGCAACGATGGACATATTATGAATACATCGCAAAACAGCATAATCGTGAATTGAATGATGCGTTGAACCTAATTGCCCGTAGCTTATTCCTGCGCTAATTCCAACAAGGCAAACTGGGAGATCAGAGTATGCAATATCACCCTTTATTTGCTCTAAGGCGCGGGCAGTCAAAAAACTAGCTGGTGATACTGCAAAAACCTTTTTACCAGCTGCAGATAACCCAGCGCTAATACCAACAAGGTTTTGTTCAGCAATCCCAACCTCTATAATTTGTTCTGGAAGCTCTTTACTATATGGCACGAGCTTACCTGAGCCTCGTGAGTCACTGGTTGTAACTAATATTTTTGAGTTTTTTTTTGCTTCATTGAGCAAAGTTTCTGCAAAAACCTCCAAATTTGGCTTACCCATATTATTGGACATTTTCAAAGGCCTCATTCAATTCATGTATCGCTAAGTCATATTCAGATTGGGAGGGGACTTTGTGATGCCATGAAACCTGATTTTCCATAAAACTTATACCAGCGCCTTTAATAGTATTCGCAATAATTAGATTTGGCTTATTTTTTTCTTTTTTGGGTTTTTGAAATACTTCTACCAAAGAAGCAATGTCATTGCCTTTTACCTCAATGACGTTAAAGCCAAAAGATAAAAATTTATCTTGTAAAGGTTCAATAGGATTAACTTCTTCAGTGCTTCCAGTTATTTGCAATCTATTTCTGTCTATGATTGCTGTTAAATTTTCTAATTCATATTTTGAGGCAGTCATAGCAGCTTCCCATACTGACCCTTCTGATAATTCTCCATCACCAAGAAGAGCATAAACTTGATGTTTTTTTTGATCCATTTTCAATCCCAATGCCATGCCAACAGCAACAGATAAACCATGTCCCAGAGCACCTGTGTTGTGTTCTATGCCTAAAACTTTTTTGGTCGGATGACCAATAAAATGAGAATTAAAATTATTTAAAGTCCCTAGATCTTCCTTTTTATAAAATCCGCAATCCAATAAGACAGTGTATAGTGCCTCTACTGAATGACCTTTGCTTTGAATGAAATGATCCCGGTCAAAAGATGAAAAGTTTTCAGGGGTAATATCCATCACTGAATTGTAAAGGACATTCAAAATGTCAATGCAAGAAAGACTTCCTCCCGTATGTCCTGCTCCTGACTCAAATATAATTTTTAGAATAGTTTTTCTGTATTCTATTGATTTTCTTTGAAGTTTTGATTGTTCCATTTCAAAAATTAAGAATATGCCCTTTTTAGGTTAGTTCAATTGTTATATAATATGACATATGGAGGAGGGGCGTACATGTCATCAACTTTAGGAATAATAATAGGTAACCGAGATTTTTTTCCAGATCATTTAATTTCTGAGGCAAGAAAAGAAATATTAGGTATTTTTAAAAATAAAAACATAAATCCAATCATATTAAATGAAAATGATACAAAACTAGGAGGTGTTGAGACATTTCTTGAGGCACAAAAATGCGCTAATTTATTTAAAGCTAACAAAGATAAAATCGAAGGAATTCTTGTTATTTTACCTAATTTTGGGGATGAAAAGGGGGTAGCAGATACTATTCGTTTATCTGACCTTGATGTTCCTGTTCTTGTTCAAGCCACTCCAGACGACTTAGATAAAATGCAACCCTCAAATAGAAGAGATGCCTATTGTGGTAAAATTTCAGTTTGTAATAACTTGTATCAATATGGCATTAAATATTCTCTTACAAAAAGTCATGTTTTGAATTTATCAAACAATGAATTTGATAATGAGCTAGATAAATTCATATCAGTTTGTAAAGTTGTAAAAGGAATGCGTCGAGTTCGCATCGGTGCAGTTGGTGCTAGACCTCAAGCTTTTAATACTGTGCGCTACAGTGAAAAAATATTAGAGCGTCAAGGTATCAGTGTGACGACTATTGATCTCTCAGAAATTCTAGGAAAAGCGAAAGAATTAAAAGACGATGATAAAAATGTCCAAGAGTCACTTAAGAAAATTACTGGATATGGTGATACTACTTCTACCCCATCAGAAAAATTATTACAGTTAGCAAGATTAGATACAGTATTAAATAGTTTTGTTGAGGAAAATAAATTAGATGCAACAGCTATACAATGTTGGACGAGCGTTCAAGAAAATTATGGATGTAATGTTTGTACTTCTATGAGCATGATGAGTGAAAACTTATTACCAAGCGCTTGCGAAGTTGATGTTACAGGAACTCTTACAATGTATGCGATGCAGTTAGCATCCAATAGTCCTAGCGCTTTAGTAGATTGGAATAATAATTATGATCAGGATGAAGAAAAGTGTGTGTTATTCCACTGTGGAAATTGGGCAAAAAGCTTTCTACCTGATTTAAAAATTAGCACAGCGCCTATTCTAGGCAGTGTTTTTGGAGAAGAAAAAACTCATGGTGCTTTAGATGGAAGAACTCCCGCTAGTCCTCTTACTTACGGTAGAATTTCTACTGATGACAATCTTGGTAAAATAAAATGTTACTTTGGAGAGGGGGAATTAACTGATGATCCTTTAAATACTTTTGGAACTAGAGCGGTTGCAAAAGTACCTAGGCTCCAAAAATTGATGCAGTATGTTTGTAGACAAGGATATGAACATCATGTAGTGATGAATGCTTCTAAAACAGTTGATATATTAAACGAAGCATGTGGAAATTACTTAGGTTGGGACACCCACATCCATTCCTGACATTAACCTGACACGTCTGTTGATAACTAAAAAAATCTAACTAGTGTATGACAATTTATCATAGAAAAAATATCACATATTATTTTATTTGGATTTACGGATGAAAATGGCTATTATGCTCGGGTTATTAACAAAGGAGGAATTTATGAAAAAAATAATTCTTACAATTCTTGTATCATTCCTATCTCTTTCTGCATTTGCTGAGAGATATGTAATGGTAACACACGGTGAAGGAAAAGATCCATTCTGGCCTGTTGTTCAAAAAGGTGGTGAAGATGCTGCTAGACACGTAGGTGCAGACTTTGAATATATCTTCAACCCTTCAGGTGATATGGGTGATATGGCTAAGTCAATTGCTGCTGCTGCAGCTACTCAGCCTGATGGTATGGTAGTTTCACTTCCAGATCCTGAAGCTCTTGGACAAGCTATTAAAGACGCAGTTGCTGCTGGTATCCCAGTTGTAACAATGAACTCAGGTCTTGAGTCATCTGCTTCTCTTGGTGCATTAATGCACGTTGGTCAACCTGAATTCTTAGCTGGTCAATCAGCTGGAGCAAGAGCAAAAGCAGAGGGCGCTACAAAAGCTCTATGTATGATCCAAGAAGCTTACAACACTGCTCTAACTGATAGATGTGGTGGATACGCAGAAGCTATTCCTACTACTCTAGTAGATAGCTCAAACGATCCAGCTACTATCCCAACTAGAGCTGCTGCTGGTTTACAAGCTAACCCAGATGTAGATGCAGTTTTATCAGTTGGTCCACACGTATGTGTTGGAGTTCAGCAAGCTATCGACGAGTTAGGTATGTCTGTACACCACTCTTGTTTTGATTTAAGCCCACCGGTTATGGACTTAATCAACGAGGGTAAAGTTGCTTTCACTATTGATCAGCAACAGCGTTTACAAGGTTATATGCCTATCATCGTGATGCACTTATACAACAACGGTGCTGGTTTATTACCAGGTGCTAACATTCCATCTGGCCCAGGATTTGTTGATAAGTCAAACGCATCATCAGTTGCTGCTTTAGCAGGTATTGATAGATAATACTTAATCATTAAACACAAAAGTGGGCAGATATTCTGCCCACTTTCTTTATCAGAAAGAATAATATAAAAAATTCAAAGAATTCGTAAACATGACTACATCCAATCCTACATCTCAAAGACAAGAGTCAGATAGACACCAAAAAAAAACCTGGCTTACATTATTATTATCTAGACCTGAAGTTGGCCCAATTGGCGTTATGCTTTTATTATTCGGTATGTTGGGATACTTCTCTATACCAGCGGGTGAAATGTCATGGAATCCCTTCACTGGTGAGGGTTTCAATGCTTTAGGTATTAGAAACTTCCTTCGAGTAATTTCACAACTGGGTATTATTGCGATAGGCGCTGGAATGCTGATTATTGCAGGAGAATTTGATTTATCTATCGGCTCCATGATTGGTTTTGCTGGAGCTTGTATGGCGATGATTTTAAGATGGGGCTTCTCTTTCATAATACCTTATTTCTCTTTTGAAGGTGGATTTCATATTGAATTTTACACACTTTTTCACATATCTGATGTTTCACCAATCCTTGCAATTTTTATCACTTTAATTTTCACACTCTTCTTTGGCTGGATTCAAGGAACAATTGTTGTTAAATCTGGACTACCATCTTTTATCGTGACTCTTGGTGGATTATTTTTCTTAAGAGGACTTACCGAAGTTTCTCTAAGATCATTTAATCATAGACCCGACCAGGCTAAAGGAGCTACAACAGTTACTGAAATTCCTGATATCAAAAATATCGTAGATGTTCCAGGACATGGTGAAATGGTCAGAGAAAAAGCAAAGGCGCTTCCTGAAGCAGATCTTATATCTATGGCACAGTCTTTACCTGCAGATGTGGTCGCAAAAATTACAGAAAGATTAGAGTACACTTATCAAAGAGTGGCAGATGCTAAGACCCAAATCTTACTTGATAAAGGAACAAAACCTTTACAAGAAGCTTTAGCAAATGCTCAGTCTAGTGGAAATGAATACATGGTTGGCATGATTCAAGAAAAGATTGCTAATTTTAAAATTGATCCTCTAGTTCCTAAAACTGTCACTGATGTTGATATAGCAAGGGTTTACATTGACAATTTATACTCAGCTCAGCCTGTTGCTAACTTTTTTGGTGGAGATATTTTAGAGCCGATGTTTGACTGGTTATATTTCCCAATTGATTGGAATACTAATAATTTTGGAAATCAATTTGCACCTGGACTTTATTCTTGTGTTATGATTTGGCTAATTATTGCAATAGTTTGTTATGTTGTTTTAAGTAGAACCCAAGCTGGAAACTGGATTTACTCTACGGGGGGTAATCTAAATGCTGCAAAGGCTAATGGTGTACCCACAGATAAAGTTAAGGTCTCTTTATTTATGTTCTCAGCTTTTTGTGCAACAGTTTTTGCTACTTGCCAAGTATTTGAAGTTAATACAGCAGATGCTGCAAAAGGAAATTTAAAAGAATTAGAAGCTATTGCAGCAGCAGTTATTGGCGGAGTAGTTCTTACCGGTGGATTTGGAACCATATTAGGTATTTGTGTGGGGGCCTTTATTTTTGGAATTGCTAAAGAGGCATTCTTTTACATACCTGGTATTGATGGATCTTTCTACCGTGTGTTTTTAGGTTTAGTGATTATTGCATCTGCCCTAACAAATGAAAATATTCGAAAACGAATAATTGGAAGTATATAGCCATGACAGACAACAAAACTCCTTTTATCGAAATCTCAGATTTAGTTAAAAAATTTGGTACTTTTACAGCTCTTAACGGAGTTTCACTAAATGTTTTACCTGGAGAAGTTCATGCCTTACTGGGTGATAATGGAGCAGGGAAGTCTACCCTAATTAAAGTATTGTCTGGAGTTCACCAGCCGACTTCTGGGACTATCAGGGTAGCTGGTAACGAAGTAAAATTTGGATCCCCAAGAGAGGCAACTTCTGCAGGCATAGGTACAGTTTATCAAGATTTGGCTTTAAATGCTTTAACATCTGTTACTAGAAACTTTTTTTTAGGAAATGAATTAAAAAAAGGACCTGGGCCTCTTGGCATTTTAGATTTCAAGACAATGAATGAAATCACTATCGCAGAGATGGGAAAAATTGGAATTAATATATCTGATCCAACGCAACTGGTTGGCACCATGTCAGGTGGACAAAGACAAACCCTGGCAATTGCAAGAGCCATATACTTTGGTGCTAAAGTTCTTATCCTCGATGAACCAACTTCGGCTCTTGGTCAAAAACAGCAGATGGAAGTTCTAAAAACAATTAAAAAAGTTCAACAATTTGGAAATATTGCAATTATTTTAATTACTCATAATGAAATTCATGCTCGATTGATTGCTGATCGTTTCACCTTCTTAAGTCTCGGTGAGGTCATTGGATCAGGCGAGTCATCTGAGCTGGGCGGAGACGATATTAAAAGATTAATGGCGGGTGGTGCTGAAATCGGCGATCTTGCAAAAGAATTAGAGACTGTTTAGTTTAATAAGAACTTGGATTTGTGTCCTTACCAGATTCATTATGATCTTCACCAATTAAATTTTTAAACTTTTTTACATGCTCGCCCGCCGCTCCCGCTAATAATCTTACATCATTTGTTATAGTAACTAAATCAAAGCCCCACTCGCTAGCTTGCGCAGCATATTCAGGAGTTCCACAATGAAGACATGCAACTTTTCCATGTTTGTGAGCAGTTTCAAGTATTTTTTTCTTTGCTTCAATCATTTCAGGTTCTTTACGATCAAAGCCAGGCGTAAGTTTTCCTTTATTAAGGCCTATAGTTAAATCTGCAGTTCCAATATATAAGCCATCTAATCCTGGTGTAGATGCAATATCATCTAAGTTATCAAAAGCTTCTTGTGTTTCTATCATCGCTAAACAGAATGTACTTTCATTTGCTTCATAGAAATAATTTGAGCTTACTGTGAAATTAGCACGAGTAGGGCCAAAACTTCTAATGCCTACAGGTGGATATTTACAATCTTGAACAAGTTGTTCTGATTGTTTACGATTATTAATCATAGGGCAAATAATGCCCATTGCGCCTGCATCCATAACTTTAGAAATTACGGCATGGTCTAATCCAGAAACTCTACAAATTGGAGTAACTCCACTATGTCTTATACTCTGCAACATTAGAAATAAATCATTAAAGTCAATCATCCCATGCTGATAGTCGATAGTTAAAGCGTCATAGCCTTGTGCAGCCATAATTTCTGCAGTAAATGAATTTGGGATTGATAAGAAACTATTTAGAACAGTTTCCTTCTTTGACCATTTTGTTTTAACTATGTTATTTATCATTTAGAAAAACTATGCAAATTATGCATGATAACAATTATTAATTAATCATTGATTAATGTGTAAAATTAATCAATTTTCTCCATTCTTCCAGATTTAACTGATTTATACGCAGTTTCAGCCAAGACTAGAGCTTTGCGCCCATCCTCAAAATTTACAATTGGTTGAGATTTATTTAGCACAACTTCCGCAAAAGCTGTAATTTCATTCATATAAGCTTCTTGGTATCTTTCTATAAAGAAATTTAAATATGGCTCTTGCCGATTAACAAATTCTTTTGCAAATTTTCTTACTTCATGAGGTTTTCTATTGTCGCTGACTATCATTCCTTTGCTCCCAAATAATTCTACTCTTTGATCA
This sequence comes from alpha proteobacterium HIMB59, assembly GCA_004321805.1. Lineage (GTDB taxonomy): Bacteria > Pseudomonadota > Alphaproteobacteria > HIMB59 > HIMB59 > HIMB59. The sequence continues at coordinate 19,337 of SGZV01000014.1, read as the reverse complement.
TATCCATAAGTGGCAGATCTAGAATTATTGATATGGCATTGCTTACCAGAAGCTGTTTCCATGATAATCATCAAAGTATCACTGTCGTTTAAATCAGATTTTAATTTTGGTTCAATCAGAGCATTAGCAATAGCAAAAACCTTAACCGGCTCCTCTCCTAACATAAACCTTGCTAAATCAAAATCGTGGATAGTCATATCTCGAAATTGTCCACCAGATGCTTGCAAGTATTCCCAACTCGGCATACCAGGATCTCTTGATGTAATGATACATTGATAAAGATCTCCAATTTCTCCATTTAATAATGATTTTTTAGCCTCTTGGTGGCCAGGATCAAATCTTCTATTAAAGCCTAATTGAATGGGTACGTTATTTCCTTTAAGTCTCTCAGCGCTCTCATTTACTTTATTAATATCTAGGTCAATCGGTTTTTCACATAAGACAGGTTTGTTAGCTGCCACAGATTTTTCGATGAATTCGATATGGGTATCTGTAGGAGAGGCAACAAGAACAGCATCTATCTCAGCGTTGGAAAAAATTTCACTATCTTTAGTTACAGCATGAACCCCTAAATCGGTGGCTACCTTATTTGCAAAATCTTCATTAATATCATAAACACAGGCAAGAGAAGTCATTTCATGAAGAGCAACATTTTTTGCATGCATTTGACCGATCCTACCGCAACCAAGAACTGCAATATTAATTTTTTTCATTAGAAAGTTTTATAAACTACTTATTATATAAAAAAATAAAAAAGTTTTCACAAAGATGTATTTTTAAGTATGATCTTTTCTTCGTAAAGGAATTAAACTATGAAAGCTAAACTTGGAATTGCCCCTATCGCCTGGTCTAATGATGATCTTCCCGAGTTAGGAGGAGAGACAACACTTGAGACTTGTTTGAAAGAGTCAAAACTTGCAGGATTTTCAGGAGTTGAGACTGGAGGTAAGTTTCCTAAAACCTCTGATGAACTTGGTCCTATATTAAATAATCATAAGCTCCATCTTGCATCAGGCTGGTACTCAGGAACTGTTTTAGATAACGACCTTGAAAAAGAAAAAGATAAAGCGCTTGAGCAACTCACATTATTTAGAGATTTAAATGCACCTTGTTTGGTTTATGGTGAAACTGCTGGAACAATACAAAATGTTAGAAATGCCCCTCTGAATACTAAAAGGAAAATTCACCCAGAAGATTTTAAACAATATGGTAAAAAATTAACTTCCTTTGCTGAGTATTGTGCTGATTTTGGAATGCCCATATCTTTTCATCATCATATGGGCACTGCAATTGAAACCGAAGAAGAACTTGATCTTTTAATGAACCATACAGGAGAGGCTGTTTATTTGCTTTTTGATACTGGGCATATGACCTTTGCAGGGGGTAACTCTATTAATGTAATTAATAAGTATGCTAAAAGAATGAACCACTTCCATTCCAAAGATATTAGATCAGATGTGGTCAATAGTTTAGATCGAAGTAAAGAGAGCTTTCTTGATGCAGTATTAAAAGGCGCCTTTACTGTGCCAGGAGATGGCAATATCGATTTTAAAGAAGTAATTAAGACATTAGCTGAAAATGATTATCAAGGATGGTTTATTGTAGAAGCTGAACAGGATCCTTCTAAGGCTAATCCGTTGGAGTATGCTAAAATTGGAAATAAAGAATTAGTTGAATGCCTAAATATGTATGGATATGAAATTGAGGGGTATTAGTTATGAATAGAATTGATGGAAAATATGCACTCATTACTGGAGGAACACAGGGTCTTGGTGCAGCAATCACTCGTCGTTTGGCAGAGAACGGTGCTGCTGGAATAATTACTATTGGAAGATCAGAAGAAAAAGGAAAAGAAGTTGCAAAAAAAATTACTGAAGATACGGGCTGTAAAATTTTATTTGTAAAAACAGATCTACCTGAAGTAGATCAATGTAGAAATGCTGTTTCAGTAGCTAAACAAGAATTTGGAAAATTAGATATCTTGGTGAATGCTGCAGGTATAACTGATAGAGGTAATATAGTTGACACCTCAGAGGAACTTTTTGATAAAATGATTGGTGTTAACCTTAAGGGTCCTTATTTTTTGATTCAAGATACTGTTAAAATTATGATTGAACAAAATATTCAAGGTTCAATTATCAATATAGGGTCAGTAGCGGCAATGACTGGACAGCCATTTATTTCAACCTACTGTGTCTCAAAAGGAGCTTTGGCAACTTTAACAAGAAACACTGCTTTTGCTCTTCTTAAAAATAAAATTCGTGTCAACCAACTAAATATTGGATGGATGGCATCTGATGGAGAGCATGAAATTCAGACAAAATATCATAATGCTCCTGAAAATTGGCTTGAGGATGCAGCGAAAGCTCAACCATTCGAAAGATTACTTGACCCCAAAGAGGTCGCTAAAGCTGTAGCTTTTCTTGCTTCTGATGACTCAGGAATGATGACAGGATCAGTTGTAAACTTTGATCAATCGGTATGGGGAGGATATCCATTTGCTCCACCTCAACCAGCTGAAAAAATGGAAATCAAATAATTATTTTAAATATTTCTGTGCAGTTGCTTGGCAACTTTCTAAAGTTGAGTTAAGGTTTTCATTTAAAAAAAGATAATTAAAAATTCTATTTCCTACCTCCTCGATAATATTTGAATAAGTTGGCAAAGGGTACCTGGCCCATTCTACAAACTTTTCATCTTTTTCCATCTTATCAATTTCATTAAAGATGGGACTCAGCGCTCTTACTTCAGGATCATTCACAACACTAAATACGGGTGATGATAAACTCCCATGCTCAATGTAATATTTAATTATTTCTGGCGATACAAACTTTCGAATATTACGCATGATAAATGGAATTTTTTCATCAGAAGTGTTGAAGGGTATGCCCAGAGAAAATCCTCCAATTGGTGAAACTTGAAATGAAGGATGTCCTGCAGGTCTTGGTAGATAGCTTGTTTTATTAAAGGCAGGAGAACCTTTGTTTAATTCAAAAAGGTGTGCTCGACTACTCCAATTTAAAACCATTGCTGATTTGCCTTGACTATAGTACTCCACACATTCATCATTAGAATGAGAAGAGATGTTATTTGGTGAATATGAAACCAGTTCTTTGAGCATTTTAGCAGCATTAAAAGCAGCTTCAGATAGAAAATTAGCTTTTAAAGATATTTTTTCAGAATCAAGATCGTAAATATTATCTCCAATATATCTCAAGTTAATATATGGTTTGCCAAAGTTAGCCATTGCCAGAATAAAACTGGTTGCTAATGGCTGACCTTTTCTTGCTGGCCAAGATATAGGGCTTTCAATTTCACTAATATTTTTAAGAGCTTTACAGGCAGAAAATAATTCTTCAAAATTTACCGGAGGTTTGATGTTATGCTTTTGAAATATATCTTGCCTATAAAATAATAAATCTTGAATAGCTTCTATTGGGATACCAAAAAGTTTTTTATTAAATGAGCTAGATCTTATACCTGAGTAATGAAAATCATTTAAGTTTAATCCTATGCTTTCAACATGCTTGTCTAGAGGAGTTAAGCAATTTAAATTTACTAATTGACCTATCCAGGGAATATTAAATGCAACAATATCAAATTTAGATTTAGAATTTGATAGGGAATTAGTAATAATTTTATTTAAAAGTTTTTTTAAATCGCTTTCAATTGTGAGTTCAATTTTGCAATCAAAAATGTATTCAAAAAAATTTAAATTATTTTGTATCACTTTAAATGTCGGATTATCATTTGATAAAAACCGAATTTTTTTAAATTTTTTACTTTGATTTGTAATTACTGTTGGTGCAGGAATTATGTTTCCTGCAGATAAAGAAGTTCCAAAATAAAAATTATTATCAATTTCATTAAATCCTAGTTGAGATGCAAATTCATTTTTGATGAGTAACAAATATTCTGTAAATTCTTTAATTAATTCTCCACTGGGGTGGATTGAAAAAGATTTTCCAGATTTTGTCTTAGGTCTTTTAATTAATTTTTTTACTTTGATTAATCTATTAACTTTTCTCAAGCCTGTTGCAAATGGAAGTCCAGACACTTGGATAATACTGGTTGTGGTGCACAATTTATTCTCAAAATGATTGGATATGACATAAGAAAATATCCTCCAGTCAGCATCAATAATTTGATTAGAAACAGTCTTGTTAAATAATATTCTAGTTTTATTGACAAACTTCAAAAGGGTGGTTATTTCATTTCTGTTCATTTCAAAGGGTTAGAATAGTTAATAGTAATTATTCAAAATATTCAAACTGAATATATTAGACATTAAATGTCTTCCTAAAACATGAATAATTTAGGTATTAGGACATAAGGAGGATCAAATGAACAAACTAATCAAAGTATTAGCTGTTTTGATGTGCTTTTCTTTCGGTTCTGCTAAAGCAGTAGAAATCGTTTCCTTTAACGCTGCGTCTTCTGAGGCTTATGTAGGAGCATTCGTAAAAGGAATTAAAGCAACAGCTGAGCAATATGGTTATGACATTACAGTTTTTGAAAATAACTATAACCAGGCTGAGCAAAACCAACAAGTTGAACAATATCTATCAAGTGGTGCACTTCCAGATGTATTTATTTGGTGGCCGCCTGATGCAGTTGCCGGATTAGGTTCACTTAGAAAATTAGCAAAAACTGGTGTTCCGGTTTTAAAAATTAATCAGCTACCAAACGAGCAAGATAAGGCATTTATCTTTGGATACGCTGGGCCAGACGATAGTCTTCGTGCATATAACGCAGGTGAGATGATGGTTAAAGCTATGAAGATGAAACAAGCCGCAGGTGGTGATGGCTTTAATGTTATTGCTCTATCATACCCACACTCTTATGGTGGATATGGCCTTTCAATCAATGCATTTAAGCAAGCTATTGCTGGTACTGATCTAAATTTAATTGGAGATATCGGTGAAGGTTTTGGTCAGGCAAATGGTTATAAGGGTGCTGCAAAGCTAATCGCTAAAGTTAAAGATCAAGGTATTCATTTCGTATATGGAATGGATGATGCGATCTTAACTGGTGGTATTAAAGCTCTGGAAGAAGCAGGATATAATGTTGACTGGTATGCAGGCACAGGTAAAAGCGGTAGCGTAGATAGCGATGCTGTTATTACTGTTGGTACTGTATGTAATGGTGATAAACAGATGATTACTGATGGAAAGCAATTTGGTACTACTCTACAATCACCTCTTCACGAAGGTCAGCTAGCTATTGCTCTTGTAAAAGAGTACATGGAAAATGGCGAGCTTGCTCAATACATTAACTTTACCCCAAACCCTTCAGTAACAGGTGCAACTATGGACTTTACTGCCTTAAGAGGTTTTGATGGTAAGTTATACGGTATCAACGAGCTTTGCTCAGGTGCTTGGGATTAATTCCTAAAAGCTAATAGATCTATATTTTTACACACAGGGAAATTAATCCCTGTGTGTAGTTAAATTCTCAAAAAAGGTATAAAATTAATAGGAATATGGCTTCAGATCCAATCCTTAAAATCACAAAAGTTTCCCGCACCTTTGGTGCCATTCAAGCTTTAAAAGAAGCTAATTTTGAAATCAATGAAGGCGAAATTATGGGTCTTGTCGGTGAGAATGGCGCAGGAAAATCTACTTTAGTTAAAATAATAAGTGGTTTTGATTCTGGATTTAAGGGCAGCTATCAAATTAATGGGGATGAAGTAAAATTTGAAACTCCCTCACAAGCAGAGGGGTCCGGTATTGCTATAGCCCAACAAGAATTAAGCTTGATTCCTAATATGTCAGTAGCTGAAAATATTTTTCTTACAGGTGCCAAAGTTAAAAAATTTGCCACACTAAATACATTAGCAAATATGGCTCGTCCCTATCTTGATGAAGTTGGTTTAACCGATGTTGATCCCACCACTAGAATTAATTTACTTTCTGTTGGTGAGCAGCACCTAGTGGAAGTAGCTAGATTGATTTCAAGAGAAGCAAAAATTTTGATTTTAGATGAGCCTACAGCAGCGTTAGGCGAAGCTGAGAGTAGAAGAATTTTAGAAATGGTAGAACGTTTAGCTGCAAATGGAAAATCTATCATTTATGTTAGTCACAGACTTGATGAAATTTTTAAAATTACAAAAAGAATTACTATTTTAAGAGATGGTGTCAGTCAAGGTGTTCAGCAGACTAAAGACATTGATGTAAATAAATTAGTAGAGATTATGCTCGGTAGAGAATTAGCTAATATGTTTCCTTCAAAAGCAGATCATATTAGCGATGATCCTAAAATAGAAATTAAAGATTTATGGCCTGACGGAGTTTTAGAGCCAATAAGTTTCTCAGCTTATAAGGGAGAGATACTTGGGCTATCTGGTCAGCTTGGAAGTGGAGCGGGTGAGGTTTTAGCCTCAATAGCTGGTGCTCTTAAATCACGCTCCGGTTCATTAACAATAAATAGTGAAAACTTTTTACCCAAATCCCCTAGTCAAGCTATTAAGAAAAAAATTGCATATTGCTCCTCTGATAGAAAAAAAGATGGCTTGTTTTTAGGTAGACCAATATTTGAAAATTTAACATCGCCTGCACTCTCATCTATATCTAAATATGGTTTTAATTTTGGAAGCACAGAACAAGACTACTCAAAAAGCTTAGCAAAAGAATTTTTAATTGATGTAAAGAGAATGTTTGATGAGTCTGGCCTATTAAGTGGCGGAAATCAACAAAAAGTGGCGCTTGGAAAATGGCTTTCCATTAAACCAGATGTTTTATTAGTTAATGAGCCCACTCGAGGTGTTGACGTTGGTGCAAAATCTGAAATTTACCAGAGAATGAGAGATCTTGCTGCCAGAGGAATTACGATCATTTTTGCTTCTACTGATATACAAGAAATCACTTATTTGCCAGACCGCGTAATTACCTTCTATAGAGGAATGATGATAGATGAACATCGTCTGGAAAATATTCAGACACCCACCATTTTAAAAGAAATTACTGACCCATTTAATGAGACAAACTTATGAGCACAGCGATACAAGAAAACCAGCAACCATTTTCTGCTAAATTTTTACAATTTTATAAAGATCGAACACTTTTAGCTATCTTGCTTTCTCTTTTTGCTGTCATGTTTGTTTATGGAATTTTTTTTACTGATAATTACCTAACTCTTACAAATTTTAAAGCAATAATTAGAGATGCTGCATTATATGGCATTATGGCTATTGGATTAACTTTTGTGACGCTCTCAGGAAATTTCTTTTTACTCTCGCTCAAAGAAACCGCATCAATTTGTGGTGTTACTTTTGCAATGGGTATGGCCACTGGTTTTGGATCACCAGATTTAGCTGGAAATTTTATGGTTTCACTTCTTGCTGCATTGTCTGTGGGAGTAGTGAGTGGAGTTATCCAAGGATATTTTGTTGGTATGGGAGGCAACCCCATCGTGGTAACCCTAGGTGGTGCCGGAATACTTTATGGCATTGGTGCATGGTGGAGTGATAACCTTGTTATAAATTTCACAAGACCCCATGATGCTGAATGGCTCGGAACCGGATCTTTTCTAGGTCTTCCAAGTATTACATGGTCATTTATACTCATCGCAATCGCGGGGGAAATTGTTCTCAGACACACTAACTTTGGTAGAAAAGTTTATCTTGTTGGAGCTAACAAGGCAGCAGGAAAAGCCACCGGTCATGAAAACTTCTCCATGGCAATCATCGTATTCACTATATGTTCTGTTTGTTGCGCTTTTGTAGCTGTGGCTTTTGTTGCCCAAATGGATAGTGCTCAATCAAATTATTTTTCTGCTGAATTTGGTTCCTCTGGAGATATGACGATTTTAGTTATCGCCACTGTCATGGTTGGAGGAAACTCTATAATGGGGGGGTATGGATCTACATTGAGAACAAGCTTGGGAGCTATATTTATAGCAATGGTGGATAATATGATGGTTTTACAAGGGTTTAATAGCGGACCCAGAATTGTGGGAGTAGGTTTAATGATTGTATTTAGTATTATTGTATTTGGTTTATTTGCGAAAGGAAGTAGGGCTCAAGAATAATGGATAATTTAATGAGAAGAATTACCAGAGACGTTGACTTGTCTTTTGCAATTTTACTATCTTTTTGTGTATACGTTTTCTTTGCAATGAACATTGAAGTGTTTTTCAGCCATAATATCTCATTCGCAATATTAGAGAGATTTGCCGTGTTAGGCCTTGTAGGTTTAGCTTTAACAATATGCATTATTGCTGGAGAAATTGATTTATCCATTGGATCTAATGCTGCTCTTTGTGCTGTCATTGTTGTAAAACTAACAGATCCTTTAGGAGCGCCTTTTGCAATGTTAATTGGACTATCTGTATCAACACTGATTGGTGCTACTCAGGGTTTTGTCATAGCTTTCATTAGAATTAGGGCAATTGTCATAACCGTTGGAACATTAATGCTTCTAAGAGGCGTCGCTTTACTAATAGCAGAGGAAAAAACAGTAATGCTAACTGATTTCAGAGTGCCTGACTTTATCACAACCAAAGTTTTGATGTATTTTTCCCCTGCAAGTTTAACTGTAATTTTTATTTTTATATGTGTGGGCATCTTTATGCGCTATACAAAATATGGAAGAGAAATTTATGCTATTGGAGGCGCTCGTAAAGAAGCTTTGACTGCAGGAATTCCTCTACGACGTCCGATGATTATTGCATTTGCACTATCTGGTTTCTGCGCAGGTTTTGCTGGAACTGTCATTGGTTTAAAATCTGGTACAGCCCAAGGTCTTGGCTTGCAATATTTGCTTTTAGCTGGAACAGTTGCTGCTTTTGTTGGAGGGGTAAGTATTTTAGGAGGAAAAGGAGGAGTGCTAGGAGCTGCAATAGGAGCTTTGACAGTTAATTTTTTGAATACGGGACTTGTTTTTTATGCTCTTCAGGTCCACTTTGTTCAATTATTTACATCAGTGTTATTAGTTATCGTTATCGTATTCCAAACAATGTCTCGAATATTTGACTCTAGGCAGGCCAGGAAAAGTTTACTTGAAACCATTGATGATCGAAAAAAAGCACTGCTTGAAAAGAAGAGATCCGTCTTAGGTAAATAATATTCATTTTGGATATATTCAATATCTACCTTTTTTAACTAAATTATTATAATTATTATGTATTTGGAGGATACTCATGGATAAGGAAAGACTTAAAGGTAAGAATGTATTAATTACTGGTGCCGCCCAAGGTATGGGTGCTGCAATTGCTGAACATTATTGCGCGCAAGGAGCAAAAGTTTGTATTACTGATGTTAACTTAGACGGATGTAAGGAAGTAGAGGAAAGAATTAGATCGGCTGGTGGGGAAGCAATCTCTTGTAAATTAGATGTTAGAAAAAGAGAGGATCACGTAGCTGCAGTTAACGCAACTGTGGAGGCATTTGGTAGTTTAAACGTATCTTTAAATAATGCAGGAGTTAATAAACCTTTATGGTTTATGGATGTAACTGAAGAAAACTATGACTTCATTTTCGATATCAATGTAAGAGGTGCTTGGCTGGGTATGCAAGAACAAGCACGTCAAATGATCAGTCAAGGAAAACAAAAAGAACCCTATAAAATCCTCCATGTAGCTTCTATTTTGTCTCGTGAAACTTTTGATGATGTTGTTATTTACGGTGCAAGCAAACATGCAGTTGCAGGATTAATCAAAGGCGGTGCAAAAGGTCTTGCTGAATATGGTATCAATGTTAATGGTTATGGCCCAGGCGTTGTTAGAACAGAGATGTGGGAGCAGCTAGATAAAGAATTAGTAGCAATGGGTAAGTTTGATAAACATGGTGAGTCAATGGACTCAATTGCTGAAAATATGATTTTAATGAAAAGATACTCTTATCCTGAAGATATTGTTGGAACTGCTTCTTTCTTGGCATCTGGGGAGTCTGATTATATGACAGGTCAAATTTTGATGATTGATGGAGGAATGGTAATTCAATAATGTCTGAGCCTTCCATTATAAAGCCAGAAGATATTAACCCAAACTATAATTGGCATCGCAGAGTACCCTCTCATGGTACAATGAATGTTGATTATGAGGAAAGAATAAATTTTCAAAGACTTCATAAGTATAGAATAGGGAGAGCAAAACAAGCTCTTAATAATTCTAAAGCAGGTTCCCTCCTTTGTTTTGATAACAACAATATCCGCTATCTCACAAGTACGGTCATTGGAGAGTGGTCTAGAGATAAAATCGCAAGATACTCTTTATTACCTCAAGGACATGACCCAATCTTGTGGGATTTTGGATCAGCTGCAAAACATCATCAACTTTTCTCTCCTTGGCTTCCTGAGGAGAATTGGAAAGCGGGTATGGTTGGTTTAAGGGGTACAGTGCACCCAGATGCAGGTTTAATGACCCGAGCCGCAAAAGAAATTAAATCAATGCTTGCAGAAAAGGGATTGGATAAAGAGCCTATTGGGGTTGATTTGGTGGAGCCCTCAATGATGTTTGCACTTCAGGCTGAGGGATTAAATATTATTGATGGTCAGCAAATATTATTAGAAGCCAGAGAAATAAAGTCTCAAGATGAGTTAATGCTTTTAAATCAAGCGGCCTCTATGGTTGATGCAACTTATCATCAAATTTACGAAACGATGAAACCAGGAGTTAGCGAAGCTCAAATTGTTGCTAATGCAAATAAACTTCTCTATGAGCTTGGCTCTGACGATGTTGAGGCAATTAACGCTATTTCAGGTGAAAGATGCAATCCTCATCCTCATAATTTTACTGATAGAACATTCAGGCCTGGTGATCAGGCTTTTTTTGATATTCTTCAATCATACATGGGCTATCGAACATGTTACTACCGAACATTTAATATCGGTAGGGCCTCAGATGTTCAAAATGATGCCTATAAACAATGTCGTGAATGGCTTGATAAGGCAATTGAACTGGTAAAGCCAGGAGCATCAACTGATAAAATTGCTGCCGTTTGGCCAAAAGCTGAAGAGTTTGGTTTTGCAAATGAAATGGATGCATTCGCATTGCAGTTTGGTCATGGATTGGGTTTAGCAATACATGAAAGGCCTATAATTAGTAGATTGGTCTCAATGGACTCTCCTACTGAAATTAAAGAAGGAATGGTTTTTGCTTTAGAAACTTATTGCCCAGCCAAAGATGGCTATTCTGCTGCTAGAATTGAAGAAGAGTTAATTGTTACTGACAAAGGATGTCAGGTAATATCTTTATTTCCTGCTGAAGAACTTCCAATTGCAAATAAATATTAATGGTTGATATATCCAACGATGATATAGGAGAAATTAATCGACTTAAGCTTTGGGAAATGATGCTAAAGCTTAGATTGGTTGAAAAAAAAGCATACGATTTATTTCTTCAAAATTTAATTAAAGGTACTAGTCATTTAGCTTTGGGCCAAGAGGCTATAGCTGGAGCATTTGGAGTTGCTCTCCAAGAGGGTGACTATACTTTTTGCACTTACAGGGGTCACGCCCACACTTTAGCTAGAGGATCTTCTATAGAGGGAGTTTTAGGTGAATTAATGGGACGCCAATGTGGATTGATGAAAGGCAAAGGCGGCTCAATGCATCTTACTGATGTGGATAAAGGCGTCATGGGATCGTATGCAATTATTGGAGCACATTTAACAATTGCAAATGGTACAGCTCTAGCCTCAAAGTATAATAAAACAAAAGAAGTAAGTGTTTGCTTTTTTGGTGATGGAACAACTAATATTGGTGCTTTTCATGAGGCCTTAAATATGGCTAAAATTTGGGATTTGCCGATAGTATTCGTTTGTGAAAATAATTTATATATGGAATACACAGCGATCAGCGATGTAACAGCTGTGGAACATCCAGCAGCAGATAGAGCTTCAGCTTATAGTTTAGAAAAAATTATCGTTGATGGTAATGATGCTGATGAAATGTTTCGCACAGCCCAAGCAGCAATTCAAAAAGCCAGAGAAGGCAATGGCCCTAGTTTAATTGAAGCCAAAACTTACCGCCATAGTGGGCACTCTAGAGCAGATCCAGGAAAATATCGTCCAGATGAAGAAGTTAAAGACTGGCTTGAAAACAAAGATCCCATAACAAATTATAGAAAAAGATTACTGGATTATAATATAGATGAGAAAGTCATTTCTGATATTGAAAATAAAATTAAACAGGAAGTTGAAGAGGCAACAGAAATTTCAAAATCATCTCCCATTCCAGATACTAAAGAAATATTTACAGATGTGTGGGCTGACGGAGGTTATGAATGGCACAATTAACTTATAGAGAAAGTGTGTCATTAGCGATAGCTCAGGCAATGAGAAAAGACCCAAAAGTATTTTTTATTGGTGAGGATGTTGGCGCAGCAGGGGGAGTTTTCAAAGCTACAGTAGGATTATTAGAAGAATTTGGAAAAGATAGAGTGATGGATGCTCCAATATCTGAACAAGCAATTTTGGGTGCTGCCATGGGTGCTGCAATGACAGGTTTACGACCAATAGCTGAAATTATGTTTTCTGATTTCTTGGCAGTTTGCTGGGATATTGTTGCAAATCAAATAGCTAAAACAAGGTATATGTCAGATGGGCAAATTACTATACCATTAGTAATAAGAACTGCGAATGGAGGGGGATCAAAGTTTGGAGCCCAACATTCTCAGAGTTTAGAGAATTGGTCTATGATGATTCCTGGATTAAAAGTTGTAGCTCCAAGTTCTCCTGCTGATGTTTTGGGATTAATGAACACAGCAGTTAATGATCCTGATCCTGTTATTTTCTATGAACACAAATCACTTTATGCATCGAAGCAAGAGTTAGATAATACTGATTTATCAATCCCTTTTGGACAAGCTAATATTCTTCACGAAGGAAGTGATATAACAATAATTGGTTTGGCGCTAATGGCGCAAAGGTCAAAAAAAGCAGCAGAAATTTTAAAAGAAAAGCATGATATTAATGCAAAAGTTTTAGATCTAAGAACACTTGTTCCCTTAGATCTTCAAACAATAAAAAAATCAATTAATGAAACAGGGTTTGCTATGACTGTAGAAGAAAACCCAAGGCTATGTGGTTGGGGTGCAGAAATTTCATCTTTAATTACAGAACATTGTTTTTCAAACTTAAAAGGACCAGTTACAAGAATTACTACACCTCATGTCCCTCTACCGAGTGCTGATATATTAGAAGATAATACTATCCCCTCTGTAGACTTAATTGTTAACGAAGTTATTAAAAAAATAAAAGGAGAATAATTATGGAAATAATAATGCCCTCACTAGGAGAGACTGTAGATGAAGGAAAAGTTATAAAATGGCATAAAAATGTTGGAGATGAAATTAAAGAGGGAGATATTTTATGTGAAGTTGAAACTGATAAAACTGCTGCTGAAATTCCCTCTACGGTCAATGGAACATTAACTGAAATTACCGCACCTGAGGGTGAGACCATCCCAGTAGGTGGCAAAATTGCTACTATAGAATAATTCATATTACTGCTATAAATAAAAACATGAAAATCACAGATTCAAAGTTTTATAGAGATAAGTGTTATATAAATGGTGAATGGGTTAGCGCTGACTCTGGCGAAACTATTTCAGTAAATAATCCTGCAACCTTAGAAGAAATTGGAACAGTTCCTAAGTGTGAAACAGCTGAAACTAGAAGGGCCATCGAAGCAGCGAATGCAGCATGGCCTGAATGGAAAGCAAAATCTGCAAGACAGCGATCAGATATACTTCGAAAATGGTTTGATTTAATGATTGAAAACAAAGAAGAATTAGCTCAAATGATGACAATTGAACAAGGAAAGCCTATTAACGAGTCTCGAGGTGAGATTGGTTATGGCGCCTCTTTTGTTGAGTGGTTTTCTGAAGAGGCTAAAAGAGTTTATGGCGATACCATCCCTGACCCCATGACTGATCGAAGAATAGTTGTTTTAAAACAACCCGTCGGTGTTGTGGCATCTATAACCCCCTGGAATTTTCCCAATGCTATGATTACTAGGAAATGCGCTCCAGCTCTAGCTGTTGGTTGTCCAGTTGTAATTAAACCTGCAAGTCAAACACCTTTTTCAGCTTTAGCGCTTGCTGTTCTAGCAGAAGAGGCAGGATTTCCTAAAGGAATATTAAATGTAATCACAGGAAAAGCATCTGCTATTGGAGATGAATTAGCAACTAACCCTATAGTAAGAAAATTATCTTTCACCGGTTCAACTGAAATAGGAAAAGTATTATTAGAAAAATGTTCAGGAACTGTCAAAAAAGTTTCAATGGAATTAGGTGGGCATGCACCTTTTATTGTATTTGATGATGCAAACATTGATGATGCAGTAGCCGGTGCAATGCAAAGTAAATTCAGAAATACTGGTCAAACTTGTGTTTGTGCAAATCGTATCTATGTTCAAGAAAATGTAAATGACGAGTTTTGTAAAAAATTCGTGGAAGCAGTATCTAAAATGAAAGTTGGAGATGGTCTAAATGAAGAAAACTCTTCAGGTCCAATGATTGATGAACATTCTCTAAGTAAAGTAGAAGAGCATGTTGAAGATGCTATTGCTTGTGGTGCTAAAGTTGCTATTGGTGGAGCCAAGCACTCTTTAGGATTGAATTTTTATCAACCTACTATTTTGACTGGGGTAACTCCAGAAGCAAAAATTACAACAGAGGAAACATTTGGTCCTGTTGCTCCTGTTTATAAATTTAAAGATGAAAATGAAGTAATTGATTTAGCGAACAACTCACCCTATGGATTAGCCTCATATTTTTATTCAAGAGACATAGGAAGAATATGGAGAGTCGCTGAAGCACTAGAGTATGGCATGGTTGGTGTAAACACTGGATTAACATCGAAAGCTGAAGCGCCTTTCGGTGGAATTAAAGAGTCTGGACTTGGAAGAGAGGGCTCTAAATATGGCATAGATGATTTTATTGAGATTAAATACATCAATATGTGCGGTCTAGATAAATAAAAAACTCCTATGAACAAAGTTTTTAAAGTTGGGTTAATTGGATGTGGCCATATTTCTGAAACATATTTTCGTGGTCATGATTATTTTAATAATTTCCAGATTGTAAAATGCGCTGATATTAATGAAGAAAATGCAAAAAAATGCTCTGAGACTTATGGAATTACCGCATGTTCTGTAGAGGATTTAGTTAATGACTCTGAAATTGAAATTATACTTAATTTAACAATTCCGAGAGCTCATTTTGAAGTTGCAAAGCAGTCATTAGAGAAAGGTAAACACGTTTATAGTGAAAAGCCAATGGCTGTTAATTTTTCTGAAGGACAAGAATTATTAGAATTATCAAAATCTAAAGGTTTATATATTGGAAATGCTCCTGATACTTTTCTTGGTGGAGGTATCCAAAAGTCTATTGAATTAATCAATAAAGGTAAGATTGGTAATGTTCGACTTGGTAGTGCAATTTTTGCCTATCCTGGGGTTCAATCTTATCATCCAAATCCAGAACCTTGGTTTGCAAATAATGAAGGTGGCCCAGTTATGGATATGGGGCCTTATTATTTAACTGCATTAGTTAATTTACTTGGGCCTGCAAAAAGTGTGCATGGAATTTCAACTAAGGTCTTTGAAAAAAGAGTTATTGGTATTGGTCCAAAAAAAGACCAAGAGTTTGAAGTTGAGTGCCCCACTAGCTATTTGGTAAATCTAGAATTTCATAATGATGCATTCATTCAAATTACACTTTCTTTTGATGTTGTTGCACATCAAAGAAATCATATTGAGCTTTATGGAGATAAAGGATCAATGATAGTTCCTGACCCAAATATGTTTGGAGGATCAGTTATGACTTGCAATGATGACTCTGGACAATGGCAAGAACATAAAACAGATGAAATGCCACTAGGTAAAATAAATATTAATTCACATAGTGGTAGAGCTAATGAGTCTGCAACTAATGCAAATTATCGTGGAGTCGGTTTATCAGAAATGGCCTATTGTATAGAAAACAATCTATATCACAGATGCAACGGAGAGCTTTCGCTTCATGTTTTAGATATTATTAAATCTACTATGAAGGCAGCAGACACCATGACACCTCAGGAAATAAAAACCACTTGCAAGAAATCTGATTTTTTCACTTTAGAAGAAATTCAAAAAATTCTTAAGTAAATCAAATATTTCCTTTAAAGTAGTCTCTCTATGAAATTTGATAAATCCAAAAAAATATTAGTAATTGGTAGAGCTGGAATGGATATTTATCCAGAACCCCCGGGTACAAAAATTACTGATGTAAAAGACTTTTCTACACATCTTGGAGGTTCTGCAGCCAACACTTGTGTTGCTTTATCAAAATTAGGTGTCAAATCAGATTTAGTTACTTGTATTTCTGATGATGCTATTGGTGAATATATTTTAAATAAATTAAAAGACTTTAGTGTAGGTAGTGGTTTTTGTAGAAAGGTAGATAAGGTTTACCAAACTCAATTGGCAGTAGTGGAGACAATACTTAAGAATAACCAATCAATTTTATACAGAAATAATTCTTGCGATTTACAATTAAAAAAAGATGATATTGATCAAATTAATTTTCAAGACTATTCAGCTGTATTTATTTCTGGCACTGCCTTATCATCTAATCCTTCTAGGGAAGCTATTTTTTATGCAACACAAAAAACCTCTATTCTAAATTTACCTTTAATTATAGATTTAGATTACAGACCATATAATTGGGAGTCAGATCAAATTAAATCAGATGTCTATAAAAAAATTATGAATGAAATGGATATTATTATAGGTAACGATCTTGAATTTAATATCTCAGATAATTCTTCTGATGGTTTTTATCTAGCCAAAGAATTTATTAAAAAAAAACCATCAATCATAATTTACAAGATGGGTGAAAAAGGATCTAAAGTTTTTACCAAAGAAAAAGAATTTGAATTTGGGATATTTAAAGTAGATGCTATAAAACCTACAGGGGCGGGTGATGCATTTAATGGAGGTTTTATCAGCTCCATGTATCAAGGAATGTCTTTGGAGGAATCTGTTAAAAGAGGCTCTGCAAACGCAGCATTGGTAGTAACCAAAGTGGGCTGTTCCTCAGCAATGCCGGATAGTGAAGAATTAGATAAATTTATTAATCAACAAACAATGGAGAAATAGATGCACATACCATACTCAGATAACAAAAATATAGCTTTATTTGAAGAGGATAATAAGACCGTTCCTCTAGTATATTTTAATATAATTAATTTAAAAAAAGGGGAAAGTTACAGTTATCAGTTGCCAAAGCATGAAACAAGTGTAGTTCCGGCTACTGGAATAGTTGAATTGACCGTTGACGGCAATAAACTTGGTCAAATTGGGACAAGAAATACTGATGTTTGGGATGGTGAGCCTGAGGGGAGTTATATCCCAACCAATGCCCAATGCACTATTACCTGCCTTTCAGATAAAGCTGAATGTTTTATAGCCGGTGGCATTTATGAAAATAAATTAGATGCGTTTTTGGTTACAAAAAAAGATATTGATGTAGTTCAATATGGCTCAGATGATACTAAAACTCACCGAAAGATTAAACATATACTTGGTGCAAAACAACATGATCAAGTTGGAAGATTACTAGTTAATGAACTTTATACAGTAGGTGAAGGGGGGTGGTCAGGCTTTCCTCCACATAAACATGATACAGATAGGCTCCCAGATGAAACACGTCATGATGAAGTTTATAATTATCGTTTTAAACCAGGTCATGGCTTTGGAGTTCAGGTTATGCAATATGAAGATGATAAAGAGGGATTTGGTTATCAATTATTTAACGGTTCAACTATTGCAATTAACAAAGGTTATCACCCATGTGTGGTCGCACCAGGATATGAAATGTATTACTTCACAATTTTAGTTGGCCTATCACAAAGATCGCTTGTGCAATACTTTCAAAAAACTCATGCTTACCAGATAGAGACGATACCTGGAATAAAGGATATGATTGCAAAGTATAAATGACTATAGCAAATCTCAGTGATGTTCTTCAAAAAGCAAAAAATGAAAATTATGCAGTAGCTGGTCTAGTTGTACTAGGTTGGGAGGATGCTAGATGCTATGCCGAAACAGCCGAAGAATTAAACTTACCAGTAATTTTGCAAGCAGGTCCAGGCTGTAGGGCTAATACACCAGTTCCAATTCTAGGAAAAATGTTTAGATATCTTGCAGATCAGTCAAATAGTCCAGTGGTTTGTCACTTAGATCATGGATATTCAAAAGAAGAGTGTGTTGAGGGAATAGATAGCGGATTTACCTCAGTGATGTTTGATGGCTCTAAGCTATCTTTAAATGAAAATATTGAAAAAACACATGAAATTGCTGAATTAGCTCATAGTTATAAAGTGTCAGTAGAAGGCGAAATCGGATTTGTTGGATACAATGAGGGAGCAGAATCGTTGAGCACAAACCCTAATGAAGCTAATAAATTTGCGGAGTTATCAGGTTGTGATGCAATGGCTATAAGTGCAGGAAATGTTCATTTACAAACAAATAAATCTTCATCTATAGATATGGATGTTATAAAGAATATACAAGATTTGACTGACATCCCTTTAGTTTTACACGGAAGCAGTGGTATTGATTATGCGTTAAGAAGAAAAATTGCCTTCAATACCAATGTTTGTAAATTTAATATTGGCACAGAACTAAGAAAAACTTTTGGTGATACTCTTAGACAGGAAATCTCAAACAATCCAACTATGTATGATAGAATTCAATTAATTAAATCTACTCTCCCAAAGCTTAAAGAGTCTACTAAAAAAGTAATTGAAAATATTTCTTTAAAAACCAATGATTAAGGCCTACACGTTAGAAAATAAATTCTTAAGAATTAAGACTTTAAATGTAGGGGCTACTTTATTCGAAGTTTTTCATAAAAGAAAAAAAATTAACTTAGTTTTAAATTTAGATAAAATTTCATCTTATAAAAATAATAAAAACTATCTTGGATCTACATGTGGAAGATTTGCTAATAGAATTAAAAATGCACAATTTAGAATTAAAAACACAACATATAAGCTATCAAAAAATGAAGGTAAAAATATTTTACATGGAGGAAAGAAAGGTTTTGACTCAAAAATTTGGAACATTATTGACTCCTCCAAAAAACATGTAACTTATCAATATATATCTAAAGATGGTGAAGAAGGCTTTCCAGGAGAATTGATAAGTATTTGTAAATTTAGCCTAAAAGATAATTGTCTTAATATTTCCATTAAAGCAAGATCTTCAAAAATGACCCATGTGAATATAGTTAATCATGCATACTGGAATTTAGAAAAAATAAAAAAAGATATATTTGGTCATCATTTGTATATAAATGCTGACTACTATACTGAAATGGATAAAGACAACATTCCAACTGGAAAAAAAGTAA
>SGZV01000013.1 GCA_004321805.1 alpha proteobacterium HIMB59 | reverse complement strand
CTTTGATACTTTTTTTATATACCTAGCTAGAAATTTTCTTCCAAAAAACATTGAGTAGTTTTTTTGAGATTTTAAAAAAAAGTCCTAACTCTAACGCAAGGATTGGTAAAATAATTACAAATCATGGAGAAATTTCTACTCCAGCTTTCATCTTTTGTGGAACCAAAGCTACTATAAAATCCATTTTACCAGAACAACTGTACTCAGCTAATACTCAAATAATTTTATCAAATACTTATCATCTAATGCTACAACCTGGGCCTGATATAGTTGCTAAAAACAAAGGCTTACAAAACTTCACCCAATGGAAAGGACCAATGATGACCGACAGTGGAGGTTATCAAATTTTTTCACTCGGATATGGCTCTGTATCGGAGGAGATCAAAGGAAAAAATACAAATATCAAAAGAAAATCATTAATCAAAATTTCTGAAGAGGGTGCTTCGTTTAGAAATTATCTTAATGGAGATAGAGTTTTTTTATCACCTGAAAGATCAATTGAATTACAGAGATATTTTGGAGCAGATTTAATATTTGTATTAGATGAATGTACGCCATTTAATGTTTCTAAAAAGTATACTGAAAATTCAATGCATTTAAGTCATCGTTGGGCTAAACGTTGTTTAAAATCTTTTAATTCGTCTTTTGATACTTTTGAAAAAAATTCTGGTTCCTCTGGTATTCAATCTCTGTATGGAATTATTCAAGGAGGCGTATATGAAGACTTAAGAAAAGTCGCATGTGAGGAGACGTGTTCACAAGGCTATGATGGTTTAGCTATCGGTGGGTCGTTAGGTGGAACAAAAGATCAGATGCATGAGATTTTTTCATTTTGCGAAAACATTGTTGATAAAAAAAAACCTATGCATGTTTTAGGTATTGGTGGCATTGATGATATCTTACATGGTGTTAGTTGTGGTTATGACACATTTGATTGTGTATCTCCTACAAGAATTGCTCGTCATGGAATCATGCTTTCAAAGTCAAAAATTAAAGGATTTAATCTAAATAATTCAAAATTCAAAGATGATCATTCTTGTATTGATGAAGATTGCATCGTGCCAGAAATTAATAAATTTACTAAATCATATATTCATCATTTACTTAAATCTAATGAAATTTTAGGAATGGTTATTTTATCGATTTATAATATTTGGTTTATGAATAATTTTTTTCAGGAAATAAGAAATAAAATTCAGCAAGATCAATTTGAAAACTATAAAAAAGAGATTCTATCTCAATTAAGTAAATAAAGTCTCAATCTTATTAAACATAATACCACCTAGCTCTTCAACATCATGGATGGTAATAGCTTTGGAGTAATACTGTCCTACATTGTGTCCAATTCCTATAGCCAGTAACTCAACATTGGATCTTTCTTCGATTGAAAGTATTGTACTTTTTAAATGTTTTTCTAAATAGTTACTGTTATTTACAGATAATGTTGAGTCATCAACAGGAGCGCCATCAGAAATTACAATTAAAATTTTCCTACTTTCGGGTCTTTTTGCTAGCCTAGAGCTAGCCCACAATAAAGCTTCTCCATCAATATTTTCTTTAAGAAGACCTTCTTTTAACATAAGCCCTAAGTTCACTTTCGATTTTTTAGAGTTTTGATCTGCAGATTTGTAGATAATATGGCGTAAATCATTCAATCTACCTGGATTTTTTAACTTTCCATTATTTAACCAATGTTCTCTTGTTTTACCACCTTTCCAAGCTTTTGTAGTAAATCCTAATATTTCAACTTTTATTTTACATTTTTCTAATGTAGCGGCTATCATATCGGTAGTTAGGGCCGCTATCATTATAGGCTTGCCTCTCATTGATCCAGAATTATCAATTAATAAGGTTACAGTCGTATCTTCAAATTTAATTTCTTTTTCTTTTTTATAAGATAAAGAATTATTAGAATTAGTTATTATCCTTGTCAGTTTAGATGTATCTAATACACCCTCTTCGAGATCAAAACTCCAAGACCTGTTTTGTTTTGATTGAAGCTTCCTATAAAGTTTATTAGCTAATCTAGTAATTTGCTTTTGGTATAAATCACATTTCTCATCTAACTGTTTTCGAAGAGCCATTAATTCTTCCAAATCACATAACTTTTGTGCTTCGATAATTTCATCATACTGACTTGTTGCAGCTTTATAATTTTGATTTAAATTTTTATAACTTTCTATTGTTTCATAATTTTCATTAACTTGTTGATCTGTTATCTCAACATCAACCTCTTCACCCTGAACACTTGATTGATCATTATCTAAATCATTCTCTGGGGTATGAACATCATCATTAATTTCTTGTTCTTCTGGAGCTGTTTTTTGAGATTCTTCTTGATTATGTTGTTCCTTGACTTCTTCATTATCATTACCTTCCTCTGTGTTCTTATCATCCTGTTGTTCATTATCTTCACTATTTTTTGGAAATAGTAGGCGTAATATATTTATCGAGCTATGAGAAAATTTTTTTTGATCAGAAAGATCTGAGGATATCTTAATTAATAATTCATGAAATTCTTGGATATTCTCTTTGTTAGTAATCTTTTTTAAATATTTGTTATTTTTTTTCCAAGTGAGCCCTTCGCTTAAATCTAAAAAAAATTTTGTAAATGTAAAAAATAGTAAGTCTCTAGTGTCAGTTTGTTTTTTTAATTCAATTGCCTTTAACCTTTTTAACCACTTAATTTGAATATTTTTTTTAATTCCAATATATGGATTAGCTCCATAAAGCTCATAACGCATCTTTTCTAAAAATATTAATTCTTCTTTTATGTCAGAGTTATCAACTAATAGTTGATTAAGGATTTTTTCATTGTGATGCCTTTTTTTTAGGGCAAAAGAATCAGAGGCACCCCTCATATCATCAAAATTAAAAATTGCTGAAATTGAGGGTAAATTTAATGTTTCTTCTTTTTCTAAGATAATATTAGAATTGATATTAATTTTAAGATTTTTATTTCGAGATAAAGTTTTATTAACTGAATTAAGTGTATTTGATATTTGTTTAGGTAATTTCGATAAATTGTTATTTGACAACTATATATTTAATCCAAAAGCTCTTTGAAAATACTCTTTGTAAATATCAATTTCACTTTCATCACATTTATTTAAAAAAGTTAACGATAATGATTTTTTAATATCATTTAGAATTTTATAATTTTCTGCCCACATAATTATAGTTCTAGGACTCATGACAATAGATACATCTTTTTGTTCAAATCCCTTACGAGATAAATTTGCCATTTGAACCATTGATTTAATTAATTTTTTTTCTTCAGTATTTGAATTAATTTTTTTTGAAACGATTTCTATTTCTTGCTCTTCTTCTAAATAATTCAATTTCGCTATAATGTTCCATCTATCCATTTGACCTTGGTTGATTTGATTTGTCCCATGGTAGATTCCTGAAGTGTCACCTAGACCAACGGTATTAGCTGTTGCGAAAATTCTAAAATAAGGATGGGGTGATAAAACTTTACTTTGATCTAATAAAGTCAATTTTCCGTCTGTTTCTAAAACCCTTTGAATAACAAACATCACATCAGGCCTTCCAGCATCATATTCATCAAAAACTAGTGCAACATTATTTTGGAATGCCCAAGGTAATATTCCCTCTTGAAACTCAGTAACTTGTTTATTGTCCTTAAGAACTATGGAGTCCTTACCAATTAAATCGATTCTTGAGACATGACTATCTAGGTTTATTCTAATACAAGGCCAATTAAGTCGTGCACATACCTGCTCAATATGAGATGATTTACCAGTTCCATGAAGACCTTGCAAAAAAACTCGTTTGTTGAATTTTAGTCCAAGTAAAATAGCGAGTGTAGTCTCATCATCAAAGACATAGTTTTCGTCAACTAAAGGACAATATTCATTTTTATTAACAAATTGAGGAACCTTTATATCAGTTTTAATTCCAAATAATTCTTTTGATGAAACTTCATTTGTTTCAAATAAATTATCTTTTTTAAGGGCCTCTACTTTTGTCATTTTTTGTATCTCTCTAATAAATAGTTATATGCTTCAACTAAATTTCTAAATTTATCAATATTTTTTTTACTATTGTCTTTAACATCTGGATGATGCAGTTTTACTAGTTCTTTGTACTTTTTTTTTATCAAGTTTAGATCGGTATTGATATCTAATTCTAATTGAGACAAAGACCATTGTAATTTATTAGATGATGAGGTTGATATACTTGGATTTTCAAAAGATCCCATATTCTCGCCATTTATTGTAAAATTAAAGAATTTCTTTCCGGATCCAAATGAGCTTGTAGGCCTTCTCCATATCGTGTCAAATCGTATATCTGTTTCAATTTCATCTGCTCCCATTTGTTTATGATAATTCCATTTTTTATTAAATTCTTTTATGTGTTCTAGGCAAAACCACTGATAATCATTTAAACTATTATATCCCTTTGGGGCACGATATTCTCCTTTTAAATTACAATCGGGATAATTGCATAAATTTTCTATTTTATTTTTTTTATTCATTTAAAATTTAGAATATGAATTTTAATCATATTAAAACTCTTTTAGCAGAAATAACACAATTTGAAATTAAAGAAATTATTGATAATAGTCACCATCATTCAAATCATATTGGGGTAAAAAACTTAGATTATCCAATAACTCATATTCAGATTAAAATTATTAATAGAAATAAATTAAATAGATTAGAAGTGCATAGAATAATATATCAAAGACTTAATTCGGAAATAGAAATGGGCCTCCATTCTATTGAAATTAAAATATTAAATACTTAATTTAACTTTATTGATTTTATTAATTGATCTTGAAATAATTTGAAGCTTAAAATCTTTATAATAAATTATTTTTCCTACTTTAGGTATTTCTTTAGCTAATTCATGGATTAATCCAGATAAGGTTACAAATTTATCTGGTAAATCGATATTTAAGCTTCTATTGATTTCTCTGATGCTGGCGTTGCCATTGAATAAGTAGTTTTGATCATCTATTTTTTCTAAATAGCTCTCATCAGTATCAGTTTCATCAAATATTTCTCCAATAATTTCTTCAATAATATCTTCCAATGTTATAAGGCCTTGTATCTCTCCATATTCATCAACGATTAATGCTATGTGCTCTCTGAGAGATTTGAAATCAATCAATTGCTTCATAGCAAGCTTGTTTTGTGGAATAAAAACAGGTTGAAATGTATTTTTTTCAATTAGGATGTTGTTTCCATCTTCATTGAATTCTTCTTCTTTAAGTAAGTCTCTAATATCAATTATTCCAACTAAATTATTGAAGTTACCTTTAATTACAGGTATTCGAGTGTACGATGAATCATTGATTATTTTATAGTTACTTTTAAACGTATCCTCTAAATCAATAAAAAGAATTTCATTTCGATGTGTCATTAGCTCATCTACTTTTAATTTCTTTAATTCTAGAAGGTTGCTCATATATTCAGCTTCATATTCTCCCTTTTTGGATAACTGACGTTGAAGTTGAACAGCCCCTTCGAATTCTTCTTTTATGGTCTTTGATTGATCAGTATTTAAATTTAAACCCATTAATCTAATAATTTTTCCAGATATTGAGTTAATCAATTTCACTAAAGGATTGATTAATTTTGTGTAAAAGAAGAAAAATTTTGCAACTTTTAATGCATATAAGATTGGTCGATTAATAGCGAATATTTTTGGAGTAACTTCAGAAAAAATCACAATTAATACTGTCATAAAAATAGTAGCTACAGTCACACCTAAACCTCCAAATTCTGAAACAAGTAACTCAGTCATGAGAGCAGTAGCTAGAATGTTAAAAAGATTATTTGCAAGTAATATCCCAGTTATGAACTCATCTTTTAACTCTTTAATTCTTAAGATATATCCAGAATTCTTTATTCCTTTTTCATTTTGACGATGAGCTTGTAATTTTGAAACAGCAGTAAGTGCTGTCTCCGATCCCGAAGAAATAGCCGAAAGTATTAATAAAATTATTATAGCTATTAATTTTATAAAAATTAATAAAGTCATTAAATTATTTTAGTTAGTATTTTTTCAAGTTTTTCAAAAGATAGTTTTTTTATAAAACCACCTTTATTATCAATACAAATAATATTTATATAATTGTCTGAGACTTTTTTATCATATTTCATTTTTTGCATTAGCTTTTTAATTTTGTCATTTGATAAATAATTTTCATAAGATGTTGGTAGGTTAAATTTCTTTAAAAGGTTCATAGTTTGATCAATAGGTTTATTATAGTAGCCGAGGTATTCGGATATTTTTAACTCAATTAACATACCAAGGGCTATAGCCTCACCATGCTTAATATTTGATTTATATAAATTAGAATTCTCAATAGCGTGACCAATACTATGTCCAAAATTTAAGATTGCGCGAGATGACCTATGAGATGATTTTTCTTTGAAATCATCAACATAATTAATTTTTGTTTTTATGGAATATTTTATGATTGAGACAAGATCAGAATTTATTTTAAAATCGTATTTCAATAATCTTTTTTTAAAATTATTAGGTTTAATTAATGAATATTTGATAATTTCTGCAAAACCACAACTTAATTCTCTATTTGGTAATGTATTTAATAATTCTGGGCAAATCATTACTTTTTCTGGTAAGTAAAAACTACCAACTAAATTTTTACCATATTTACTATTCAATCCAGTTTTTCCTCCAATTGAGCTATCAACCATTGCTAGGAGTGAAGATGGAATCATATAATGGTCTATGCCGCGTAATAGAGACGATGCTAGGAAGCCGGCAAAATCACCAATAGTACCTCCACCAATTGAAATTAATTTACTTTTTCTTTGTACCCCAATTTTTAAAATCTTCTCAATATATGTACAATAATTATCAAGAGATTTAATTTTTTCATGCCCTTTTATTAGCAGGCACCTTGGTCCAAATTTACTGATTAACTTTTTTATATATTTATTTGATTTTAAATTTTGATCAATTATCAAAATATTAGCATCTAGATCTTTCTTAAGAAGGAGTTTATTAACTTTTTCTAAATTTGAAATTTCAACGTTATGTATCTTTTTATTAATAATCATTTTCAAGGGAGCTTAATATATCTGCAATAGTTTCTGTAATATTTGTGCTTGCTTCAATCTTTAGATCTGCAATCTTATTGTAAAGTTCTTTTCTTTCGATAAAAAGGTCTTTCATTTTACTTTCAACATTTGACGACAATAATGGTCTATTTTTATTTCTTGAGGCTCTTTTAACTAATTCATTCAATTTACAATTCAGAAGAATATTATAACTTTTTTTAAGAATTTCCTCGTTTTTTATTATAGTTCCCCCTCCAGTAGATATTACAATTCTATCCTTATGAATTAGTTTATTCAGAGTATCTGTTTCAATTTTTCTAAAACTGTCTTCCCCCATATCTTTAAAAATTTCTTTAATCTTTAAGCCAGTATTAATTTCAATTTCATTATCTAAATCTATAAATCTATATTTTAGTTTTTCAGATAATAACGAACCTATAGTAGATTTTCCAGATCCAGGCATCCCAATAATACATATTCGCGTTTTATTTTTTTTCGACATTGTTATTTATCTTGATTAGAATATATAATATAGACTAGCAAAAGTTAGATTGAATGAGAAAATTATTTATAATTTTAACCATATTTGTACTTATAGCTATTATATTTATAGCTATTAATAGCATAAATATACCAGCTCCAACAAAACTAAATAATTACAATTTACCTATTGGTAACTTTATATGAGATTTTTTACTTTATTAAGTTATTTGATTTTATTTTCGTATTCTGTTTCTTCAGAAATTGTCTCAGAAGAGGAGGTAATATTTCAAGATAATTCCATATCTCAAAATAATTTAATTTCAGAGATAATATCTCAGGATGAACTAAATAAATTAATCAACGATATTGAATATAATGATAATTTTTTTTATGCATTATTTGACCCACTAACTAATAGCAATATATTTCCAAAATATTCAAATCAATTAGATTTCTTCTTTGAAAAGTTAAAATTATTTGACTCAAAACATTATGAGTATCAATTAAATTCAAATATTTTTGAAAAGATATTATTTGAGGATTTTAATAACAAAGAGGCAAATCAATCATATTTAAAATATTTGTTCAATTCCAATCAAATAAATGAAATGTGTTCATATCTAAATCTACTTAATGAAAATCAAAAAAATTTTAAAGACTCTATACAGTACAAAATTTTATGCCTTTTAGAACAGGAGAAGTACTCTCAAATTTCTTTATTACTAGAAATTTATAATGATGAGGATATTAAGGCTCTAAACTCAGAATTTTTAATGAATTTTTTATCCAATAAGCCAAATGAGCATCAAAAAGATTATTATTTAAGTAATTTAGATTTATTAGATAAGTACATTCTTTTAAAAGACAATAGCCTCAATATAAATATTGACCAAATTTCAAATTTGATTGATTTAGAAATTTATCTTTTGAATAATAAACTATATCTCTATCAAATTAATAACTTGTTCAAACAAAGAGTTATAAATGTTCAGCAATATATTTCTCTCCTAAAATTCCTTGATGAAAGCCCATTTGAATTAATGGTATACGAAGAAATATCTAGTGAAATTAATTATAATAAGAAATTAAAAATTCTTGAAAAATACATCCCTTTAGTTCAATTAGATTTGTATGATTTATCTAGGTTGGTTAATGAACAATTTTCAGGAATGAGAATAACTTCAAGAAATTTATCCTATTTAAATGCATTAATGCTCCTCTCACTCTACGAAAATTCTAATTTTCTAGAGAACTTAATATCTGTATTAAAAGATATTCCTTCACCAAATATTGATGAGAACTTTTACGCACTTAGTTTAAAATTTTATTTGACTAATAATTTTACAGAAGACTATTACATTGATGATAATAGTTATTTAAATAGTCCGTTGATGAAATTTCTTTTTTTAAACGATAATTTAAAATTCTCTGATGGAAAAAATCAATCAATTATTGATGAATTAAGTGTATCTATTGATCCTGTTTATCTATTTCACTTATCTGAAAATTTTAATTTGTTAGCAAGTTACTCATATTATTTAAATATAAGTGAGAAATACTATGATATTAATGAATATGACTTATATTTTTTAAATAAATATTTAATTAAGAATGAATATCTAGA
Organism: alpha proteobacterium HIMB59; assembly: GCA_004321805.1. Classification (GTDB taxonomy): domain Bacteria; phylum Pseudomonadota; class Alphaproteobacteria; order HIMB59; family HIMB59; genus HIMB59. The sequence continues at coordinate 26,995 of SGZV01000013.1, read as the reverse complement.
AAATGAATTAATTAAATTGATGTTTAAAGTTCATTTATCTAGTTTATGAATTTTGATAAACACATAAATTTTTACAAGCAGCATCTTATTTCTGAAAAAAATTTATCTATCAATACTATTAAAAATTATGAAATAGATTTAAAACAATTTTTTGATCAAAGCGTATCAAAAAAAAATTTAAATGAAAAGTTAGAGGCATTTATTTCACACTTAAGAAGGGAATGTCTTCCATCTACAATTAATAGAAAAGTTTCAGTTATCAAAAATTATTTGAAGTTTCTTCAAACTGAAAAAATAGTTGATCATATTAATTTAGATAGTTTTCACTCTTTAAAGAATAAACATAAAATTCCAAAAGCCATTACAAAAAAACAAATCGATGCAATCATTCAAGCACTTATAACTAGAAAAAATAAGAACTCTAAAACTTACGCAATGCTTTTACAATTAATGTTTTTATCAGGTTTAAGGATTTCTGAAGCTATAAATTTAAAATGGACTGATTTGAATTTAAAAGAGCTAAGCCTCAATATATATGGCAAAGGTGCAAAGGAACGCCGAGTTTTTATTACAGATGATTTCATTGACGTTCTTATAAAGACTAAATCTGATTGTCCTTTAATTTTTAATATTAATGGAAAAAAGATTTCTCCAAGGAGTATTAACAAGTTTTTAGATGACTCTTACAAAGAGGGTATTATAAAATTCTCCATTTCAACTCATGTTTTTAGGCATTCCTTTGCAACAGCTATGTTAGAAAATAATGCCGATATTAGACATATTCAAAAACTCTTAGGTCACTCTAGTATTTCTACTACTGAGATATACACTAAGGTTGCAAAGTCTAGAAAAAAGCTGATTTTAGATACTTATCATCCTTTGAAAAATAAACTATAGTCTTGCAATGTTTTATTTGGATTTTGAAGAAAAATTAGAAAAACTCGATAACGAAAAAAGATCACTGTTAAAACTATCTGAAGAAAATGGAATTGATGTTTCTCAGAAAGTCTTAACCATTGAGGAAAAAGAAAAAACTGAGCTTAATAAAATTTATTCTAATTTATCACCTTGGCAAATAGTTAAAATAGCACGTCATCCAAATCGTCCTAAAACAAAAGATTATATAAATAATATTTTCTCTAATTTCACTTCTTTATTTGGTGACAGACTTTACTCAGAAGATAGTGCAATCATCTCAGGTTTTGCTTTTTTAGAGGGCAAGCCCGTACTAGTTCTTGGTACTGAAAAGGGGAATGATATGAACTCTAGAATTCAACATAATTTTGGAATGGCTAAACCTGAGGGTTATAGAAAGTCTCAAAGAATTATGAAACTGGCATCAAAGCTAAATATCCCATTAATTTGCTTCATTGACACTTCTGGAGCATATCCTGGTAAAGATGCTGAGGAAAGAGGACAGGCAGAAGCTATTGCTCAATCAATGAAAGTTGCTTTAAATTGTGCAGCCCCATGTATTTCTGTAGTAATTGGAGAGGGTGGATCGGGTGGTGCAATAGCCTTAGGCACAAGCGATAAAGTTCTTATGCTAAGTAATTCAATATATTCTGTTATTTCTCCAGAGGGTTGCTCTTCTATTTTATGGAAATCATCTGAATTTGCTGAAATAGCATCCAATTCTCTAAGAATTACGGCCGCAGACTGTCTTAAATTCAATATAATTGATGAGATAATTGAAGAACCCGTAGGTGGTGCGCATAGGGATCATAAATACATAAGTGAAAGTTTAAAAAAATCTATTTTAAACAACCTTAATAATTTACAAGAACAGAGCATCGATAGTTTAATTGCTAATAGAAATGAACGTTATTTAAATTACTTGCCCTAATTTAATTTTTACCACAGCAGTGTTTATATTTTTTACCTGACCCACAAGGGCAAGGATCATTTCTTCCAACTTTTTTATTAATAGGTAATGACTCAATTGGTTTTGTTTGATTATCCTCTGGTTGATTTTGGATATTCATATTATTCAAAACTAACACAATTTGTTTTTGAATTTCATAAATTAATTGGTTAAAAGCACTAAAAGAAGCTTTTCTAAATTCATTAACTGGATCTTTTCCAGCATAACCACTTAAACTGACTGACATCCTGATATTGGTAAGCTCTTGGATGTGATTATGCCAATTTTTATCAAGGATTGTTAAAGTAACTTGTCTTAGAATTTGTTCATATACATCAGAATGTTTTTTTAAATTATCAGATTTAATTTTATTAAATTGTTCTAAATATTCTTTTTTTTCTTTTAGTTCATTATCTTTTAAATGCGTTAATGTTTTTTTAAAATTTTCTATTTCTTCTGTTTCACCATCAAGTAAATTAGTAATAAATTCATCTTCCGTTTCTGATATGAATTCTAAAATATTCTCACTTATAATCATCTCTCGTTTTGAATAAATAATATTTCTTTGTTTATCTATAATATTATCAAATTCTAAAAGTTGTTTTCTAATATCAAAATTATGACCTTCTACTCTTTTTTGAGCTCGCTCAATAGAGGATGTTAACCATTTATGTTCGATAACCTCGCCTTCTTTAAGACCTAAGGTAGATAACATTGATTGTAGCTTTTCAGAGCCAAATATTCTCATTAGGTCATCTTCCAATGAAACAAAAAAAATGCTTTCACCAGGGTCACCTTGTCTACCAGATCTACCTCTTAATTGATTATCTATCCTTCTACTTTCATGTCTTTCTGTCCCTAAAATACATAATCCACCACAATCAATTACTTTTTGATAATCAGCCTCATTAAAATCTTTATCGATTTCCGGGTTTCCACCAATTTTAATATCAGTTCCTCTACCAGCCATATTGGTAGCGACGGTTATTTGTGATGGCTTTCCAGCAGAGGCAATAATCTCGGCTTCGTTTTCATGATTTTTAGCATTAAGAACATTATGGGGTATATGAGATTTTTCCAAAAGTTTGGATATAAAATTTGATTTTTCAATGGAAGTTGTTCCAATTAGTAATGGCTGACCAGAGGCATGCTTTTTTTTTACTAGCTCTAATATAGCCTGATTTTTTTCATCAGAAGTTTTATAAATTTGATCGTTTAAATCTTTTCTAATCATGGGTTTATTTGTAGGTACTTCAACAACACTCAAACCATATATTTCTAATAATTCCTCAGCTTCAGTTAAAGCCGTTCCTGTCATTCCAGAAATTTTTTCATATTTTTTGAAATAATTCTGAAAAGTAATACTTGCAAGGGTAATACTTTCAGATTGAATCTTTACATTTTCCTTAGCTTCTAAAGATTGGTGCAGCCCTTCTCCAAATCTTCTTCCTTGTGATAATCTTCCAGAAAATTCGTCGATGACAATAATTTGATCGTTTTTAACAATATAATCTTTATCTTTTATAAATATAAATCGGGCCTTCAATGATTGATTGATGATTTGATAAACCTCTAAATTTTCATTATCAAATAAGCTATTTCCTCTCAATAAATTTATTTTTTTTAAATTAAATTCAATTTTTTTTATTCCATTGTCTTTAAGTAAAACATTTTTTCTCTCTTCATTAATTTCAACATCATCTAAATTCAAATTTTCAGTTAATTCGTAGCATGTTTTAAATAATTGAATTGGAGTATTTACTGGTCCTGAAATACCCAAAGGTGAACGAGACTCATCAATTAAAACAGAATCAGCTTCATCTATAACTGCAATATGAAGATCTTTTTGCATTTTAGGAGACCTAAAAGATCTTAAGTTGTCTCTTAAATAATCAAAACAAAATTCATTATTATTTCCATATACAACATGGCTATTATAGGTTTTAATTTTATCTTCTAAGGGTTGGTCATTTTGAATGTAACCATTTGAAATATTTAAATATTGATAAATAGGACCCATCCACAAAGAGTCTCTTTTAGCAAGATAATCGTTAACAGTAATAAGATGAACTTTCTTATCCAGTATAAAATTTAAAATAATGGGTATAGTTGCTACTAGAGTCTTACCCTCACCAGTTTTCATCTCAGCAATTAAGCCGTGATATAAAGCAATACCTCCAATAATTTGTGAGTCAAAGTGCCTGAGGCCCAACGTTCTATTAGCAACTTCACGAGTTATTGCACAAATTAAACATATATCTAATTCAATTAATTCCCGAATTTTGTTTTCACTATAACTTTTTTTCAAATCATAAATTTTATTAATTAAATCATCTTGAGAAAGGCTTCGTAATTCATCCTCAAAAGAATTTACTTTTTGAAGATACTTGTTAGAAATTTCATTAATTAATTTAGAGTTTTTTCTAGATGATAAAAAATCGTTAATTTTTTGAAACATTGAATAAGAAATATACTAATTTGATATTATTTCCATGCTGTAAATGTAGCGATTTCAAGCTCAATAGGAATACTTTCATGTTGTTGGATTATTTTAGAAAATAGCAATTCTGTTTTTTTTAAAAAATCCCGTTTAAAGATTTGGTTTTGGTCATAAATATTAATCAAACCAAATTGTTTAAAATCAGATCTTAATTTAGAAAGTTTTCTATAATTTAGTTCAATAAATTCAGTACTAACGACTATATCTTTAAACCCATTCTTATTTAGACCATCAATAACATTTGGAACCTCATGAAAGGGGCCAAAGCGAGTATATGCTCCTTCAAATACAAATTCATCAATTTCATTGAATAATTTACGAATTGTTACCATTGAGTTGTTCGTAATAAGATTGAAACAAAAAAAACCATCATTATTCAAATGCTGTTTAATGGTATTGAGATTTTCACTCATATTTTGAATTAAAGGTATGTGAACTTTGAAATTAGACAATATGCCATCAAAGGAGTTTTTTTCTCCAACTTCCTCAAATTCACTATATTGATAATTCAAAACTTTAGGATGATCTTTTAATTCATAATTATCAATTACTAATACTTGATCTAGATCTTTTTTAATAAAATTAACTTTGTCAAAAATTAGTTCATTTCCAATTTCTGAAATAATATTATTTTTATCAAAAAAAAATCTTTCCCTAGATTTTTTCTTTTTTAAATTAAATTGAGTCATTTTGTGGTAATATAATTTAACATGATTTCAAGATTTAATTTAGATCAAAAAAGATTGAATTATTATGACGATATTGAAAAGTTTAATAATGATTTTATTCTCTCTACTTCTTCTAATAACGAAATTGACCAGAATTTTGAATTAGAAAAGCCTACTGTTTTAATTAATAAAGATAAAACTTTAAAAATGACAGTTATCAGAAATGAAAAAGAGTTTAATTATATTCTATTTTCAAATCATAGTATTTCTTTACTCCCTATTGAAAAAATTGTTATTCATAAAGCTTTAAAAGATATCTCTACTTTTGAATTACATTATTTAAAAAGTGAATGAGACTATCTTTAATTCAACTCACTGTCGGTTCTGACTTCAATGATAATTTTGAAAAATCAAAAGATCTTATTCAGGATGCTTTATCTTACAATCCAGAATTAATTCTCTTTCCAGAATGTTTTTTATACTTATCTAATTCAAAAAAATATTCAATCGATCAAAATCATGAGTCTATTATTTATTTTCAAAATTTCGCAAAAAAAAATAATGTAAACATATTACTAGGGTCACTTCCAATTAGTGATAATAAGAGTGTTTATAATAGATCACTTGTTGTTGACTCTAATGGTTCTATAATTTCAAAGTATGATAAAATTCATATGTTTGATGTTATTCTCAGAAATAATGAAATCTACAAAGAAAGTGATACTTTTAAATCTGGAAATAAGTTAGAAACTTTTGATATAAATGGTTGGAAGTTTGGACACTCTATCTGCTATGATTTAAGATTTCCTAAATTATATAGATATTTAGCTAAGCTAGGATCTAAGGCCATTGTTATTCCCTCTGCTTTTACTTATACAACAGGGAAAGCACACTGGCATACTCTAGTTAGGGCAAGAGCTATAGAAAATGGAGTCTTTATTTTAGCTCCAAATCAATGGGGCGTTAATAATGATAGAAGATCAACTTTCGGTCACAGTTTAGTTGTTGATCCATGGGGAGAAATAATTGCTGAAGCAGAGAATAAAGAAATAATTATGAATTGTGAAATTGATTTAGATAAAGTTGAGGAATACCAAAAATCTATACCAGTTTTAAATCATGATATTGACTTTAAATATAATCTTGAAAAATTTGAAACTACTACTAAATAATCAGTATGATTAAATTTGATCTTATTTGCGAAAATGAACATATTTTTGAGGCTAGCTTTGACGACTCCCGTTCTTATGAAATCCAAAGAAAAAAGAAATTAATTGAATGCCCTTTTTGTATGTCTAATAAGGTAACAAAATCAGTTATGGCTCCTAACGTATCTTCTAAATCAAATAAAACTAATAAAATAAAAAAAAATCAAGATAAAATGTTTGCAAATTATAATAAGCAAATGACAAAAATTAAAAAAGAAATTGAAGAAAACTTTACTTATGTTGGAAAAAAATTCCCTGAAGAGGCTAGGAAAATTCATTATGGCGAGAAAGATGAAAAGCCTATTTACGGTGAGGCAACTGAAAAAGAGAGTAAAGAATTAGTCGAAGAGGGCATATCATTGGTTAAATTGCCCTTTGAGACAAAAGAAAAAAGTAAGAAAAAAAATTAGTTACTAATTGTTGCGAAATAATTAATTAGATCAATATTTGATAATCTAAATGATTTTAATAATGGATTATAAGAGATACCTTGAGTATTTTTTAAACCTAAGTTATTTTTTTTAGCTAAATTTTCTAGCTCTGAGGGTTTTAAAAATAATTCTGGGTCATGAGTATCCTTAGGAAGGAGTTTTAAAAAATTTTCTGCAATATTAATTGAAAAAAATTTTGAAATAGGGTTTCTATTAAGTGTAGAGATAAAAATGACTCCATTTGAATTCATCATTTTACGTAAATTATTAAATAATATTTTTCTTTGTGTTTGTGTAAGATGTTCTAAAAATTCAAATAAAAATATTACGTCAAATTTCAATTTATTTTTTTTTAAAAAATGATTTAAGTCTAAATTTAATAATTTAAATTTTTCTTTATTTTGAACAAAAAAGTTATTTGTAATATCAACACCTACGCAATCTGATCCTAATTCATAATATCCATGAAGAAATTTCCCAGTTCCACAACCCAGGTCTAGGACCTTTTTTCCTAAAAAGAAATCATATATTGATATACCAAATTCATTTTGTATTATTTTTGCCATATAGTTGTGCCTGATTGCCATCATTTGCTCTAAAGGCTCGTAATATCTTTGATCTATTTTCTTCATAATCTTTACTTAATAATACTTAAATGTATATTACCGTAATTCATGAAATTAAAGGTTTTAAAATTTGGAGGAACTTCAGTAGGATCAAAAGAAGCTATTATTCGGTCTGCTTCTATTATTTCTAAATGGTCCAAAAAATATAAGGTCGTAGCTGTTCTTTCTGCTATGTCTGGAGAAACAGACCGTTTAATAAACTTAACTAAGCTATTTTCTAAAAATCCTAATCCCTATGATTATGATAATGCTATTTCTTCTGGTGAAAATGTATCATGCTCTTTGATGTCTATTTATCTAAATAGTATAAAAATAAAATCAAAATCCCTAATGAGTTGGCAAATACCAATATTTACATCTGATGAGCATATGAAGTCCAGGATTCTTAAAGTTGATAAAAATAAGATTTTTAAAGAATTTAATAATAGCGATGTCTTATTAATTCCTGGTTTCCAGGGTATTAATTCAAAGAACGAAATAACCACTCTTGGAAGAGGTGGTTCTGATACTAGTGCAGTTGCTGTTGCTGCTTCTCTTGATGCAGAATGTATAATTTATACTGATGTGGAAGGTGTTTTTACCACTGACCCAAATCTAGTCAAAAATGCAAAAAAAATTTCTCAAATTTCTTATGAGGAAATGCTTGAATTAGCATCACAAGGGGCTAAAGTTTTACAAACTCGTTCTGTAGAGTTAGCAATGAGAAAAAAAACAAAATTAAGTGTTAGATCTTCAATTAAACCGAATAGTTCTGGAACAGTGGTGACTGAAGAAAATAGTAAATTAGAAAATAATACTGTTAGTGGTATTGCGTATTCTAAAGATGAAGCAAAAATAACACTTTCAAGGGTTTTAGATAAGCCAGGAGTCTCATCTAAGATCTTTAGCCCTTTAGCAAAAGGCAATATTAATGTTGATATGATTTTACAAAATGTTTCTCAAGATGGAAAATATGCTAATTTATCTTTTACACTTCCCAGAAATGATCTAGAAAAAGCATTAAAGATTTTAAAAAAGGAAAAATCTAAAATAGGTTATAAAAGAATTAATTCATCAAATAATATTTCCAAAATATCAGTTATTGGTGTTGGAATGAGATCGCATGCTGGTGTAGCTCAGACCCTTTTTGAAACTCTTGGAAAAAATAAAATAAATATTCAAGTAATTACAACCTCTGAAATAAAAATTAGTATTTTAATTGATGAGAAATTTACTGATTTGGCTGTCCAAAAACTTCATAAAGCTTATAAACTCCATATATAATTTTTGAATAATCTAATTTCGATTGAACAAGCAAGAAAGGCAAAGGGCGTTTCTATAGATGAATTATCAAAAGCTCTCAAAATAGATAGATCAATTATAAAGTGCCTAGAGGAAGGTCTTGAGCTTCCAAAAAAATTTGAATCTTATCAAAAAAGTTATACATCAAGTATCTATAGATATTTAGGTTACAGCGTAGAGCACTCTACAAATCTTAAAGCCATACCGGAAGATAATACTAAAATGATTTTAACTATATTTTTCTTCTTATTTTCTTTTTTTATTTTAATTTCATTATCAATTAATATTTATTCTAACTTCAATAGTAAAACTTCAATTAAAATATTTCAAAAAGATGAAATTTATGAGGAAGTTGAGAAGCATCTTTTATCTCAATCGTTAGAATATATTGATCATAAAAATTTTCTTCAATCTTTAGAAATTAAAAATAGAGTTGCTTATAATAATAATGTTGTATTTGAGGCCAATACAACATTGCCTATTTATTACAAATTACATCATTTAGATAATGGCTCTATTCAATTTGGTGAAATTTTACCTTCTAAAAGCTTGATTTTGGATTTAAATGATAATTTTTTAATTGATATATCAAATATTAGTTATATTGATAAAATTATATATGAAGGAGTAGAGATTAAGTTGAATAATAAACAGAGCCTCTATTTAAAAGAATTTAAGATTAATGAAATAGATCAATTATTATGAATTACTCCCATAACATAAAGAGAAAGTTAACAAAAAAAATTAAAGTTGGTAATGTTGAAATTGGCGGCGACTCACCAATAAGTGTTCAAACAATGACTAATACACTTACTCATGACATTGAGTCTACCTTACAACAAATTCATGATATAGAAAAAGAGGGTTGTGACATAGTTAGAGTTTCAATTCCAGACGAGGCATCATCAAAAGCTTTAAAATCTATAATTCCAAATATGAATATACCTTTGATTGCGGATATTCATTTTCATTATAAAAGGGCTTTAGAGGCAGCAGAAAATGGTGCTCATTGCTTGAGAATTAATCCTGGAAATATTGGCTCTAATGAAAAAATTAAAGAAGTAATTGAGGCGGCTAAGCAAAACAACATTCCAATAAGAATTGGAGTAAATGCTGGAAGTTTAGAAAAACAAATTTTAGATAAGTTTAAAAGCCCAACAGCTGAAGCTTTATTTGAAAGTGCAAAACTGAATATAAGACTATTAGAAGACTTAAATTTTGATAACTTTAAAATAAGTGTAAAAGCTTCAAATATATTCACTAGTGTAGAGTCATATAAAATGCTATCGGATTATTGCAATTATCCACTTCATTTAGGTATTACCGAAGCAGGTAGTTATTTTAGTGGCTCTATTAAATCATCAATAGGATTAGGAATGTTATTGTACAATGGAATTGGTGATACAGTAAGAGTATCTCTATCTGATCACCCCACACAAGAAGTAAAAGTTGGTTTTGAAATGTTAAAGTCGTTAAATCTTAGAGATTATGGTGTTACCATTATCTCTTGTCCATCTTGTGCAAGGCAGCAATTTGATGTTATAAAAACAGTAAAAAGTGTTGAGAGTAAATTATCACATATTAAAAAGCCTATAACTGTTTCAATTATTGGATGTGTTGTTAATGGTCCAGGTGAGGCTACGATGACTAATATTGGAATTACCGGTGGTGGAAATAATACGCATATGGTTTATGTTGATGGAAAAAAAAGTCATAGAATTCAAAATGAAAATTTAGTTGATTACCTAGTTGAAAAAATAGAAGAAAAAGTTGAACTTCTTTATCAATAAAAAATGAATAAAAATATATCACCAGTAAAAGGAACCCATGATTTATATGGCCAAGATATGGAAAAATTTAACTATGTTGTGGAACTTTTTTATAGCATTGCAAATAAATTTAATTTTAATGCTATTCAAACACCAATTATTGAAAACCAAGAACTTTTTTCGAGGTCTGTTGGAGAGCTTACAGATATTGTTTCAAAGGAAATGTATTCATTCATTGATAAAAATGAATCAATATTATGCTTGAGGCCAGAAGCTACTAGCGGCATTGCAAGATTTGCTGCAGCTAATTATCAATCAGGATCATTAAAATTTTCTACACATGGTCCAATGTTTCGAAGAGAAAGACCCCAAAAAGGACGATATAGACAATTTTATCAAATCAATATTGAAAACATTGGTGAAAAATCTCCTTATATTGATTTTGAAATCATTTACATAGCCTCAGCATTTATAAATAAACTGGGTATATCTAATGATAAATATAATCTTTTAATTAACTCGTTAGGGTCTGCTGAAGATCAGAATAATTTTTCAAAGCTTTTAAAAGATTATTTATCACAATTTACAAAAAAACTCTCTGAAACATCTCTATCACGTTTGAATAAAAATCCTTTGAGAATATTAGATAGTAAAGACGATGGAGATAGAGAAATTTTAGTTAATGCTCCAAAAATACGTGACCATTTATCTAAAGAAAGCAAAGATTATTTTTCTAAAATTAAAATGTTTTTATCGGATAATGGAATATCTTTTCAAGAAGATGATAAGCTTGTTAGGGGATTAGATTACTATACTCATACGACTTTTGAATTTCAAACCAATGAAGAAAAACGACAAAATGCAATATTAGCAGGTGGTAGATACGATAAACTTATCAATATGATCTCTACGAAAGATATGCCAGGTATAGGATGGGCTGCTGGCATAGAGCGATTAATGGCATTGATACCTAATGTGAATAAAGGAAATAACTCGTCTAAAAAAATTCTTTTAGCTTTACAAAAAGAAGAATATTTAAACTCCCTAAATGTATTAAAGCAATTATACCAATCTGATTTTTCCCACGAAATTAAAATTAGTAACAATATAAAAAAATTATTTTCATACGCAGATAAAAACGATTTTGATTTTCTTTTATTAATTGGAGAGTCAGAAATTCAATCTAATGAAATTTCTGTTAAAGATTTAAACAAGAAAATTCAAAAAACACACTCTTTAACTGATTTTAATTTAAAAAATGAAATTAGATAAACAAATTTTAGATTTAAAGAGCAAGTATTCAGAGCTTAATCAAAAATTGATGAACTCTGAAAGTCTTGATAATAAACAAATCATTCAAATTAATAAAGATTTATCAAAGTTACAGCCTATCATTGAACTATCAAATATGATTGAAAAATTAGAAAATGATATAAAAGGGTACAAAGATATTTTAGAGAATGAAAATGATGAAGATTTGAGAGATCTAGCTAAATCAGAATTGCCAGATTTTGAAAAAGAATTAGAAAAAAGAAATAAAGACTTGCTTATAGCCTTGTTACCAAAAGATGAGGCAGATGAAAAAAATGTTATCTTAGAGATTAGAGCTGGGACTGGTGGTGACGAAGCTGCTCTTTTTGCTGGGGATCTTTATAGAATGTATGAGAGATATTCATCATTAAAAAACTGGAGATTTCAACCAATGGAAAAAAGTGAAACTGGTTTAAAGGGAATTAAGGAAGCTGTAATTGAAATTCAGGGAGATGGTGTTTTTAAATTTTTAAAAAATGAATCTGGAGTTCATCGAGTTCAAAGAATTCCAGAAACAGAGTCTGGAGGAAGAATTCATACTTCTGCTGCCACAGTGGCTGTCTTACCGGAAGCTGAGGATCTTGACGTTGAAATTAAAGACTCTGATTTAAGAATTGATGTGTATAGATCTGGTGGAGCAGGGGGTCAGTCAGTAAATACCACTGATAGCGCTGTAAGAATTACTCATATACCTACTGGTATAGTGGTTACCCAACAAGATGAGCGCTCTCAACATAAAAATAAAGCAAAAGCTCTAAAAATTTTACGATCTAGAATTTACGAAGAAGAAAGATTAAAGAAACAAAAGGAATTATCTTCAAATAGAAAAAATCAAGTTGGTTCAGGTGATAGATCTGAAAGGATTAGGACTTACAATTTTCCACAAGGGAGAGTTTCAGATCATCGTATTAACTTAACTCTATATAAATTAGATCAGTTTCTTACCGGTGAAGCACTAGAAGAAATGATCTCTGCTTTATCTGCTAGTGAGCAAGCAGAAAAGCTTAATCAATTGAATGTTCAATAATCAATTATTAAATAAATCAGATTTACAGAAAAAATTAACTGAATATTTAAGCTCATACAATGTTCCGAATAGCGATGGAGAATCTCAAATTATTATTGCATACGCTGCAAATAAAAATTTATTTATAGATGTAGATTTTAAGTATATTGATTTTAAAATTTTGCAAAAGGTTGTATTTGAGAGAGTATCTGGTAAGCCACTTTCAAAAATTTTGAAACAAAGAGGGTTTTGGAATCATGTTTTTTATACCAATCAATATACTTTAGATCCTCGTCCTGAGTCTGAAATAATAATCGAAAATATTTTGATTGATTACAATAAAGTAAATAAATCAAATATTTCTTTTATTGACCTTTGCTGTGGTACCGGATGTTTAGGAATATCATTATTAGATGAGTTTAGATATTCTGAGTGCAATTTTATAGATATTTCAAGCGAGGCTATTGAAGTATGTAAAAAAAATATTTTAAATACAGGTTTATATAAGCGATCGAAGGTCTATAAATCAAATTTGTTTCAAGATTTCCCTAAAGAAAATTTAATAAAATCTGATTTTATTGTTTCTAACCCTCCATATATTCCCTCAGGTCATATTAAAAATCTGGAAAAATCAACACTTTTTGACCCAATATTAGCTCTAGATGGAGGTGATGATGGTTTGTTTTTTTACAAAGAAATTACAAATTACTTATATGATATCGAATATAAGGGAAAACTTTATTTTGAAATTGACCCTTTAATTACTGATCAATTAATTAAATTTTTATTAGAAAAAAATGTTAAAATAAGTTATAAGAAAGAAGATTATCTTAAATTAGATAGATTAATAAAGATATCATTCCCATTTACTGACTGACGGGTTTTTAGAAAAATAGATAATCAATAACACAACATATGAAAAATTTTACAAAAAGAAAACCATTTGGTTCTTCAAGAAAAAATTCCTCCTCATCCAGAGGTGCAGCTGACTCGCCTTATCTTCAAGCCAATGGTAATTCCAATAACTATAAGAGAAATGGTAAAAATCCAAAAGATCAATATAATGATTTTTTGAATAAAGCTAAAGATGCTAAAGGGCAAGGGGATGAAATATTAGAACAATTCTATTTACAGCACGCTGAACATTATTATCGACAAATTGATAACTCTTCTAAAAATAATTTTTCTAGAAAAATTATATCCAAAGACAAGTCTGATAAAACGTCTGATGATAGTGTGGTTATAGAAAAAAAAGAGCCTACAACAGATTTTGATGATTTAGCTAGTCAATTAGCTTAATTAAAGACCCCTTAGTTTTTCAACTTCTAAATTTTTTTGACTTACTAATAAGTTAAAATCAATAAGCTGTTGCTCATTAAGCTTTCTGCCCGAGGGTAATTTTAAAGTTGCTGGGTTTATTTGCTGACCATTAACAATAATTTCATAGTGTAAGTGAGGTCCAGTTGATCTTCCAGTTGATCCTACATATCCTATTATGTCTCCTTGCTTAACTCTTACCCCATTACCAATGCCTTTTTTATAGCTATTTAGATGAGCATAGGCAGTCTTATAGGTACTATCATGTCTTATCCTTATATACTTTCCGTATCCTCCATTTCTGCCAACATATTCAACGATACCATTACCAGCAGCAAATATTGGAGTTCCAGTAGGAGCAGCAAAGTCAAGGCCCTTATGCATTTTATTATATCCAAGTATGGGGTGTTTTCTCATTCCATAGCTTGAACTTAACCTTGCCCCATTTATTGGAGTTTTCATTAAACTTTTAGTCATACCTTTACCATTTTCGTCAAAATATTCATTAAACTCCTCTGTAGAATATAAATAATAGGGTAGCTCTGTCCCTCTTGAACTGAGCATTAAATATTCAGGATCTTTAATTGATACAGTCTCATTTTTTTCATTTTTTTCTCTTTTAAAATAGATTTCAAAACTATCTCCAGCGTAGATATCTCTCTGAAAATCAACATCAAAACTATAAATTCTTATAATTTCATTAATTATAATCTCAGAAAGACCCTTATCTTTCATTGCTTTATATAGACTGGTTTCAATCACGCCAGATACAAATATCTTTTCGGAAGTAATAGGTATTTTTTTTATTTCATAAATAAATTTATCTTCTAAAAAAGATATAAATAATTCTTCTATTTTTGAAAAACGATAAATCAATTCAAAATTCTTCAAATTTTTATTATCGTCATATTTGCTGAATATCTTAATTATATCTCCTTGATAAATTTTAGAAAAATCATACACATCACCACCATTTATAATTAACTTATCAATATCTCTTCCACGAAGACCGCCTTTTTTTAGTATTTTTGCAAAATTATCACCTTTAGATACATTAATGTCTTGATAAGAAAATTTTTCTTCTTCGATAAGATCATTTACATCCTCAACAATTTTTTCTTCTTTCGAATTATCATCTATTACTTTAGGAGCACTTTCTTCTAATGTTTCATCATCAAATAAACTAAGTAGATTGCTAAAGCTAATGTCCCTAAAATAATTTTTTGATTTTTTTTCATCAAAAATTGGATCTGTAAGATTTTGAATTTCTATTTTTTCATAATATTTTTGAAAAGCTTTTTTATCAAAATAATTTATATTTTCTTGAAAGCCCAAATCATAATTTAATTTAATTCTACTAATTTCTTGATAGCTTATTGAAAAACAAAATAAGCTAGTTAAAAGCATTAATAAACTAAATGTCGATTTGACTGTAAAACTATTTCTTCTTATCATTAATTTGTTATAAAAGACTAATTCTTTATCTTATTTATAAATGAAAAATTTTCAAAAAATACTTCATAATATATTATCTGAAACTTCTAAAATTTTTTGGATACTCTTTAAAGTAATTTTACCCGTAGTTGTAATAATTAGATTTCTAGAATTAATGGGTGCGATTCCTTATTTAGCAAAATTTTTAGAGCCTTTAACTGGTTTTATAGGAATAGATGGATCTCTTGGGCTGGTTTGGATGGCAGCGATACTTGTAAATATTTATGCTGGTATGGCAGCTTTTGCCAGCCTTCAGGCTATATTTGATTATTCAGTGGCAGAAACAACAATATTAGGCTTACTTATATTGATCGCTCACAGTCTTCCTATAGAGGTTGCGATAGCTAGGCAATCTCGCGTTTCTGCAATTTTTAATTTATTGTTTAGATTTATTAATGCAATAATTGCTGGGAAAATTTTAAATCTTATATTTATAAAATATGACTTATTTAGTGAAAAGAATATATCTTTTTTAAAGGCTCCTAGTTCAACGGTATCCAATATTGATTGGGCAATTCTTCAAATTCAAAATTTTCTAATCATTTTTTTAATTATTTTTTCCATTATCACAACTATCAATATCCTTAAGTATTTAGGTATTTGGCAGATAATCATAAATATTTTAAGAGCCCCTTTATCTTATTTAGGTATGTCTGATAAAGTAGCAAATATAATATTAATTGGTCTTACATTAGGCATATCTTTTGGAGGGGGTTTTTTAATTGAAGAGTCAAAAAAAAATAATATATCCAAAAAGGATATCTTATTATCTTTATCATTTTTAAGTCTTTGTCACAGTATAATAGAGGATACAATTTTAATATTATTACTAGGGAGTCATATAAGTGGAGTATTGTTTTTTAGATTTATTTATACTGTAATAATAATATTGTTAATGAGATATATTTTGGATACCAAATATCAAAAATTTATTTTAGAAAAAATAACATATGACTAATTTAGAAACCGAAGCTCTTTATTCTATTGTCCTACAACCTAATGAGCTTTTTTATGAAGAGTGTAGTGTATTTTTAAAAAAAAATAATTTAGATCTTAATTTATTCATTAATCAGATTAATTTTAATTTTCTAATTAAGGCACCTTTTTATTTAAGTCATCTCTATTCAGAAAAAGATATAATTGATTACATTAGAAAGAATAATACTTCAGCACTAAAAGACATATTCGATAATAGATATAACTTTATATCAAATTCCATAATTAATGATCAATTTGTATTGCTTTTTGAGGAAGATCAAAAATTAAATTTTTTTAAAAATAATATTATGAGAAAATTTGATATTTATAGAAAAACTCTTGATCCAATAGAATTTAAAAAGGACATTTATAGATTTAATAATTTATCTGAAAAAGAACTGTACTATTATCAAATCTGGGGGTACCCTTATTATTTTGAGTGCTCAACTCATAATATCCCTATTATTAAAAATAAAAAAA
The DNA here is from genome assembly GCA_004321805.1 of alpha proteobacterium HIMB59. GTDB lineage: Bacteria > Pseudomonadota > Alphaproteobacteria > HIMB59 > HIMB59 > HIMB59. Next base: position 10,062 of record SGZV01000013.1, on the reverse strand, counting down.
TCAATTTTTTTGAGAATAATTTTACCCATGTACAATATAAATCTTTAAAATTACTGAAACAAAATTTTAAAAATGATGAATATATTGAGTTAATAAGTATTTCGTGATTAACTGAAATACGTACATAATAGCAACTTTTATTCAATGGGAATTTATACAAGAAAGAAAAGAAGAAATGGTCTAAAGGTATTTTTTTTCTCTACTATAATTATTCTTATTGTTGCTTTTGTTTCTTATTATTATTTGAAGCAAAATATGGATTACAATTTATTAAGTATTCAAAATCAAGAAAATAAAGAATTGGAAAATGATATTGAAATAATTAGCAATAATGAACCTGTCAGCCAAAATTTTGTAGAACGCTCTGAATTAGAGCAAATTATTCAAAATTCAATCAATAATAGCTCCATCAAAGAATTGAATAATAGTTTTGTTGAATATGATGAGTTAGACAACATTATAGAAGAATTCATAAAAAATAATCCAAAGATAATTTTAGATGTTTTAAGAGACTTTCAAAATAAACAAAATCAAATCGAACAAGAGAGAATAAGTAATGAAAATCTCACAAATATTGAAAATATTTATTCTTCAGAACATACTATGTTTATAGGAGATAAAAATGCCGAGAAAAAAATTTTTGAGTTTGTTGATTATAATTGTGGCTATTGTTTAAAATTTCATAATGAAATTATGAAAGTTATAGATAATGATCAAAATCTTCAATTGGTCATAATTCAAATGCCAATACTTGGTAGTATGTCATATGATCTCTCCAAGCTTGCTTTAGCTGCGAGCTTACAAAATAAATTTAAAGAAGTTCATAATTATCTTTATTCATCAAATAGAAAATCTAAAATGGATGATATTTTAGCAGATTTATTTTTAATGAATGTTAATTTATCTCAACTTGAATTAGATCTTGAGTCCGAAGAAATAAAAAAACTTTCAGATATTCATAAAAATTATGTAAATGATTTCAAATTTTCAGGCACACCAGCTATTATTATTGGTAACACCATTATTCCTGGTTTTATTAGCTCTGAAAAGATTTTAGAAATTTTAGAAAAAGAATTTTCTTAAATTTCTATGAAATTCAATAATTTTAGTAAAATTACTTCTAATATTTTAAGTTCTAGATTAACCGGATTTTTTAGAGATGTATTATTTGCTAATTATCTTGGCGCTAACATTTTATCTGATGCATTTCTTTTTGCCTATAGGCTCCCGAATTTGTTTAGAAGAATATTTGCTGAAGGCGCAGTTAACAGTGTTTTAATACCAATGTTTATAAATCAAAAAAAAGAAAACGAAGATAGGGCAATGGAATTTTTTTGGAGTATTTTCTTAATATTCCTTTTAGTAACTTCAGCTCTTACAATTTTTGTTTTTATTTTTAAGACTGATGTCATAAGCATATTAGCACCAGGCTTTATCGATAATAAAAACCAATTTATTTTTGCTAGTCAATTATTACCAATAACTTTTCCATTTTTGATTTTTGTTACTCTCTCAGCAATTTTAAGCTCTATTTTAAATATCAATGGAAAGTTTTTTTTACCTTCTTTTTTATCAGTGATTTTAAATGTATGTATGATAATAGCTTTATTTTTGTTTAAATCTGATGCTCATTTTGCACTAGCTTGGTCTTTAATAATTGCAGGTATAATCCAACTTTTATTGCTATTTATTAATTTAAAATCTTTAAATTTGATATTTAAGTTAAGTATTAACGGTATTATTTCAAATATTTATTATTTAAAAATCTTTTTGAAAAGACTTTCTTATTCTATTTTTGGATCGGGTATAGTTCAACTAAATATATTTATTTCAATGATTTTTGCCTCTTTAGTAGGGGAGGGTACAATAAGTTACATTTACTATGCAGATAGAATTATAGATTTGCCGTTCGCTTTAGTTGCAGTTGCTATTTCCGTGACTCTCTTGCCCTACTTAAGCAAAAATATTTTAGATCAAGAAAAAAATGTTAATGCTTTCAATCAAACTATCATTTTTTGTCTAATATTCTCTATCCCTAGCGTATTTGGCTTACTCTATTTGAGTCACGATATTGTTAATGTTTTATTTGGAAGGGGTGAGTTTCAAGCCTCTGATGTTTTAATAACTTCGAAAATCTTAATTGTTTATTCTTTTTCATTGCCAGGATATATGTTTGCTAAAATATGCAATCAGGTATTTTTTTCAAATGAAAGAGTAGATTTGCCAGTAATTGCATCAATTCCTACTTTCTTATTAAATCTATTATTGTGTTACTTTTTATATCAATCTTTAGGTGCCATCGGTCTAGCAATTGCTAGCACATTAAGCGTATGGTTTAATGTTGTAATACAAATATTATTTCTCAAAATATATTTTTTAACTTTTTTTAAGAAAATTAAACTATTTGATCATATTAAAATTTTTAAAATTTTATTTTGCTCTTTGATAATGTTTTTGACTATATTATTTATCGAATATCTATTCTCTTTTAGTCTCTTTTTTGACCTTTTTGTTAAAATTCTTTTTGGGGCTATAATTTATTTCATTTCTCTAAATTTATTACGTTTGGAAGAATTTAAACTAATTTATAAACCTAAAAAATTTAATTAGTTTTATTTATTTACTAATTTTATAATTCAGATATGAATAATAATTGCCTAAATAAGGGCGTGTAGCTCAGTTGGTTAGAGTACTTGCTCGACACGCAAGGGGTCACAGGTTCGAATCCTGTCACGCCCACCATTTTCTTTTAAATATGGTGGATTAGTGTAAAATTAGATTGTGATTAAGTTATTTTCATCAGTATTTTGTCTAATTTTTTTTCATAATTATTCGATGGCCAATAGCTTATCTCTGTACGGAGGCACTTATGATTACGATGATGACAATACGAGTAATTTAGTTGGGATAAATTATCATCTTGAAAACAATGATTTTAATTTAATTGAGAGTATTAAACTTAATCCAGTTATTGGTTTATTTGTGACTGGCAAATCTGCATCAATGTTATATAGCGGATTTGAGACAAATATAGGTCAAGATAAGGTATCTTTAAATTTATCCTCTGCTGCTGGTATATATGATAATGGAAGCGGTAAAGATCTGGGAAATGATTTACAATTTAAATCTGAAATAAATATTTTTTTTGAACTAGACAAATCTTCTAAGATTGGTTTTGGCTCTCATCATATATCTAATGCTGGTCTTAGTTCAATAAATCCAGGAACTAATAACTATTTTCTAATATATAAGCGAGGTTTTTAATTTTTTTTTAATAATATTCTATTTGTTAAATAATTTAAATTTGTTTATCTTAAATCATGGTCAAAAATTTTCTAGCTTACTTGTTATTTTCTGCAATTCTTGTAATTATTTTTGTTTCGGGATACGAAACTATTTCACTTTATTATAAAGCTAATCCTTATATTAACGGAATTATACTTTTAACTCTTATCGTTGGTTTTCTTTTATACACAGTTAAAATTATTTCATTAAGTTCTGAGTATAGATTTATGAATTCAGTTGCTTTTGGAAAATTAAAAATTAATGACTCATCTTTGAATAGTTATCCCATTACCAAAAGTATTGCCAAAAATTTAGGTATAATTTCATCTAGCAATACTATTTCTAAAACTTTAGATGAAATATTGGATGAACTCCTATCAAATATTGAAAGTGGAAAAGATATTTCTAAGTATTTAATTAATTTAGCTGTTTTTCTTGGATTGATTGGAACATTTTATGGACTTTTGCTCACAATAGGTAGTGTTTCAAATGTAATTGATGGACTTTCCATTGAACAACAGGATTTTGGTGTATTTTTTAATACTCTTCGTGATGGTTTAAAATCACCTTTGTCTGGTATGACAATAGCTTTTAGCTCTTCCCTTTTTGGGTTAGTCACCTCTTTAATTTTAGGACTCTATGAAATTATTACTAGGGGAGTAAAACAAAATTATTTTGAGTTTTGTGAAAATCAAATCAGGTTATATTACCGTTCAAGTACTAAATTAAAAGCTGACTCAACGAATATAACACAAGTATTAAACTCTAAATTAGAAGAATTGGTTGATGGAATAAATAAGATTAATGAAAATTTTAATAATTCTAATAAAGATCTACAAAAAGAAATAGTTTCTGAGCTCAAAACAGTTGGTAAGAGTATTAAAAATCTCGAAAACAAGTGAGCTACCATACTAAATCTCAAAATAATGATGACACCAGTCTAATTTGGCCAGGATTTGTGGATGTTTTAGCATCTACATTGATGGTTATTATCTTTATTGTCCTTCTCTTTACTGTTTCTCAAGTCTACCTAGGAGATTTAGTCGTTGGTAAAAATGAACAAATACAAAATTTAGAAAAGACTATTGAAATACAAGATGAAACTATTGTTGAACAAGACAGCACATTAACAGATAAAGAAATTACTTTAATTGAAAGACAAGAGTTAATTAATCAGTTAGATAATGAATTAGTTATTTTAGATGAAGAGATTAAGCTAAAACAATCTGAGATTGCAGATAAACAAAATTTATTAACTTCAAAAGACCAAGAAATTTCCTTACAGGAAGCGATCATTGATCAAAAGGAAGATACTATTATTACTCTCGATACTTTAATTGAAGAGCAAGCTCTTGACATCGGAAAATTAAATCAAATGATTGCTCAATTAACCCAGGAACTTTCTTTGTCACTTGAGGAAAAAGAAGTTCTAAGAGGGGAGTTAAATCAACTAAATCAAGAACAAGAAAATCTTAAAAATACGCTTACAAAATTAGGCGGCAAGAATGAAGAACTAGTGGGTAAGTTATCAGACTCTCAAACTAGAATTCAATCACTTCTTGAAACTTTAAGCTCCTCAGAGATAGAAAATAAAGGTCTTCAAGGAAAAATTGCTGAGATAAAAGACCAAAATTTATCACTTCAAGGTCAAATAGAAGATTTAGAAGGTGAGTCTTCTATCAAAAGTGAAAATCTTAACGATGCACTTATCAAAATTTCAAGACTTTCTGAGGATATAAAAATATTAAGTAAGGAAATTCAAGTTTTAAATAATTTACTGGACTCTAAAGAAGCAGAAATTGCTAACAATAAAATTGAGTTAGGGGAGTTAGGTGATCGATTAAATCGAGTGCTTACCAGTGAACTTTTTAAGCTCCAAAAATATAAATCTGATTTTTTTGGAAAATTATCAGAAGCTTTGGGGGAAAGAGATGATATTCAAATTAAAGGTGATAGATTTATTTTTCAGTCTGAAATTTTGTTTGAATCAGGAAGTATAGAGATACAAAGTTCTGGAAGAGTAGCATTATCTTTAATTGCTAAAACTATTAGTGATTTAATAGATGAAATACCAACAGAGTTAAATTGGGTACTTCAAATTGATGGTCATACTGACAAAGTTCCAATATCGACTTCTAAGTTTCCATCTAACTGGGAACTCTCTCATGCAAGAGCTTTAGAGGTGGTTAAGTTTTTCATAGGTCAAGGCGTACCCGCAGATAGATTGTCTGCAAATGGGTATGGAGAATACCAGCCTATTAACTTGGGCGATACTAGGGAGGATTTAAAACAAAATAGAAGAATTGAACTAAAAATTACTCAAAAGTAATTATTCAATCCACATTTTAATTATTTTATCAGGGTCATCTACAAGTCCATTTTTTACAGGGTCTCCTCTTTTTATGGACTCGACAAACTCCATACCTTCAATAACTTCTCCCCAAACAGTATACTGTCCATCTAAATGTGGTGTGTCATCAAAGCATATGAAAAATTGACTATCCGCACTATTAGGATCTTGAGCTCTGGCCATACTTAGTGTTCCTTTTTTATGAGGCATATCATTAAATTCTGCCTCTATATTTTTTCCTGAACCGCCAGTTCCTGCTCTTCTTAAATCAAATTCATTTGAATTAGAGTTGCCAAACTGTACATCACCAGTTTGAGCCATAAAACCATCTATGACTCTATGAAAAACAACCCCATCATACTTACCATTTTGAACGAGTTCTTTTATTTGTTTAACGTGCTTAGGTGCCTTATCTTCAAAGGTCTTAATTTTGACTATACCGTCTTTTAATTGTAAATTAATGACATCCTCCTTGGAAAATAGATTGTTAGAATAAAATAAAAATAAGATCGAAATAAAAATTTTAATCAGATTCATAAACTCAAACTAACACACTTTAAATTGATTAAAATTAATTTTTTTGCAATTCTGTCGCTAGATTTTTTATTTGCCTTTTTAGGGAATTTAATCCATTTGATCGAGACGGTCCAAGATGAGAGGATAGTCCTATTTCATCAAAAAAATCTAAGGGTTCACTAATAATTGTTTTTGGGTATTCATTATCAAGGACATATTTAACTAAATAAAATAAACCCTGTACTATTACTGAGTCACTTGCCCCTAAAAATGTGAGCTTGTTATTATGATATTTAGGCACAACCCAAAGATTAGAAGTGCAACCTTGAACCCTAAACTCATCTTTTTTATATTGATTCTCTAATAAAGGTAGTTTTTTGCCTAAATCAATTAAATATTGGTATTTATCCTCCCAATTTTCAAAAAATGAGAAATCTTCTTTAATTTTGTTGATTTTTTCTTCAATTAACATAAATTCCCAATTTATTAAATTTACTTAGAAAATAAAGATGAAAATTAAAAGCTCACTTAAAACTGCTAAAACTCGAGATAAAAACAATCAATTAGTAAAAAGAAAAGGCAGATTATACGTTATTAATAAAACAAACCCACGAATGAAGGCCAGACAGGGCTAGTCTTTAAAGCCTTTTATTCTAAATACTTCTCTACTTCTAGTGCAGCCATACAACCCATTCCTGCTGCTGTGACCGCTTGACGATAGATTTTATCTTTTACATCCCCTGCTGCAAATACGCCACTCAAAGATGTTTGAGTACTATCAGGTTTTGTTAAAATATATCCATTATCATCCATATCAATTTGATCTTTGAAAAGCGATGTGGCTGGATCATGACCTATAGCGACAAATACACCATCAATATCCATATTAAAATTTTTATTCTCTTTATTATCAAACACCTCAATTGAGGTTAATTCCATATCTCCATGAAATTTTTTTACTTCAGAATTCCATAAAAAATCAATTTTGTCATTTTCAATTAATCTCTCCTGTAAAATTTTTTCAGCTCTTAATTTATCTCTTCGATGAATAATTATGACTTTTGATGCAAATTTAGTTAAGAAAAGAGCTTCCTCTGCAGCGGTATTTCCTCCACCAATAACAGCAACTATTTTATCTTTAAAGAAAAAACCATCACACGTGGCACAAGCTGATAAACCATGTCCCTGAAGTTTTTGTTCATTCTCAATACCGAGCCATCTAGCCTGCGCTCCAGTGCAAATAATTACCGTTTTAGTCTCAATAATTTTGCCATTGTCTAAGTAGAGTTTTTTAATATCTTCATCTAACTTTACTTTTTCTACGTGGCTATTGATAATCGAAGTACCAACTAACAATGATTGTTTTTGCATTTGATCCATTAACCAAGGTCCTTGTATAGGATTTTCGTAACCAGGATAATTTTCAACATCTGTAGTTATTGTCAGCTGCCCACCGGGTTGTATTCCACTGACAAGAATAGGTTTTAAGTTAGCTCTCGCTGCATAAATAGCAGCGGTGTATCCAGCTGGTCCTGATCCAATAATAGCAACGTTATTAATGTTAGACATTAATTGGCCAGCTAGTAGGGAAGGTCACATAATTTATTTGCATACATCTTCTTTCAATCTTAATTTCCTTTTTTTCTAAGCCATGCCAAGTGTTATGACCTGAAGCAAAAAAATATCCAGAGTTATGCTTATAAGGTATTGTTTTGACTAAATTCATATTTGTGTCATAAAAATCAGTACCCAATTTTTCAGATTCATCGTATGTATTTATGAAAAGCATCATTGTCATCAGCTTTTCTTTAATATCTAAGTGAGGCTTCAACCAAAAACCTTTGCGATCTGATATATACTCAATACGAATAAAGCTATTAGTTAAATCTTTTTTTATTTTTTCTTGAATGGAGCCAATAACTTCTTTGTCTCTAAGGTCTTGAATTAATTCCATACCACTAGTTAATAAATGAGAATTATCTTTTTCTAAAAATACTCTTAGCTTACCATCTACTCCATCTCCGCCTGCATCTGCTGCTCTAGTACCATCAAAAGATCTTGGAGCATCTGATATCTTAACATTTTGAAGTTCGTCAATCATTTCAGATGATAAGGGGGTATCAATCTCCCAATGTGAGAAGGGGTCTGAGAAAGATGTAATTTTATTGAGTATTGATTCTTTTAGATTCATTTAGTTTGAAACTTAAATTAGATTCAATCTTATTCAAGATTTTACTTCTTAATTCACTATTGTATTTATCAAGATCAGGATTAGGCGCTTGCAAATTTCTGTTATAAATAGAAATGAAATTTTCCTCTATAATTCTATCATAAAAATTCTTATATCTTTTTGGACAACTTTTTTCTTCAAAGGGAAAAATCAAAGTCTTAGCACCAGATGAAATAGCCTCAGATATCATTGAAATTGAGTCCCATGTAACTATTTGAACTTCTGCTTCCGATAATAAATTTCCATACTCGACTGGATTAAACTGATCTTCAAAAATATATATATTTTTTAAATTCATTTTTTTTAATTTTTCAATAAAAGCAAGTGGTGTACGTCTTGATGGTATTACATTAACCTTATATTTATTAGATAAAAATAAAATTTCATCATATAATTTGTGAAATATATTTTCTTTAAACTTAAAATATTTACTTGATCCTCCAATGATAAAATTAATTTTATTTTGGTTTCTTATATCTTTAGTAAATTTTATATTATGAAGAGCTAACAGTGTAGATATAGTATTTGGTTTAAATAAATTGTCATGCTCTGGACAAATTATCAGATCGAAGAGCTCAAAGTGTGTTTTAGGGTTTTGAATATGAATATTAAAAACAAAAGGTTTAAATTTTTTTTTTAATGCAATCGAAGCTTTAACACTTTTTTTACCACAACTTATGACAATTGTCCTACCATCAATTTTTATTTCATCTAAATTTTTATAGACAAATTCTTTTGATGGTATTAGATGTATTGGTAATTTCTCAAAAAGAGACTTAATCTTAATATCAAAGTCTTGAAAATTTGGATTAATTAAATTTGCTAACCCGTGTATTTGACTTTTCATTCCAGCAGCCCCTTCGCTGATGGTAATTACCCTAATATTTTCCAAAGAGATTATTTAAATCGTACTGATTTAATTTCATATGAAGTAACACCTTTGGGTGTTGATACTTCAATATAGTCACCTTTTTTTTTACCAATAAGAGCTCTAGCTATAGGACTGGTTACTGAGATTTTCTTTTGTTCAATATCAGCCTCCACCTCTCCAACAAGTTGATACTTTGATTCTTTATTATCATCTAAATTAATTATATTTACACTTGCACCAAATTTAATAATAGAGCCTGATAATTTTGAGACATCAATAATTTCAGCTTGGGCGATAGTGCTTTCTATTTCTGCTACTCTTCCTTCAATAAAGCTTTGTTTTTCTCTTGCTGCATGATATTCCGCATTTTCTGACAAATCACCATTACTTCTTGCATCAGCAATGGCCTTAATAATTATTGGTCTCTCAACAGTTTTTAAATGTTTTAGTTCTTCAAGAAGCTTTTTTTGCCCCTCTTCTGTCATAGGTATTTTTTCCATATCTTTTGCCTTATTAGGTAAGTGGTAGAAAATATTTAATTTTCAAGGGATTATCAAACAAATTATTACTAATTTTTATGATGATTTTGAATAGCTTTAACAGAAATCTCGTTCTTTTTAAGAGAAATAATTGATTTTATTAGGATTTTAGAGCTCCTTAAGTTGGTAGAGTAGGGAATACTAAGGTCAACTGAAGTTCTTCTAATTGTGAAACTGTCCTTAATAGCTTGTTTATTTTCAGTAGTATTTATTACCAAGTCTATCTTATTATCTTTAATGTATTCAACAACATGAGGTCTGCCCTCAGCTA
>SGZV01000012.1 GCA_004321805.1 alpha proteobacterium HIMB59 | reverse complement strand
TTGATAATGCGAGGCCTGGAAGCAAACCTCTTTTTCTAAAGTAGTAGATAGCACAGAAGGAACCGGCAAAAAATAATCCCTCCACTAGTCCAAAGGCAATCAGTCGAGTGAGGAGGTTTTGTTTGCCATTGAGCCACTTGGAAACCCATTGAGCTTTCTTATTGATACAAGGTACGCTTTGTATAGCAGAGAATAACTTGTCTTTTTCAGCAGGGTCTTCGACATACGCTTCGATTTGAAGACCATACATTTCAGCATGAATAGACTCATTGAGCATTTGCATGGTGATAAAGAGTCGAGACTCAGGAATTAGAATTTCATTGTAGAAGCGAGATGCTAAGTTTTCATTGATCATCGCCTCGGAGTTCGCAAAGAATGCGAGAACATGTTTAATAAAGTGCTTTTCACCTTCATTCAGGGTTTTGAGATCACGAAGATCGTCTTGAAGAGAAACCTCTTCGGGTGTCCAGAACGCTTGTACGTGTTGTTTATAACGATCCCAAATTTCTTGGTGTTGAATGGGAAAAATAGATTTACATCCTTTTGATATCATAATTGGCTCCTTGATATAATTTGATTAATTTTTTTAGGCACTACAAGTTAAACAATCTTCAGGTTCGTTTGATTGTGCCTCTTTTACATATGACTCTTTCGCTTTTTTCTCCGATGAAACAGTGACCTTGACCGCATCAACGGCAGAGCGACTACGTAGGTAATACATCCCAGTTTTTAAGCCTTTTTTCCAAGCATACATATGCATGGAATTCACTTTTCCAAAGGTTGGAGTAGCTAGCCATAAATTCATTGACTGGGTTTGGTCGATAAATGGAGCACGATCTGCAGCCATATCGATGACTGTCTTCTGCGATGTCTCCCAAACTGTTTTGTAGGTTTCTTTCAAATCTTCAGGGAAACCTTCAATATTTTGAACAGATCCGTTCTCTAAGATAATTTGATCACGTAGCTCTTTGCTCCAAAGATCACGTTTCATCAACTCTTTTACCAAGTAGCGATTAACTAATAAAAATTCACCCGAAAGAGTTTGTCTTTTATAAATGTTAGATGTTTGAACTTGGAATGTTTCGGTATTGCCTAAGATAATTCCGGTAGAAGCAGTAGGCATGCACGCAGTGGTTAGTGAATTACGAACTCCATGCTTTTGAATTTTTTCCATTAGACCCTTCCAGTCCCACATGTTCGACGGTTTTACCCCCCAGAGATCAAACTGGAATTGTCCTTGAGATAAAGGCGATCCTTGGAAGGTAGAATAGGCACCCTTATCAGCAGCCAGCTCCATAGATGCCTCGAGCGCACCAAAATAAATGGTCTCAAAGATTTGTTTGTTGATGATTTGGGCTTGAACAGAGTCATAAGGTATATTCATTTTAAAATATACATCTGCTAATCCTTGAATGCCCAAACCAATAGGACGATGACGGCTGTTTGAATTTTCTGTTTTATCAGTTGGGTAGAAATTAATATCAATGACTTGATCTAAGTTCTTGGTGGCTAACTTAGCTACTTGATAAAGATCCTGATAGTCATATTTACCTTCATCAGTCACAAATTTAGGTAGAGCAATAGAAGCTAGATTACAAACAGCAGTTTCATCTTTTTCAGAATACTCGACTATCTCTGCGCATAAATTTGAAGACTTAATCACACCAATATTTTTTTGATTAGACTTATTATTAATTGAGTCTTTATAGAGCATATAAGGCTGACCTGTTTCAATTTGGGCTTCAATAATCTTTGACATGAGCGCTCTTGCTTTTACTTTTTTCAGATCAGGTATTTCATTTTCATATTTGGTGTATAGCTTCACAAACTCAATGCCGTAAGTATTAGATAAACCAGGACATTCATGTTCACTCATTAGTGTCCACTCACCATCCTCTTCAACACGTTGCATGAATAAATCAGGAATCCATAAAGCATAGAACAGATCTCTAGCGCGGAATTCCTCAGCGCCTGTATTTTTACGAAGTTCTAAAAAGGCTTCAATATCAGCGTGCCAAGGCTCTAAATAAATTGCGAATGAACCCTTTCTTTTACCACCTCCCTGATCGACAGATCGAGCGGTTTCATTGAAAATTTTTAGGAAAGGAATTAGACCATTAGATTTTCCATTAGTAGATTTGATGCGGCTACCGCCTGCCCGCACATTATGAGCATGTAGACCTATACCACCAGCTGTCTTAGAAATAAGAGCACAATCCTTGACTGTATTAAAAATACCTTCGATGGAGTCATCTTCCATTCCAATCAAGAAACAAGAAGAGAGCTGCTGCATTTTTAAACCACTGTTGAAGAGTGTAGGAGTGGCGTGTGTGTAAAGTCCTTGAGAAAGACTGTCATAAGTTTTTTTTACCTGATAGAAATCAAACTTATCTCCAGATACACAGAGCGCAACACGCATCCATAGGTCTTGTGGACGCTCAATGACTTTACTATTAAATTGTAAGAGGTAGGCTCTAAACAGTGTAGTTAGGGCAAAATAATCAAAGAGGTAATCACGATCGTAATCGATAATTTTTTCAATTTCTCCTGCGTTGGCCATAACTTTTTGATGGTACTCTTCACGCAAAAGACCATCCTCAAATAAATTTTTAGTTGCAATAACAAAGCCAGGTGTTTCTTTATGAAGGGCGTTAGCTTTAATTCGACCAGCTAAATAAGAGTAGTCCGGATGCTCCACTGTTAAAGCAGCGGCGGTCTCAGCTAGATATGTATCAATTTCATTTGTGGTAATACCATCATACAAACCTTGGATTGCTTTTTGAGCGATAGTAATTGGGTCAATTTCTAATCCATTAGACAGAACGGAAATTCGATTTGTTATTTTTTCTAAAGAGATATCTTCTTTGTTTCCATCTCTTTTGGTGACCGCCATTGTTGAAACTTTGGCACCAACCTGCTCATTGAGTTTTGCTGTCTTGTATCGTTGTTTAGCACGCTGTTCACGGTAGAGAACATAGGCTCTGGCTACCTTATGATGTTCGCCACGCATTAAGGCTAATTCAACTTGATCTTGGATATCCTCAATATGTATCATATCTCCGTTGGCGATACGTCTTGTTAGAGCGCCAGTTACCGTTTCGGTAATATCATTAATTGTTTGATCAATTTTGCCATTGTCTCGAATATCAGTTTGAGCAAGGAATGCTTTTCTAATAGCGTTGGCGATTTTGTCTGATTTAAAAGGAGTAATTGAGCCATCACGCCTTACAACGCTTAAACTCAGTAGATTTATCTCTTCATTTTGTTTGTTTACGACTGTATTTTTTGTTGAATTCTCTATATTTTCTGCGCTATTTATTTCCATTCTACCTACCAAATTTGTGTATATACGTGCAAAAAATCACTAGATATAGTGCCTCTTGCCTGGTGACTATACAATCTATAGACAAAGCTAGTCAATTTATTTTGTATTAAATTCTGAAAACCCAATAAATTCAAATAGAATTTTGAGATTCAATTAACAGTTCTTTATGACATATACACAGGTTTTTATTAAATTTTTTTTAGATTTGCGAATATGTGAAATCATGTTTGAAAAGACCAATAATCTCAAGAAAATTTAATGATTATCGATTCGAGTTAGATCCAATTCTTTAAAATAACCCTATTGATCAATGACAAATAGACATGGTCTTTTGAGTATTTTTTATTGGATATCATTAGAGAAATCCTTATTTTTTGTGGGTGAAAAAAATTCTAGGAATAGGCACAGCTCTAGTTGATGTTATCAGCCAAGTGGAAGATAGCACAATCACCCAATTAAACTTATCAAAAGGGTCGATGACTCTTATTGAAGAGAGCCAGATTCAAAAAATCCGAGCTAGCTTTATTGATCCATTAATTACTTCTGGAGGGTCAGTTTGTAATACGATCCATGAATTAAATTATTCAAATCATAATGCTAGTTTTTATGGAAAATTAAATAATGATGAATATGGCAAGGCATTTTTAGATGATATGCAATCTGCTGGTATATCTTTTCAAGGTGTGATTAAAGAAAAAGACCTTCCAACAGGTTGCTGTAATATTTTAGTTTCACCTGATGGAGAAAGAACTATGGCAACGCACATTGGTATAGGATCTCAGCTTCATCCAGATGAAGTTTCAGCAGAAACTCTTAAGGGTATCGATCATGTATATATGGAATCTTATTTATGGGACCATGACTTAACTAAACAAACTCTTCAAAAAGTTGGCGAAATTGCAAAGGCTCAAAAAATTGAAACCTCCTTATCTTTATCAGATCCTTTTTGTGTTGATCGTCATCGTGATGAATTAAAAAAATTTGTTGAGGAGTATATTGATATCGTTTTTTGTAATTTTGATGAGGCTAAAATGTTCTGTCAGTGTGAGTCGATGGCAGATGTTTCTGCTTACTTACAAAACTTCTCAAAAAAAATTGTTATGACGGCAGGACCGGAGGGCGCATATTATTTTGAAGGAGAAACAGTTGTACATGAAGTTGCTTTAAAAGTTGACAATGTAATTGATACAACAGGAGCGGGGGATAATTTTGCTGCTGGGTTTCTAGATTTTTATTTGTCGGATAAGTCAATTCAAGAAGCTTTAGCACAAGGTAATAGCAGAGCCTCTCAGGTTATTCAGCAATTAGGACCAAGGATAAAAAGACATTGAAAAATATAATAAAATCATGTTTTATCATTAATAATCTACCCACTAAAGGAGGACAAATTGGATTATAAAGTAAAAGACATTTCTCAACATACGTTCGGAAGACAAGAGATTGAAATAGCAGAGACAGAGATGCCAGGATTAATGGCTATAAGAGAACAATATGGGGAGTCTAAACCGTTAGCTGGAGCTAACATCATGGGATGTCTTCACATGACAATTCAAACAGCTGTCTTAATTGAAACCTTAGTGGCCTTAGGCGCAAAATGTCGATGGAGCTCATGTAATATTTATTCTACCCAAGATCATGCCGCTGCAGCAATTGCTCAAAGTGGAACACCCGTTTTCGCTTGGAAGGGAATGAATGAAGAGGAGTTTTGGTGGTGTATTGATCAAACTATTGAAGCAGAGGGCTGGGAGCCCAATATGATTTTAGATGATGGCGGAGATTTGACTCTACGTATGCATGAAAAATATCCTGAGCTATTAAAAAACGTAAAAGGACTATCTGAGGAGACAACTACAGGTGTTCTTCGTTTAGAGCAGATGGTTGAAAAAGGAACTTTACAAGTTCCTGCAATTAATGTGAATGACTCTGTTACAAAAAGTAAATTTGATAATTTATATGGTTGTAAAGAAAGTTTAGTGGATGGTATTCGTCGAGGTACAGATGTAATGATGGCTGGTAAAGTTGCTGTAGTTGCAGGTTTTGGCGATGTCGGTAAAGGAAGTGCAGCTAGTTTACGTGGGGCAGGTGCTAGAGTTCAAGTAACTGAAGTCGATCCAATTTGTGCTTTGCAAGCTGCTATGGAAGGCTATGAAGTTGTGACCATGGATGATGCTTGTAAGTATGCTGACATTTTTGTAACTGCTACGGGCAATAAAGATATCATTAACCAAGATCACATGAGAGAAATGAAAGACAGAGCCATCGTATGTAACATAGGACACTTTGATAATGAAATCCAAATCGAGTCATTACAAAATTATAAGTGGGAAGAAATTAAACCCCAAGTTGATCAAGTGACATTTCCTGATGGAAAAAAACTAATTATTCTATCTAAAGGCCGCTTAGTAAACCTAGGTAACGCAACTGGTCATCCTAGTTTTGTGATGAGTGCATCATTTTCAAACCAAGTATTAGCGCAGATTGAATTGTGGGAAAATCATCAAAAATACGAGAATAAAGTCTATGTTTTGCCAAAGAAACTGGATGAAATGGTTGCAATGTTCCACTTAAAAAAAGTGGGAGCAAAGCTGACTGAAATGTCAAAGGATCAAAGTGATTATATCGGTGTTGATCAGCAAGGACCCTTTAAGAAAGAAACTTATAGGTACTAACGATGAGAAAAGATTACATCTTTACCTCTGAGTCAGTCTCTGAAGGCCATCCCGATAAAGTTTCAGATCGCATCTCAGATATGGTGGTTGATCACTTTATTGCCAAGGATCCTTTCGCAAGAGTGGCATGTGAGACACTAACTACCACTAATAAGGTAGTGTTAGCTGGTGAGGTTCGTGGGCCCGTCGATGAGGACAAAGATGAAATTATTTCAAAAGTGCGTGAGTGCATTAAAGACATTGGGTATGAACAGGAGGGTTTTCACTGGCAAAACGCTAATGTTCAATATTTACTTCATGGCCAGTCAGCTGATATTGCAATGGGCGTAGACTCAGCTGAAGATAAAGATGAGGGAGCAGGAGACCAAGGTATTATGTTTGGTTATGCATGTACAGAAACTCCAGAATTAATGCCTGCTCCAATTTATTATTCTCATAAAATTTTAGAACTCATGGCCAAAGGAAGAAAAGATGGAAGTTTAAAAGGATTAGAACCAGATTCTAAGAGTCAAGTAACTCTTCAATATGTTGATGGCAAACCGCATGCTGTTACTTCTGTGGTAATATCTACTCAACATGCTGAGGGCCTATCTCCATCAGATGTAAAAAAAATTGTAACTCCTGTTTTGCATGAATCCATACCCGCTAATCTTTTAAATAATTTAAATGACCAAGAGTATTACGTAAATCCAACTGGGAACTTTGTGATAGGAGGTCCTGATGGAGATACGGGCCTTACAGGTAGAAAAATTATTGTTGATACATATGGTGGCGCTGCCCCTCATGGTGGAGGTGCATTCTCAGGTAAAGATCCAACTAAAGTTGATCGATCAGCAGCATATGCATCACGCTATTTAGCTAAAAACATTGTTGCAGCAGGGCTAAGTTCACAATGCACTATTCAATTGTCGTATGCTATCGGTGTAGCCAAGCCTCTCTCCATTTATGTAAACACTCAAGGGACCAATATTGTTGATGAGGCTAAAATTGAAGCTGCTATTCCTGAAATCATGAACTTATCTCCTAAAGGTATAAGAGAAAAACTTCAGTTAAATAAAGCTATTTATGAGCAAACAGCAGCTTATGGGCATTTTGGTCGAGCTTATAACAGCACCAGTGGAGCTTTTTCCTGGGAGGCATTAGATTTAGTCTCTGACTTTAAATCACTAGCCTAAGTGAGTTTTTCATTTACTGTTAAACACGAAGACGAACTTTTCGAAATTACTAATAAACTTGCACCAACGTTAAAAAACCAAAATATTATTTTTATTGAAGGGGGTGTTGGTGCAGGAAAGACTACTTTTATCCGTTATCTATTAGAGACATTAGCAAAAAGTAACCAATCAAAATTCATTTTTCAAGGTAGTCCAACCTATCAAAGAGAAAACCAATATTATTTTAATCAATTAAATTGTGTCCACTTTGACTTTTATCAAGTGGAAGATAGTCCTGGTATCGATTTAGAGGATTATATTATTGATCACTGTCTTTTCATTGAATGGCCTTTGAACTCTTTAAAAAAAAGATATCAACAAGAAGCTTTGTTTATTAAAGTTAAGACTGAAAATAATTATAGGACTATTGAAATGCATTCAGAGAATCTACAATGGCTTCATCAAATTCAGTAAATCTTTCTAAAATTAAAAAACAACTTTCTCAAAAGAATATTAAGTTGGGTGGTAAATTAAATTTCCATAGTGATGCTTCAAATAAAGTTTTCCAGCTTTGTAAAACTGCTAATAAAAATTTTTTATTATTATCTTTTCAAAATTGTCCTAGTGATTATGTTAAATATATAAGGGCAGGTAAAGTTTTAAACAATCTAGCAGTATCTACGCCTAAGATATTAGAACAACATAAATACCAAAGATATGTTTTGATGGAGTATTATCCTATTGATAATTCATCAAAATATTATCAAAAACCAGAAATTAAAAATATTCTCTCTGCATCTGTCAAAAGCATTATTAATTTACAAAAAAAAAGAAAAAGATTTTCAGGTATTCCTATTAAATCAAAGCAAAATTTAATTAAAAATGCATCTCAAGGAATTGAAACCTATATCGATTACTATGATCATAAAATCCAAATAGGTTATTATTTAAATAAACTCATACAACAATCCATTAAAAAAAACTTTGATAAACTACAAAAATACACACCAACTTTAACACATGGTGATTTTTTCTTAGATAATTTGATATATTTCAAAAAAAAACTCTTTGTTATTGACCACCAAGACCTTCATTATAATCATCCTTGTTTGGATATTGCCTCATTAATTTTTGATGCAAGAAGAACATACTCCCCTAAGCTAGAAGAAAAAGTTATTAAAGATTATGCCAGAAAATCAGGCCGATCGTTGAGCCAATTCAGAGATGATATACATATGGTGGGCTTAGCAAGAAATTTGAGAATCCTTGGAAATTGGGTAAATTTATATCGTGCTGGAAAAACTCATTATCTTAAAAGATTTAGAAAGCATACTTGGTTACAAATACTTAAACATGCGGAGCATTTAAGATTATGGGATTTAAGAGAGCTATTTGAAGAAATTTATAAAAAAACAAAATAAATGGATGCTTTAATATTAGCAGCAGGTTTAGGATCTCGAATGGAAGATCTCACAAACGATATTCCTAAACCATTATTAAAGATCAATAATAAAACTTTAATATCTTATGCTTTGGATATAGCTACTAAGCTTCCTTTAAGTAATATTTATGTCAACACGCATTATCAAGCGGACAAGCTCAGTCAATATTTAATTAAAGAATATCCTCATATTATTATATCTCATGAGAATTTGATTTTAGGCACAGGAGGTGGCATTAAAAAAGTTCAAAAACAAGACTTGTTAGTTATGAATACGGATAATCTTTGGCAATTATCATTTATAAGTGAAATTGAAAAGGCTATAGCTCACTTCTCACAAAATCAACATATTGAAAATTTATTGTTAGTCAATTCTGACTCTTCAAATAATGATTTAGAGATTAGTGGTGAAAATATAATTTTTCCAAGCCAAAAAAATAATACAAAATTTCAAGGCTGCCATCTTTTACGCAATAAAAGCCTGAATGAATACCCTAACATTTTTGACATCCCTCTTTATTGGAAAGATTGTGCTATGAAACAACGACTCTTCGGTTTTCAAACGTCAACAAAAAATCCTCACTTAGGTACTAAAGAATTATATTTGCAATATTAAAACTTCATCCCATATATAGACTATGGCTATAGAACAAATTAAAGATGCTGATTTTCAGCAAAGTGTAATTGATGGATCAAATAAACAGCCAGTTTTGGTTGATTTTTGGGCAGAATGGTGTGGCCCTTGTAAAGCTTTAGGGCCAATTTTAGAAAATATTGCTACAGAATTTGAGGGAAAGATATCGATTAAAAAAATAAATATCGATGAAAATCCATCAGCTCCTGCTAACTTTGGAATTCGTAGCATTCCTACTATGATGATTTTCAAAGATGGAACTGTAGCTGATACAAAAATTGGACTTAGCTCTGAAGCTGATTTGAAGAATTGGGTTAATAGCCAGCTTTAAATTTTACTTATTAAGTTAGAAATAAATCTAGTCAAGTTGTTCAACTGGAAAAGTGCTTAATTGCTCTAAGCCATCCTTTGTCACTCTAAATTGATCTTCTAGTTTTACGCCTTCTCTGCCTCCTACTTCACCAATGTATGTCTCAACACAAATGGTCATATTCTCCTCAAAGTATCCTGAGAAATCAGCGTTGGAGAAATCTTTATTAGGGTAGGCAACAAAAGGCCATTCATCACAAAGTCCCACACCATGAATGGTGCAAGGATAATGATTGTCATAGCAACTATCAGGCAACTTCCATGACTTTTCAGCAAACTCTCTAAAACTTGTACCTGCTTTGATTAGTTCTTTATTATGTTGAATATGCTCGACTGCTAGAGAGTATAGTTGTCTTTGTGTGTCATTGAATTTTCCACCTTCTACAAAAGTTCTTGAAATATCAGCACAGTAGCCATAAGGACCTACCATATCTGTATCAAAAGCAACCAAATCTCCTTGCTCTATTATTCGATTGCTGCATTCTTGAAGCCAAGGATTTGTTCGAGGTCCTGATACGAGTAATCTCGTCTCAAACCATTCGCCACCATTTTCTATATTAGTCTTATGCATATATGACCAAAGCTCTTCTTCTGTCATGCCTGCTTGTAATTTTTCTTTCATCAACATCATTCCTTTTTCGGCTGTTTCAATAGAGGCTTTCATACAAATTAGTTCATCTTCAGATTTAATAGATCTCGCCGTTTCTATATATTTTTGTGCGTTTAATAATTCTACATTAAATTGTTTTAAAAGCATTTGAATGCCTACTGGGTCAGAGATATCAATCGCTAAACGATTATTACCAGGACAATGTTCTCTCATTAAATTTTGTACCATTGCTGCCCATTGTTGGGCATTTTTATCAACAAAGTTATTTGCAGAAAAAAAATCCCAGCTTGAAACACTTCGAATTTCATCGATGGTACAGAGATGATTAGAGAGATGCTCGCTTTTGGGATAGTCAAATAAAATCACTTTCCCTCCAGCTGAGATAAAAACAAAACGAACTAGCTCATGCATAGTAAACATACTCATATTTCGACTATCAGTGGCGTAGCGAATATTGATAGGGTCAAAAAGAATACAGCCTCCTACATCATGATGTTGAAGTTGTTCAATTACTCTATTCAACCGGTACATACGAAGACGATCAAAATTAATCTGATCTTCATAGAGATGTGACTTAAATTGCTGGGTTCCTAAATCATGATTAATTACTTTTTCAAATTTAGGCCCAATTTTTCGATTAGCAAACTTACTAGTAAAATTATTCATATGTTATCTTTAAAAAAATTAAATCACTTTTTTGCATTAAATAAAACAAATTTTCAAATGATCATAGTGTTCAATTTTATTTATTTTATAAAGTAAGACAGATTATAGGCTAATAAATTTATTCCTTTAGACTATCGAATGAACTAATATAATTATTCAGTGAAATCTCTCAAATCAATTATTAATTCTAGTTATCTTGCTATTTTAATTGGTTTTATTGGTGGTTATATAGGCACACTTGTTCATTTGCCTCTTCCTTGGCTATTAGGTTCATTATTTGCAAACCTTATTATTGCATTTACAAAATTGAAAATTTCTTTTTCAAACAAGCTTTTAAATCCTATCTTTTTGTTAATTGGAATCATTTTAGGGGGAACGCTGAATGTCACTTTATTATATAAGGTACATTTATGGATTTTCTCATCAGCAATGATGATTCTTTATGTTCTTTTTAGCACTTATGTTGTTTATTGGTATTTTAATAAGTTTGCTAAATTTTCAAAATCTACTTCTGTTTTTTCTTCTTTACCTGGTGCTTTAGCGCCCATCACAGCGGCTATATTAGAAATGAAAAATTTCTCAGAACATAAAAGTGTTATTTTAATTCAAGCAACTCGAGTGATTTTTATCGTTGGTTTACTGCCAATTATATTTTTCTACGAGAGGGGTGCGGTTGATATTGGAGGTTTCGGATTTATTAATAATTATGATTTGAGATATTTTGGAGAAATCATTTTTATAGTGGTTCTTTGTTCGTTGGGGGCTCTATTAATAAAGAAATTTAAAATTCCCTCTGCCACCTTGCTCTCAGGAATGTTGATTTCAGGTGCTTTTTATACATTTGAGATAATTGATGCTCGTTTTCCAGATGTCTTTATTAATATCGCTTTTGTTTTTTTGGGCACTGCTCTTGGTAGCAGATTAAATGGACTTAAATTAAATGAGCTTGGGAAGTATTTGTTCCATGGAGTCATCATGTCAATTTTATTGATTTTTCTATCTGCTTTATTTTCTTACTTGCTATCTTTTATTGATGGGTTTGAATTTCTTCCAACTTTTTTAAGTTTCACCCCTGGGGGAATTCATGAAATGATTATTATTAGTATTGCTTATGATATAGATCCTATTTTTGTAAGCTATCATCACTTCTTAAGAATATTTTTAATTGTTTTTTCATTACCTTTGCTTATTAAATTGTTTGAGATAAAAAAGAATTAATTTTTTTTGACCAAGCCTTGATAGACTTGAATCAAAATTATTAAGATCATTATAATAAATAATGTCAGACTGATCGGCCGTTCCCATAAGAATGAATATGAGCCATCATTAATTATCAGCGCACGCCTTAAATTCTTTTCCATCATCCCACCCAAAATAAAACCTAAAATAAGTGGTGGCATTGGATAGTCTATTACTCTGAGGACTAATGAAATTAAAGCAACGATTGCCATAAAATAAATATCAAAAGAATTAAATGAAATTAAATAAACTCCAGTGACTGAAAAAAATAAGACTAGTGGCACTAATATCTTTTGTGGTATCGCTAAAATTCTTGCAATATAGGGGATGAGTGGAAGGTTGAGAATAAGTAGAACTATATTTCCAATATACATAGAGATAATCACGGCCCAAAAAATTTCAGGTTGCTCAACATATAGTCTTGGCCCTGGTTGAACGCCAAAAGACAGAAGAGCGCCCAACATTACTGCGGTTGTACCCGAGCCTGGTATCCCTAAAGTCAGCAATGGCACAAAAGATCCTGTACAAGCTGCATTATTGGCGGTCTCTGGTGCCGCTAGACCTTTAATAGAACCCTTACCAAAATTTAGTCTTTCTTTAACAGGGGCTATAGTTCTCTCAAAACCCCAAGCTAAAAAGCTAGCAATTGTTGCTCCAGCACCGGGCAAAACACCTACAAAAAAGCCCAAAATAGAGCTTCTTCCAACAACAGGAGCGATTTCTTTTACTTCTTGTTTTGTCAATTTAATCGAACCTAGTTTTTTGGTGCTAGCATCTGATGCCTTAAAGCTAATATTTTTTTTCTTAAAGATAATCATGAATGCTTCGCTCATAGCAAAAGTAGCCATCACCAATAAAACAAAACTAATTCCGTCCATTAAATTAATATTTCCAAAAGTAAATCTCGTTATATCAGAAAGTGAGTCTTGGCCGACAGTTGCTAATGCTAGACCTAAAGCTGTCATAATCATTGCTTTTAAAAACTGACCTTTACTTGCAAAAGCCGCAATAGCCAGAAGGCCTACGCACATTAATGCAAAATAATCAGCCGACTGAAAGCTTAGACTTACTTTTGCTAATTGAGGGGCGGCTATGAGTAAAAATATAGCTGCTATTGTTCCTCCAGCAAAAGAAGAGTAAGCAGCGATTGCTAAAGCTTTACCTGCTTGACCACTTCTTGCTAAAGGGTATCCGTCGAAGGAGGACGAAACTGTTCCTGCCACACCTGGCGCATTAATTAATATAGATGATGTCGAGCCACCAAAAATTGCTCCATAATAAACTCCAGCCATCATAATCATTGCTGATGCAGGATCAAAACCATAAGTTATGGGAATCATCAAGGCAATTGCAGACATTGGTCCTAAACCAGGCAATGTGCCAATGATTGTTCCAGCAAAGCAACCAACCATCACCATTAAAATATTGTAGCCGCTAAATGCTGCTCCAATACCTAAAGTAATACCCTCGATCATGAAATAATTCCTATTGATTGTAGTAAGGGGTCACGAATATATACATCTAATAAATCGTGAAGCATAAATTGTAATCCCGCAACTACAGGAACTGAGCAAAAAAGTATAAGTTTTATACTCCTCACGCCAAGGTAGTAATATGCAATAATTAAAAATAAATTTGTAGATAAGAAAAATCCAACAGTCTTAATAATCAGACCATAAGTAAAAACAAGAACAAATAATACAAATACTTTAAGCCATTCGAATTGACTTACAGGTTCATCTTCATTTTTTGAGAAAACCAAAGCTAAGAATGAAAATAAAATCCCAATATAAGAGATTAGCTTAGGGAACGTTTTAGCATTAAAAGGGGCATCTACATCAAAGCTAAAAACCCTTATTTCACCGGCTAAATATGAATAAATGGAAAAAAGGAGGAGGAAAATTAAAGCACTAATTCTTGATAAATTAATTCGCAATTTTTAAACTCCTCCTTTTTTTTATCTTAATATATCTTAGATCACACCAAGTTGTTTCATTAATGCGGTCATTTCCTCAGTTTGAGTTTCAAGGAAAGATATAAAGTCGTCACCTGGGTTGTAAATATTAACGTAAGCATTTCTTTTTCTTACTGCTTCCCATTCAGGCGTCTCTTGCATATCGCCAAGCATTTTAGCAATTGTATCTCTCTTTGCAGGATCCATTTTTGGAGGTCCAAAGAAACCTCTCCAGTTAACAAAGTAAGCATCAAAGCCTTGCTCTTTTAGTGTTGGAACATTTGGAGCATCTGCAGATCGATCATTAGCAGTAACACCTAGAATTCTTACTTGATCGCCAGCACCTAAAGCTTCACTAAAACCAGTCGATAAAATTTGAGCTTCGCCAGATAATAGTCCAGCTAAAGCCTCACCGCCACCATCATATGGAATATAAACAACTGCATTTGGATCGGCACCAGCGGATTGGAAAGCTAAAGCACCAATCAAATGGTCCATGCTTCCTCTAGTTGATCCACCAGCCATCTTGACTGACTTTGAATCAGCATTGTAAGCATCAACTACGTCCTGAAAAGTTTGATAAGGTGAGTCTGCAGCAACTGCAATCGCACCAAAGTCACCAATAATGCCAGCAATAGGTGTAACATCTTTGTAAGATAAAACACCACTTGAAGCTTGATCAGAAACATAACCTTCGTGTTTTGAAATTGATCTTAAAACAATCGGTGTTGATTGAACCATAATGGTATCTTCAGGATTAGTACTCATCATCCAAGCTAAGGCCTTACCCCCTCCACCACCAGACATGTTTTCAAATGAAGCTGATTTTAAAAGACCAGATTTAACTAAAGCTTCTCCAGTTCCTCTAGCACAGCCATCCCATCCACCACCAGCTCCACCAGGAACTACAAAGTGTAATTCTTCTACCGCATGCGCTGATACAGATAGAGCAGAGAACAAAAAGATAGCAGATATAAGTTTAATGAGTTTTCTCATTTTTCCTCCTATTTCTATAAAAGGAACAATAAATTCCAAAAATTTTTATTATTCCTCTCCTTATTACTGAATAAATTTTATATAATTAAGCTGACATAAAGCTGACACATGAAAGTATTAATCGTTGAAGATTCTATTGATTTTGCAAGGCCTTTGCTTAATTTTTTTAAAATAGAAGGTCATAGCACCGAGCATACAGAAACCTTATCTCATGCAGAGGCGTATTTGAAGGTGTCTAAATTTGATATTATCTTGCTAGATATAATGCTTCCCGATGGCGATGGGAGAAATCTTCTCAAAAAAATTAGAAAGAAAAATATTAATACTCCAGTTATTATAATGACAGCAAAATCTGAGGTCTCAGATAAAATTGATTTATTAGATATTGGTGCGGATGATTATATAACTAAGCCTTTTGATTTTTCTGAACTCGATGCTCGATGTAGAGCCGTTTTGAGAAGACATAAAGGAAAAAATCAATTGTGTTTATCTTATTGTAATACGTCATTATACCCCCTTCTGGGTTATCTAAATACTGGTGAAAAAAAAATACAATTAAGAAATAAAGAGTTGAGGTTACTGGAAATATTTTTTAATTCACCTGAAATTTATTTTTCAAAAAATCAAATTGCTGACCGATTATTTTCAATATCTGAATCAGTATCGGATAACACTATTGAGGTATATATTGGAAGAGTTAGGAAGTTATTAAAAGATAGTAATGCTAAGATTGAAACCAATCGAGGAATGGGCTATCGACTTACTTCATTATGAAAAATAATTTTTCAATCAAAAATAGATTATTAATTCAACTTTTTACTATCACAAGTATTCTTGTTGTAACTTTCTTCTTTACAATTAAATCATTTATAGGAAACACTGTAATTTCAACTCAAGATGGTTTATTAAGCGCCTCCTTGGGTTCAATCATAAAAAAAATTAGAGTTGAACAAGATGAGATTTATGTTGATCTACCTTATGATACTTTTTCAATTTTAGGGTCCATGAAAGATGACAAAGTCTATTATCGTTTTGATTTAAATAACGAATTTTTAACTGGCTATGAGGATTTACCTACTCAAAATTCTTATGGTGAAATTCGTGAGCCTTATTTTGATACTATAAAATATCGTGGAGAAGATGTTAGGTTGGCCAATGTCAGAAAAATATTTGTTGTAAAAAACAAAGAGCTCGAATTATTGATATCCTTAGGTCAAACTCAAAATTTTCAAAAAATCATCAATAATGATGTCACAAAAAATATGATTCTTATTTTCTCTCTATTTTCAGTCATAATTATATTCCTTGTTCTCATTACCACCAACTCAACAATAAGACCGTTAAATAATCTAGCTAAACAAGTTGGTTCAAGGGGCCCAAAAGACCTCCGAGTTGTTAAATACCAAACTCCTCTTGAGCTAAAACCCTTAGTAAATTCATTAAACGGATTAATTCAAAGATTTAAAGGAAATCTATTGGAGTCAGAGACATTCTTAGCAGAGGCTGCCCACCATATCAGAACTCCACTTGCAACAGTTAAAGCAGAGTGCGAGCTTGCCTTGAGAAAATCGAAAACTGATAAAAATAGAGACCACTTAATAAACATAATTAGATCTGTTGAGCAGACTAATAGATCCTCCTCTCAATTATTAGAACAAGCATTAGTAAAATTTAAATCAGAAAAAATTAATTTAAAAAATACCTCAATGAAAAAGTTTATTGAAAGAGTAACTATTAATTACAAACCAACGGCCGACTTAAGAGATATTAAGATTAATCTGATTGATAATTTAAATAAAGATATCAATTTAAACATTGACAATACCTTATTTGAAATTGCTATTAGAAATTTATTAGATAATGCAATAAAGTATTCCACAACAGAAAATGAAATTGATGTAGTTCTAGAAATAAATGATGATAACTATTTAATTAAAATTATAAATACTTCTTCAAATAAATTAAATTTTGATTTTAAAAAGATTATGAAAAGATTTACTAGAGGAAATAAAAATGAAAAAGTAATTGGAACTGGTTTGGGGTTATCTATTGTAAGTGAGGCAACCAACTCACTAAAAGGTAATTTGAAAGTTTCTAAATTGAAAGGAAATAAATTTTGCGCAATATTATACTTACCTTTATTTTAGTTTTTAAGATTAGCTTTTCGTATGGTTTAAATATTGAAGAAAAAAAAATTTATGGGAAGCAAAAAGCAAATTCTAATTTAAACATTTTATCCTCTACTGATATTAATTTTTTTGATGAGGTGATGATTGGTTTTTCAGAGCTTAATTCAGATTTAAGTGTGACCTATACCGTCGCCTCAACAAAAGAAATATATGAAGAAATAAATAGCGGATCTACTGATTTTGATATTGTGATGTCTTCTGCCATGGATTTGCAAATTAAATTAGCCAATGATGGATTGGTACATCCTTATAAAAGCAGCAATACTGAGCTTATTCCTGAGTGGGCTTCATGGCAAAATGAAATTTATGGTTTTGCAATTGAGCCTGTTGTAATGGTTATTTCAAAATCTTATTTTGATAATTATTCTTTAACTAAACCTATTGATAGAAGGGGATTTTTGAACCTTCTTAAGGATCATGAAATCTTATTTAGTAATAAAATTATAACTTATGATATCAATTCTTCTGGAGCTGGGTACTTATTTGCAACACAAGACGCACGTGAGTCTGATATTTTTTGGAGATTGACTGAAATTATGGGAAATTTGAATACACAACTTACTTGTTGCACTGGTCAGATGTTAGATCTTTTAGATAGTGGTGAAATCGCTGCGGCTTATAATGTTCTTGGAGCATATGCGAATGCTAGAAAAAAAGACAAGGATTTAATTGAGATAATCTATCCTGAAGATTACACCAATCTTTTATTAAGAACTTTATTGATACCCAAAAATAGTCAGAATATGAAAAATTCTCAGACATTTATTGATTATATATTAAGTGAGGAAGTTCAAAAATCACTTGAAGAAAAAAGCGGGCTACCTTCAATATATGATCAAAGCACAATCAAAAACTATAATTCCAAACCAATTAGACTTGATACAGGATTATTAGTTTTCCTAGATAGATTAAAAAGAAAACAATTTTTATCTGAATGGAATTCAGCAATTAATCAATAAAATTTCAAATTAGAAAAATTTATTTCTATGGGGCTTCGAGAATATTAATTATTAATTAATTAACTATTAAATTAAAGATATAATTTGTTTATTTTTATTGACTCAAAAAAAATTTTCATTTTAGATGAGACTAATCAATAAGTACTGGAGTCTGAAATGGAAAAAGTAGATCTACAGCGTTCATCTCACGAAGTTCTGTTTATTCCAAAACGTCATCAATTAGAGGGTTGCACAAATCCTATTCATCAAGCCCACGGCGTTCCAAATGAATATTATATTCGACCAGAGTGCTTTGCGATGGAAGGCGAACACCTATTTAACAAAGGTTGGTTTGCTGTTGGTTTTGTCAAAGATCTTCCACAACCAGGCTCAGCTCTTCCTGTAAATTATTTTAACAATCCTTTGTTAATTATTAAAAGCAAACAAGATGAAAAAATTAGGGTCTTTCAAAATGTTTGTCGACATAGGGGAATGATTTTAATCGCAGAACCCACGATCTTAAAAGGTGCAATCCGATGCCCTTACCATTCTTGGTGCTACAAACAAACAGGTGAAGTGGTTGCAACTCCACATATTGGAGGTCCTGGGTATAATTATCATTCGGGAATAGACAAAAATGAACTTTCTTTAATTGAAATCAGATCTCATATTTGGAGAGATGTAATTTTTGTTAATCCTGATGGAATGGCCCCGCCATTTGAAGAAGTTCATAAACCTCTTTTAGATCGATGGGCTGTTTTTGATCAACCAATGCACTCAGACATGAGCGACTCATCTTTTCATCTTGATGTTAATACTAATTGGAAATTAGCCGTAGAAAACTATTTAGAGTCTTATCATTTGCCTTGGATTCATCCTGGTCTTAATAGTTACTCTAAATTAGAGGACCATGAAAATATTGTAGAGTATGGCCACTACGCAGGACAGATAAGTAACAAATATATTCCCCGATATTCAACTGGAAAACTATTTAATGAATTTCAAAACCTTGGCCCAGAGTGGGATACAAAAGGTGAATATGTTGTATTATTTCCCAACCTTATATTGGGCGTTCAAAAAGACCATGTCTTCAACCTTATCATTGAGCCATTAGGGCCTAATCAAATAAAAGAACACATTGAAATTTACTATTCTGATCCCTCAATGTTATCAGATGAATACCAACAAACTCGCCAAGAAAATGCCAAATTATGGAAGACTGTATTTGAAGAGGATATTTTTGTTGTGGAAGGAATGCAAAAAGGCCGCTACGCCAAAGGATTTGATGGTGGTCGATTTTCTCCCATCATGGATGAACCAACGCATGTATTTCATGATTGGTATGCTCGTCAAATTTTAAATACGCTTTAATTAGAGTTTTCTCAAAAATACTATTTAATCAATTAAATGAATAAAATACCCCAATTCATGAGAGGAGTTTATTTAACAGGGCATGGTGGCATTAATAAACTTGTTTATAAAGAAGACATACCAGTTCCTACTCCAAAATTTGGAGAGGTTCTTATTGAGGTAAAAGGAGCAGGTATCAATAATACAGATATTAATACCCGACTTGGTTGGTACTCTAAAAACATTACTAGTGAAACAAATGCTGATGAAATTGAAAGTGAGAATGGTTCTTGGAATGGAGTTCCGTTGCACTTTCCAAGAATTCAGGGAGGAGATGTTTGTGGATATATTATCAAAGTGGGTGAGGGGGTTGACCCTAGTCGTATTGGGGAGAGAGTTTTAGTAAGATCGATGCAAAACTCACCTGCATCTAAAAATCCCATGGCAATGCAAACAATAGGTTCAGAATTTAATGGAGGATTTGCACAATTTTGTGTTGCTAAGTCTAACGAGTCATTCCCAGTTAATTGTGATTGGTCAGACATTGAACTCGCCTCTATCCCCATTTCTTACTCTACTGCTGAGGGAATGTTATGTCGTGCTGATATTCGAAAAGAGAAAATTCTTATCACTGGCGCTTCTGGGGGTGTAGGTTCAGCTGCTATTCAATTAGCAAAACTTAGAGGAGCAACAATCATTGCCCAGTGTTCACCCAATAAAGCCTCTGATCTCAAAGATCTTGGTGCTGATCAAACAGTAAATAGGCATGATGATTTGATACAGGTCTTGGGAGCCAATTCTATTGATGCTGTGCTTGATTTAGTTGGAGGTAAATCTTGGTCCCAATTATTGGAGGTCTTAAAACCAGGTGGAAAGTATGTAGTCTCTGGAGCTATAGCCGGACCCACTGTTGATCTTGATTTGAGAGCACTTTATCTCAAAGATCTCATTTTATTCGGCTCTACGGTAAATGATCCTTATGTATTCGAAAACGTAATTCGTTATATAGAAGAAGGACAAATTAAACCGCTAGTTTCGCAGTCTTTTCCTTTACAAGATATCAAGAAAGCGCAAAATGTGTTTATGGAGAAGAAATTCGTTGGAAAATTAGTCCTAGTTCCATAATTGGAATTAATACTTATATAATAAGACATGAGTAATATAACAAAACCTGGTTCCCATCATGAGACAGATGTTGTCATTATTGGAGCAGGTCCCTGCGGCCTTTTTCAAGTCTTTGAGTTAGGTCTGCTTGATATGCAAGCACATCTTATAGATAATCTTGATAAGATAGGTGGTCAATGTGCAGAGTTATATCCTGATAAAAACCTTTATGACATCCCTTCCCGTCCTGCTATTACAGGCCAAGAGCTGACAAATGATTTAATTACTCAAGCTGAACCCTTTGAGCCAACGTATCATTTAAACCAATTAACATCTAAAATTGATATTCAAAAAAACCATATTGAAGTAACAACCAATTTAGACACAGTCATTAAATGTAAGTCTTTAGTTATTGCTGCTGGATCAGGTTGTTTTGTTCCCCGAAAAATTCCCACTCCTGGATTGGAGGAGTTCGAAAATAAAAATATTTTTTATTCAGTAAAGAAAAGATCTGACTTTGAAGGTAAGAAAATTTTAATTGCTGGTGGAGGTGACTCTGCCTTAGACTATGTAATGGGCTTTCATAAAATTGCTTCAGATATTACTTTGATACACAGGCGTAAAGAATTTAAAGCAGTCCAAGATTCAGTTAATAAAGTTATGGATTTAGTCGATAAAAAAGAAATAAAGTTCAATATGAGCACAATTAAAAAGATGACTGATAATGGGAAAGGTCAAGTTGATATTATGTTAGACGATGAAACAGTTATAGATAGTGTAGATGCTATTTTTCCTTTCTTTGGGTTAAAGATCGAATTAGGTCCAATTGCCGAGTGGGGCTTGAATTTAGAAAATAATTTAATTTCTGTGAATACTGAAAATTTTGAAACATCCACTCCGCGAATATTTGCAGTCGGTGATATTTGTACTTATCCAGGTAAGTTAAAATTGATTTTAAGTGGCTTCCATGAGGCTGCTTTAGCGGCAAAAAAAATGTTCGACTATTGCCACAATGATAAAAAATATGTTTTTCGCTATACTACTTCATCAAAAGATATACAGGAAAAATTAGGGGTAAAATAATTTAATCTTCTAACTTGTTGTGAGTGCCATCACAAAGAGGTTTTTTTGAGCTGTGCTTACAACCACAAAAATAGACTTTCCCAGTTTTAGTAGCAGTGTAGGGAATGGTTGAAAATCCAGTTGTTTTGTGCGAACCATCACAAAAAGGTTGCTTTTTACTCAATCCGCAGGCACACCAAAAATATTTTTTACCCTCTTCAACTTCTACTACATAAGAGCCTTTTTGGGCAACATTGGGTTTAGACATAGAAATCTATCATATGTGATTAATTCGATTCTAATTTTAAATCAGATCAAACTACTTATACTGTTGAAAATTCTTTTGGTGATAATATTATTCAAGCAGATGTAAATGAGGTTGAAGATTTTGGAAATTATAAACTTATTACCGCCTCTTGTGATGATATGAAAATCAAAGCAAAAGTAAAAAGAGAGCAAGATGTTCCCTCTGAAAAAGTGATTTTGAAATTTCCTTTAGAGCGCTGATGTATTTATGAAAATAATAAGCTTATTTAAATTTTTTATTCTACCATTACCTTTAATCCTATTTTTATATTCTAATACCTCAGCTCTAACTTTAGAAGAAACACCCATATCCTTAAATGCTGCTTGGGGAATGTCATGGCTAGATGATACACAAATGTTAATTACACAAAAATCTGGCGAAATATTTTTAGTTGATACAGTTGATCATACTCAAATTGAAATAAGCCATAACATCCCAGTTGTGCAATATGGCCAGGGAGGTTTATTAGATATCATCAATGAAGGCAATACCGTATGGGTTACTGGCTCTATCAAAAAAGATGATAAATACACCACTGCTATTTTTCAATCCACCCTGAGTGGAAATAAATTAGTGAACACAAAGCTTATCTATGAAGCTCTTCCTTATATCAGCAGTCCTTATCACTTTGGATCACGAATAGAAATTCTGGATGATTATTTGTACGTCAGCATAGGGGAGAGGGGAGCGGGAATGATAGCTCAAGATGCTACAAATTCTATTGGTTCAATTATCAGACTTCATAAAAACGGTGATATTCCAAATGATAATCCTTATCAAGAAAAAGAAGGTTGGAAACCAGAACTCTATCAAATAGGTGTTCGAAACCCTCAAGGAATGAGCTTAGACCCATTATCACAAAAAGTATTTATCTCCAATCACGGCCCCAAAGGGGGAGACTTCATAGGGCCCGTAATTGCAGGTTCGAATTATGGTTGGAAACAAATAGCATGGGGAGGTACAAATTATTCTGGATCTAAAGTGGGTGATGGTAACGCATGGGAACCAGGGTTTTTAAAACCTGATTTTATTTGGGTGCCCTCCATAGGAGTTGGAGGTATAAAATTTTACAAAGGTGATGCTTTTCCTGATTGGCAAGGATCCTTGCTCGTTGGATCTCTAAAATTTCAATACTTATCTGTTCTTCATCGTGATGATCAAAAATTTATTAGTGAGGAGATCATTTTCAAAGATGAGATTGGAAGAGTTAGAGATATTGAGATAAATAAAAAAGGAGAGATTATCCTTATCGCGGATGAACTAGACTCCCATTTATATATATTAAAACCTTAATTTTAGTTATTATGTATTGATGATTAAATATTTAATAACAATTTTATTTTTTTTTAGTACTAGTTTATATGCCTATGATGAAGATGAGATAATTTGTATAGCTACATATGAATTAGCTAAAAATTTTTTTTTAGATATGAAAGATGAAAAAACTTCTAAAGAAATGGACGTTAGACAACAAGAGCTTTTAAGTAAATATAAAGAAGGGCATTTCCCTCAAGAAGATATTGATTTTATGGTTACTGAAATTCATTACGCTTGGTCAAATAATTTTGACTTCCTTCCTCCTATATTAGAAAATTGTGTTCAAAATATTAAATAGTAAAACTCTCAATTACTTAGTAATAAGATTTGCAACGCCTTTACAAATTCCAAGATGATTATCCTCTAGCAAAACAGAATTATCCCAATTATTCTTAATTGACTTCAAGAAATTTTGATTATTTGCGAATGAGCCAGAACAAATAATGGAGCCTTTAGCTTCTATTGTTTTAATACCACTTAGAGTTTTGTTAGCAATAACTTCAGAGATAATCACTTCCAATGATTGCTTATTTATATTTTTGATATCAATTACTTTTTTTAATTTTTTATCAATAAGCTTTGCTTTATCTGCATTTTCAAAATTTATAAGGTTAATATCTGAGCTAGTCAGATTTAATTTATTTTCTGATAGTTCATTCGAATTATTAAGTAAATTTTCATATATTTTGCCTGCAGGAAAACGAAAGTTTGGAACTAAATGCCCAAAACAATCACAACTAATCATTAGCCCTGGCTGTTCTGGTATTTCAAATTTATCTGAGCCTAGTGCAAAAATAGTTATCCAAGTTCCTGTCGATAATATTGTACAAGGTAAATCTTGATTAAAAGAGGCAGATATCAAAGATACACTTGAGTCATGAGCGCCACAATAAACTGGAATATTTTCAGGCAATCCAGTCTTTTTAACTAAGTCTTTTCGAAGAGGGCCAAGTATCGCTGATGCAGAAAGTAAGGGTGGGTATTTAACTTTAGACGAAAGACCAAAAATATTTAAATCAATAAATTTTTTTTTTCTAATATCCCATAAATCAGAATGAGAGCTAGCATAGCTAATTTCACTTGATGCAATACCAGATAACCAAAAGCTCCAATACTGTGGCCAGAATAAAATTTCATCCACTTTAGAAAATTGATCAGGAAAATTATTTTTTTGCCAAAATAGCTGAGCTCCTAAATTAAGACCCAAGTCCATTCTGGGAGATCCGGTTTGTTCAAATTTTGGGCGAATTTCATTGTATTCATTATTATATTGATCTGGACCATCAAACTCATAGTCAAGTACGGGAAGTGCTAATGTTCCTTTTGACATTAATGCGATACAAGCCCCATGCGTTGATGTAAAAATAGAAGTTACATCAAAGCTTTTTGCTATTTGTTGCAATGATGTAATAAAAAATTTTTTAAGGTTCTCTACATCGTAATGAGGATAAATATCGTCGTTTAATATATTATTTTTTGTTTGATACATAACTACCTCTTCCATTTTGTTTGCATCAAAAAGGATTACCTTAGCGTGAGTTTTACCAATATCTAGTATAGCAATATTGTTTGAATAATTATTTTTTTTCATAATTTTGATTTATTTTGACTCTGTCGATAATGTTCCGACTCCCAATCTAAAAGTGCAGATGCTTCACTTTCATTTAAATATTTTAGGTCAGCATGATCGGGAATTAAGGATATAAGATTACAAGCGTAACGTATAATTTCTAGCGTGCCTTTTAGTGCATCATTGCGAATAATGACTCCTTTATTAACAAGAATAATACACGAATTAAATGGCAAAGGACCTTTAGATAACTTATTTAATGTTGATAACAAATTCTTATCAGTTGGAGAAATAACCTTTAGATTTGGTCCAAGAAAAACTAAGAAGTCTGGTAGCAGAGCCCCTTGTGATAGTCTTTGAATTAATTGTTGATTAAATGCGAGAGAGTTTATAAATCTTTCTTTACAAAATTTATATCCTGTACCTTCTAAGTCAATTTTTTCATGAGGTTTTTTATCATTTGAAAAAAATGTTCGAGCTTCTAGTTGGTTTAAACGTTTACGAACTTCATCATTCAATTTTCTTACTTGATTCAAATCTTGTCCACAAATAATAAGACCATGGTTTTCAAGAATAAATATGTTGTCTTCTTTTGACTTCAATTTTATCAATTGATGACATAGATCAATTCCAGGTTTGATATAAGGAATAAACTTCCAATTTAAACCATTGAGAATAATTTCAAATTTTGATTTTGAATTTTTCTGAACAGCTAAAATATTTACGTTGATATCATGTGTATGAAAAACATATTTAAAATCAAGAATAGCATGCATCGGCGCCTCTACTGATGGGCGAAGGTCATTTGAGAGTAAATCTAAATTAACGCAATTAATGATATCTCTATCATTACAATTATCTTTTTGCAGACATTCTTTAATTCTATCAATACTAACAGGAACCATAATCTCCTCACATTTCGAATTAATGAGCCATTTACCTGAGGCTTTAACCCACATATTATTACCTATCTTAATCGAAGTATTTCCGCCTGCTGCTTGCACCATTGAATCGTCTTGGCCTATTTCTTCAGAATATTTCAAAAATAATTCAAATTCTTCGGTGTTTTTATGATTAAAGTCCATTTATTTCCTGACTATATTAACAGTTTTGTATAACCATATAAAAATGAATTTATCTCTATTAAAATTTTTATTCAGGCATTATAAGTTAAGTTGTTTATGAAAATCTTAGTCGTAGGTGGAGCTGGTTATATAGGATCCCATATGA
The DNA here is from genome assembly GCA_004321805.1 of alpha proteobacterium HIMB59. GTDB lineage: Bacteria > Pseudomonadota > Alphaproteobacteria > HIMB59 > HIMB59 > HIMB59. Next base: position 15,596 of record SGZV01000012.1, on the reverse strand, counting down.
TTAAAAGATTTCAGAACACAGATCACCAAATAGATGTCCTTGATAATCTATCTACTGGATTTAAAGAAAATTCTCAAAATTATAAGCTTCATATATGTGATTTATCTAATAAGGAACAAGTTCACAAAATTTTAAAAGAAAATAAATATGAGATGGTTATGCATTTTGCTTCCTCCATAAATGTTGGAGAGTCCTATGATCATCCAATGAAATACTATGAAAATAATGTTATCAATACACTAAATTTATTAGAGTGCATGATAGATTTAAAAATTTTAAATTTTATTTTTTCATCAACTGCTGCTGTTTATGGTGAACCAGAGTCAATACCTATTAAAGAAGCACAAAACTTATCTCCTATTAATCCTTATGGCAAAACTAAATCTGTAGTAGAAAACATATTAAGTGATTATGATAAGTCTTATGGACTAAAATATATTTCCTTAAGATACTTTAACGCTTGTGGAGCCCATATAGACGGCACTATTGGTGAAAGACATAATCCTGAGACACACCTGATTCCATTAATTCTACAAACAGCATCTGGAAGAAGAAATAATTTCAAAATTTATGGGGATGACTATAAAACAAAAGATGGCACTTGTGTTAGAGATTATATCCATGTCATGGATATAGCCGAAGCTCATTTATTATCTTTAGAAAAACTTATCCAAACTCAAAGCTCTGATATCTATAATATAGGTAATGAACAAGGCTATAGTGTTCGAGAAATTATAGATATGGTAGAGGAGATAACTCAAACTAAAATACCCTATAAGATCTCTGAGAAAAGAAAGGGCGATCCCGCAGTGTTGATAGCTGATAACAGCAAAATCACTGAAAAATTAAATTGGAGAGCTAAATATTCAGATCTTAATACAATTATAAACACAGCGTGGGAGTGGGAAAAAAAACTATCTAACTTTTAGTTGAAAACTTGTTTTCCTACCAACAATAGTACAAAAACCATTGAAAATAGTCATTTTTGATTTAAATAAAGCCTAATTCCTAGTATATTAATTATGTTATATAACAAAAATGTTACCTAATTTCTCAATTAGGTAATTTTAGGAGGACTAAAAATGAGAAAAATCTTTGCTACTTTTATTGCAATTATTAGCTTGGGTTATTCTTCTGCTTTTGCAGGCACTCTGGTTATTAATACCGACTTAACCGATCTAGCACCTAAGGCTGCATTTGAATGGGCTTTTACAAAGTTTCAAGAAGAGAATCCTGACGTGACTATTGAAGTTAACAACTTTGATCACGAAGGCTACAAACAAGCAATCAGAAACTTTTTAACTACTAATCCACCCGATGTCTTTAACTGGTATGCGGGTAACAGAATGCTACCATTTGTTAGAGCGGGACTCGTTGAAGACGTTTCCGATATCTGGTCTGATACAGGTTGGGTTGATGGAAACCTAACAGATGGCATGTCTCATGCTAAAAAACCAATGACTATTGGTGGTAAGCAATGGGGAATTCCTTATACATATTATCAGTGGGGTGTTTACTATAGAAAAGATATCTTCACTGCTAACGGTATTTCAGTTCCAACCACTTGGGATGAATTTGTCGCTGCATGTGCAACTTTAAAAGCTGCTGGTATTACACCAATAACAATTGGATCTAAATATCTTTGGACTACAGCTGGTGTTTTTGATTATTTAAATTTAAGAACAAACGGTTACGAATTTCATATGGCTTTAACTAAAGGAGAGATCCCTTATACTGACCCTAGAGTTCATGCTGTTTTTGATAAATGGGATGAATTAGTAAAACCAGGTTACTTTTTAGAAAACCACGCATCTTTAGCTTGGCAGGAGGCTATCCCTCCTATGGTTAATGGTGAAGCAGCAATGTATGTGATGGGTAATTTTTCTGTTGCTTTGTTTAAAGAGGGTGGCTTAAGAGACTCAAATCTTGGCTTTTTCCAATTCCCAGAGATTACTCCAGGAATACCAATGGCAGAAGAAGCACCTACTGATACAATGCACATTGCTTCAGGAGCAAAAAATAAAATTGATGCTAAAAGATTCCTTATCTTTTTAAGTCGAGCTGATGTTCAAGAAGAAATGAATAAGACCCTAGGACAGCTACCAGTAAATAGCGGTTCTAAGGTTAATAGAGATCCATTTCTTGAGGCTGGCTTAGACATGCTCAATAATGCTTATGCTATGGCTCAATTCTACGATAGAGACGCTCCAGCTGAAATGGCTTCAGAGGGAATGAAGGGTTTTCAAGAATATATGGTTAACCCAGATCGAAGAGATAAAATTCTTGAGCGTTTAGAAAAAGTACGTCAAAGAGTATATAAATAATTAATGTTTATAGGGGTGGTCAAGTACCACCCCATATTCCCAGGTGCTTAACTCAGATACAATTTCATATAGAAAATCCTCTTGGTGGAAACTTAATCAACAACGATTAACTCCATGGATTTTCTTATCTCCAGGACTTTTGTTATTTCTCGTTTATGTAATTTGGCCTATTTTTAATTCTTTATATATTTCTCTACTTCAATGGGATGGATTGTCTCCAGCAATTTATGTTGGAATTTCAAATTATATTGAATTGTTAGACGATGAATATTTTTACATTTCTCTTATGAATAATTTAAAGTGGCTAATCTTTTTTATGTTAGCTGTTCCTATTGGTTTAGGTTTAGCAATTTTTTTAAATCAAACTATTTTTGGAATTAGATTAATCAAATCACTTTTCTTTTTTCCCTTTGTTATCTCTCAGGTTGTAATTGGAATAATTTTTGCATGGTTTTATAATCCTCGAGGGGTAATAGGACCATTTCTAGACTTTATAGGTTTGAGCAATTATGCAATTTTAGCAGATGAAAACTTTGCAACATATGGAATAATTTTTGCTGGAATCTACCCTCAAATTGCTTATTGCATGATATTATATTTAACCGGTCTAAATAATCTTAATACTGATCAAATTGAAGCTGGGAGGATGGATGGAGCTAAAGGCTTCTCTCTATTTAAAAATATTATTTTACCTCAATTGAGACCAGCAACTTTTTTGGCTATTGTAGTGACTGTCATCGGCTCTCTTAGAAGTTTTGATATGGTTGCAATTATGACTCAAGGTGGGCCTTGGGGTTCCACCAATGTATTGGCCTATTATATGTTTGAAACCGCTTTAAGTGAATATGGTTATAGGATGGGATATGGCTCAGCTATTGCTGCAGTGTTATTTACCATAATGATGTTTTACATTTTATTTTTTATTTATCGAATGTATCAAAGTGAGAAAAAAGGACTGTAATGTTCCCAATTCCCATTCAAAAAAGACCATTTATCAACCAAATTTCCTATAGGATACTCATACCTATATCTCTAGCTATATGGTTAATTCCCCTCATTGGAATTATGCTTACTTCTATTAGAGGCTTGGGGGATATTACACAAGGAAATCTATGGGGCATGCCGAGTGAATTTTTACTATTTAGCAATCTCAAAGATGTTTTTCAAAATACGCCTATGCTGTCATATATTATTAATAGCTTTAAGATTACGATTCCTACTATGATAGGCGCAGTTGCTTTAAGTTGTATGACAGGATTTGCCTTAGCTTCATACAAATTCAAAGCTAATTTATTTATTTTCTTTACATTTATTGCAGGAAACTTTGTTCCATTCCAAATTTTAATGATACCCGTTAGAGACTTAACTTACCAAATGGGTCTATATGATACGGTTACAGGTTTAGTTTTATTTCATGTGGCCTTTCAAACAGGATTTTGCACTTTGTTTATGAGAAATTTTATAAAAGCTCTTCCCAATGAATTATTTGAGGCTGCTAGAATAGACGGAACTTCTGAATTTAATATTTTTTTTAAAATAGTTCTCCCATTAACTAGACCAGCGATAGCTGCACTTTCAGTACTAATATTTACTTTTATATGGAATGATTTTTTTTGGGCGACTGTCTTAATTCAAGGACACCATGCTATGCCAATCACAGCAGGTTTAAAATCTTTAAATGGTCAGTGGATATCTGCTTATCACCTTCTTTCAGCTGGATCAATCATGGCCGCAATACCTCCTGTAATAATGTTTTTCTTAATGCAAAAACATTTTATTGCAGGTTTAACTTTAGGCGCTAGCAAGGGTTAGCAATGACAAAAATTGTATTTATCGGGGCAGGTAGCACGGTTTTTATGAAAAATATTTTGACTGATGTTTTATTAGAGCCAGAACTTCAATCATCGCATATTGTTCTTCACGATATTGATGATATACGGCTTCAAACCTCTCAGTTGGTTGCTGAAAAGGTATCATCAACAATTGGAACCTCAGCTATAATTGAAACTAAAGCAGACCGTAAAGAGGCACTAAAAAATGCTGATTTTGTTATAGTTATGATCCAAGTAGGAGGCTATAAGCCCTCGACTATTATAGATTTTGAGATACCTGCTAAATACGGACTTCAGCAAACAATTGCGGATACTCTCGGCATTGGAGGAATTATGCGAGGTCTTAGAACAGTTCCGGTTCTTGTTGATATCGCTAAAGACATGATGGAACTGTGTCCTCAAGCATTAATGCTTCAGTATGTAAATCCAATGGCGATAAACTGTTTAGGACTCTCTCATTTTGTGCCTGAACTAAAATATGTAGGATTATGTCACTCAGTACAAGGAACAGCGGCAGATCTAGCAAGAGACATAGGCGAAGATATCAATCAAATCCAATATGAGTGTTCTGGTATCAATCACATGGCTTTTTATACAAAGTTTGAAAAAAAACTATCAGATGGAACGACTAAAGATTTATACCCTCAAATATATCAAGTAGGGAAAGAAGGTTCTTTTGGACTTAACTGGGATGGTTGTACTAATCATGTTCGCTATGAAATTTTAAATAGACTTGGTTACTTCGTAACTGAGTCTTCAGAGCATTTTGCTGAGTATACGCCTTGGTTTATTAAAAATCATCAACAGGGATTGTTAAAAGATTTTGATATTCCCATAAATGAATATATCCGTCGTTGTGAAAAACAAATTCAAGAATGGAATGATCAAGAACAACAATTACTTAGCAATAAGGAGCTAGATTGTAAGAAGTCTGTAGAATATGCTTCTAGGGTTATTCTAAGTATGATGACGGGCAAAGAAGATTTTATATATGGGAATGTATTGAATTCAAATTTAATTCCTAACCTTCCTTCCAATAGTTGTGTGGAGGTTCCTTGTCTCGTGAAAAAAAATGAATTAGTTCCTCAATCAGTAGCGCCATTGCCAATGCATTTAGCAAACCTTATTCAGACAAATATTAATGTTCAACAATTAACAGTTGAGGCTTTGAAAACTCAAAAAAAAGAAACCGTTTATCATGCTGCCATGCTTGACCCCCATACCGCAGGAGAGTTAAGTCTTGATCAAATTTGGAAAATGGTTGATGAACTGATTGAAGCTCATGGCTCACTGCTCCCCACACTATCATAAATGAACAACTTTTTTATAGAGACCATTGATCGAGGAGATGGAAAAAAACTTTACCTTTATAGTCAAAATAACAAGAAATATAAAACTTTTTCAGGATTATCACCTGTTGAAGGTAATCAAACCCACCTGCGATTTCATCCCATTCGATCAGAATGGGTGGCATATTCTACATCAAGGCAAAATAGAACTTTTCTTCCAAATGAATTGGAGTGTCCATTATGCCCAATGCATACTGAGGAAAAGTCTAGTGATATTCCTGTAGATCAATATGAGGTTGCTATCTTTACAAATCGTTTCAGCTCTCTTCGCTTGGAAGAAACTCAAATTCCAGAATTAGAAATACCTACACAATCTGCTACTGGCACATGCGATGTCATCTCCTATAGCTCAAACCACAAAGAGCAATTCTCTGAACTATCACAGCAACGTATAGAGTTAATTTTAAAAGCAGTGGCCCATAGAAGCAAAGACCTATTAAATAAATCAAATATAGAGTATGTGCTTCCATTTGAAAACAAAGGAAAAGAAATAGGTGTCACTCTGGAACACCCTCACGGTCAAATTTATAGTTTTGGACATATTCCTGAAACAATTAAAAGACAATCAGAAAATCAAATACAAAATCCTTTATTAGAAATCATTACTCAAATTCCAAAAGAATTAATTTTACATGAAAATGAATCGGGTGTTTGTTTTGTTCCTCGTTGGGCTAGGTATCCTTTTGAAATTTGGGTAGCTCCCTATCGCCGCACTTCTCAAGTTTATGATTTAAATGACGAAGAGACAAAAAATTTATCTAATCTTTTATTAGAGTCATCAAAAATGTTAGATAAAGTTTTCGATCAACCAATGCCTTACACTCTTGGTTGGCAATTAGCACCTAAGGGATATGAGGATAGCCATCATCTGTATTGGTGTTTTCAACCAATTAAACGCTCTAAAACAAAACTTAAATATTTGGCTGGCGTGGAACAAATTACTGGTTTTTATTTAGTTGACCTTCCTCCTGAACGCTCAGCTAGAATTCTTCGAGGTGAAGAGCAGCCCGATGAGTAGTGCTGAGATATTCTATTCTTTTTTTCAAAAAGAACCCTCCATGACTACTTCTGCCCATGGTCGAGTTAACTTAATTGGGGAACATACAGATTACAATAATGGCTTTGTTCTACCTTCTCTTATTCCCCAATCAATTGAAGTTAGCATCAACCTCAGAGACGATGATAAAATCATTGGTATTTCAAGCGAATTTGGTGAATTACGGTCTTTAACTTCTTCTTCAAATGATGGAAGTTGGTTAGATTTTGTAAGAGGGGCTATTTATTTTTGTCAAAAAATATCACCGTCTATAAAAGGAATAGAAGTTGCCGTAAGCTCAACTATTCCCTCTGGATCTGGGCTTTCTTCTTCCGCTGCTTTGGAAATTGCCTTGTTAAGAGCAATTACTAAATTAAAAGACATCTCAATTCATTCTCAAGAAATGGCAAAAATAGGTCAGAAAATTGAGCATCAATTTGTAGGTACTCAATGTGGAATTATGGATCAGATGGCATCTGCTTGTGGGACATTCGGACAAGCTGTTTTTTTAGATTGTGAAAATCTTCAAACTGAATCCATGCCTGTTTTTTCTGATCATAGTTTTGTCATTATTCACTCAGGCAGCACAAGAAAACTTTCTCACGGTAAATATAATGAACGAAAAAACGAAACTTTAAAGGCATCAGAGATTTTGGAAATACCTTCTCTTCGTCACGCTACTATTGATCAATTAATTAAAATTGAAGATCCAATTATAAAAAAAAGAGCAAAACATATAGTCTCTGAAAATGATCGTGTGCTAAAAGCAGTTTTATGTCTAGAAAAAGACGATCCTATCTCTTTTGGTGAGTTAATGAATTCCAGCCACCAATCAATGAGAGACGACTATGAGATCTCTAGTGAAGAATTAAATCAAGTGGTTGACTCAGCTAATAAAAATGGCGCACTTGGGGCAAGACTTACTGGAGCTGGTTTTGGAGGCTGTGTAGTTCTATTGACTACCAATAATGAATTAACATCAGTTTCAAAGTCAATTTTAGAAGAATGCCCGCAAGCCTATTTAGTTACAACAATATCTAAAGAATTAAATTCCTAATTCTTTTCTATTAATAATATTTTGAAGGTTTAAATTTTCTCTATTTTTCAAGTAAAAAGAGATTGTTTCACTGGCTTCTACCGCCATTCTCATTCGACATTCGAGAGTTAGTGCAGCATTGTGTGGTGTTAGCAAGACATTAGATAAATCAAATAAAGGGTGATCAGACGGAGGGGGTTCTTGATTATATACATCTAGACCAGCTGCCCGTATCTTTTTGTCTTTGAGTGCATTATAAAGATTTTGCTCATTAATTATTCCACCTCTAGCAGTATTAACAATTACACAACTATCTTTCATATTTTGAAAACTTTCTACATTGATAAAATCTTTTGTTTCATCATTTAATGGTAGGTGAACACTTATAAAATCTGCAAGTTTTAAACCATCTTTAATTGAAATAGAATGACAACCATTTTTTTCAATTATATCCATAGATACATAAGGATCATAGACATAAACATTCATTTCAAAACCTAAACAACGCTTAGCAACTGCCTGGCCAATTCTACCAAACCCTAATAAGAGAACATTTTTTTGATATAGTTCAAAAAAAGAAGGAAGATTTCCTTTTTCGTGAAACTTACCTTTTCGAGTAAGCTCATCAGAAAGATTGATATTTTTTGTTAGTTGTAAAAAAAAGGTCATAACATGTTCTGCTACACTGACTGCGTTAGCAGTGCCTGTTACACCAAGTGCAATTTTTTTTTTATTTAAATAATTTAAATCAACATTGTCATAGCCTACGCCATGACGAGCAATAATTTGAAGATTAGGGCAAGCATCGATGACTTCATTGGGCATTTGTGCTGTACGAAGCACTATCCCTGATACATCAGCTAATTCTTTTTTTAAGTTACTCGTAGTAAAATCTGTAACTTCAATAATGGAATGCCCTTGAGATTGAAGCACTTCCCATCCCAATTCATGAATTGAACCAACTAAGCCTATTTTCATTGAATTATCAAAGTATGGAAAAAAGACACTATAATCAAAGGATTTTTTATTCAAATTCTGATGAGATTATGTAAAATACATATCTGTTCTAGAGGAGTAATAATGAAAACTGTCAGATTATCATGTGCGCATGCACTTTTTAAATTTCTTATCGCCCAAAAAACTATCATTGATGGTAAGAAAGTTCCATTATTCCCTGGAGCCTTTGCAATTTATGGACATGGAAATGTCGCTTGCCTAGGACAGGCGATGGAGGAATTTCAATCTGATCTTCCTGGTTATCGAGGCCACCATGAACAAAGTATGGCGTTATCTGGCATTGGATATGCCAGAGCGATGCGTCGAAAACAAATTTTCATCGCAACTTCTTCCTCTGGTCCAGGCGCTATGAATATGGTAACGGCTGCTGGTGTTGCTTTAAGTAATCGTTTGCCTTTACTTTTATTACCTGGCGATGTATTCGCTTCACGATTTCCAGACCCTGTATTACAACAAGTAGAAAATTTTAATTCTCCTGTTGAAAATCAAAATGATGCATTCAAACCAGTTTCTCGATTTTTTGATCGAATTACAAGACCGGAGCAGATTCTAAACTCTCTACCTCAAGCTATTCAAATTATGTTAGATCCCGCAGACTGTGGTCCAGCTACTATTGCTATCTCTCAAGATGTGCAAGGTGAGTCTTTTGATTACCCTGAAGTTTTTTTTGAAGAGCGTGTTCATGAGATTAGAAGAATTCATCCTGATCCTAATCAAGTTAAAGTTGCTGCTGAAAAATTGAAAAATTCAAAACAACCAATCATTATATCTGGAGGAGGGGTTTTATATTCTGAGGCTGAAGAAGATTTATCGCATTTTGCCAAAAAACATAATATCCCCGTTACAGCTACTGCGATGGGTATTGGCTGTATGGCTAAAGAGGATCCTTACTATATTGGAGGGATAGGAGGTTTAGGTGAAAAGTCTGCTAATAACCTTTCTAAAGAAACTGACCTTGCTTTAGCTATAGGTACTAAACTTGCTGATTTTACTACAGGTTCTTGGGCTAATTTTGAAAGTGATAATTTTCAATTAGTCTCTTTGAATGCGGCTCGTTTTGATACTGTTAAACACCTAGCTACACCTGTTGTGAGTGATGCAAAAATAGGACTTCAGCAATTATCAGAAGCTCTTGGTGATTGGAAGGCACCTGATAATTGGTATCAAAAAGCAATTAAAGAGCGAGCAGAATGGGAAGCATATGTTGAAAAGCAAAGTGGTCCTACAAACCAAGTAGAACCATCATATGCTCACGCTGTAGGTGCAGTATACAGAAACGCAGACCCGAGCGATATTGTAGTTACTGCAGCAGGAGGCCTTGTTGGCGAGGTTGTCCAAGTATGGAAACCGAAGCAAATCAACACTTTTGAAACAGAGTGGGGCTTTAGTTGTATGGGTTATGAAATATCTGGTGCTCTGGGTATTAAAATGGCAAAACCTGATCAAGATGTAGTTGTCTTTTTAGGAGACGGTTCATATTTACTTAGCAATAGTGATATCTACAGTTCAGTTATTTATGACCAAAAGCTCATAATTATAGTTTGTGATAACGGAGGACACATGGTTATCAACCGACTCCAATTAGCCAAAGGTGGTAAGGAATATATTTGTAATCTAAGATCAGCTAGGGCAAAAAATTTACAGTTTGTAGATTTTGAAAATCATGCTCGCAGCATGGGAGCAAATGCAGAAACAGTTAATTCAACATCTGAATTAGAAGCAGCATATAAACGTGCTAAAGAGTCTGATAGAACTTACGTGATTGTTATAAAAACTCATGGATATGAATGGCTTGAGGGCACAGCTTTTTGGGAAAGTCCTACACTACAAGACCCTATTACCAAAGAAAATAAAGAAGCACTTGATGATTTTAAAGATGGTAAAAATAAACAACGAAAAGGTGTTTAGGTACTTTTTAAAATAGCAAGACCTGATTGTGCTAACTCTCTTTGGCCAAGAAGAAATTCTCCATTATATTCTTTAGGTATAGAGACTTTTTGTTTTCCATAATTTGTAAAGAATAAAAGGTTTCCTCGTTGGCGAACTCTTAAATATTCTGGTAATGATACTGTTGTTAAGCCTGCTGATAACATTTGTTCCTTCATTATTGCTTTAAGTAGATTTTCATCAGGCCAACCACACAAATAACTACCTTTATTACCAGTTGTCACTACTGGCATATCATCGATACCTTTACCATCTGAAGTACCAGAGCACTGTCCTTGTTCACGCCATACATTCATATGACCTTTTATTCCCTTCCACTCAACTTCTATTGGTAGTTCTTGAGGAAGGGCATCTACCCGAGTCACTTTAAAACCTAATCCTTCTAAGCTGAGATTATGAGGTATCTGAAACTCATTTGTTTTAACCCCAGTTCTTGGTCCGGCCAAAATTTTTGCTCCAGATAATGTAATTCGACTAAAAATTTCTTCATCTAAATGAACAAATGAAGGAATAATTATTAATTTATATTCAGTAAAATCAGTATTTTTTCCAACTATGTCGAGTGACCCTCCATTTGTTCTAATACTTTTATAAAAATCGAGCATTAGTCGGGTATAGTGAAAGTCTTGAGTCTGTCCGTCTATTTCTGTCATCCAACAGGCTTCATAATCATGAAGGAGTGCAATTTCTGCTTTTTGAGTTGGGGGGAGTTCGATTTCTTGAATTTCTTTACTCACCTGAAGCGCCTCTTTGCTTCCCATAGCGGGAGAGTTATCACAGTGCATTAAACCAGCATGCATTTGTTCTTGAGCATAAGGAGCCTGCCTCCATCTAAAATAACTTACCACTTCAGCATCATGCGCAAATGCCTCCCATGTCCACATTCTAACTGCTCCTGGCAAAGGTATGGGATTATATCTGGCCCAGTTAACGGGGCCTGGTTGTTGTTCCATTACCCATAATCTTCCCATTCCTCGATAGAGATCGTGATGATAAGCTTGAAAATCTGGGTCTCCAATATTGTAGCACTCAAATAATAATTTTTTATCCTCCCTCGCAATACTTTGCATATTTTGTAAATAGCCTAAGGGATAACTATCCCAAGCAGCTATATCTAAGTCTTCTGAAACTTTATAATGATCAAATTCAACAAAGTGACCCATGTAATTATGACTGACTGGGCGATTTGGAGAGAATTGATTAATAATTTTTACTTGCTGAGAATTAAAATTTTTTACTTGATCAGAGCCAAATCTTCGAAAGGCAAAATGATGAGCTGGATTAGCTTCAGTAACTGTTAAATTCGGAAGATCAATATCTTCAAAAGAACTATACTCCATAGACCAAAAAACATTTCCCCACTCTTCATTTAATTTTTCGATACTTTGATATTTAACTTCAAGCCAATTTCGAAACTCTTGTAAAGATGACTGACACCAAGAATAAGTTGTTTCATGACATCCAAATTCATTATCTGTTTGCCATGCTTGAACAAAAGAATTATTTCCATATCGCTCAGCTACTGCTTGAGTTATTCTTTGACTTTCTTTTTGATACCCTTTGTGTGAAAAGGAATAATGTTTGCGTGATCCAAATTTTCTCTTTTGACCGTTTTGATCAACGGCTAACATATCTGGCATCTGATTTATTAACCATCGTGGCGGAGTAGCGGTAGGAGTGCACATAACAATCTTAAGACCAGCATTTCCTAAGATATCCACAGCCTTATCCAACCATTTCCAGTCAAATTTTTTAGGCTCAGGTTCTATGCGAGACCAAGCAAATTCGGCTATTCTGACCCATCTGATACCATTTTTGTACATACTTTGCGCATCAGATATCCACATATCCTCTGGCCAGTGTTCAGGGTAGTAGCAAACTCCAAGTTCAGGACTGGCTGACATAATTAACTTACTGAGTCGCCAGAAGAATTAAAAAAATGAGAGTGATCATGATCCCAATAAAGGTCAATATTCATATTCACTTCAATAGAAGAATTGACATCGATCTTTGCTGTAATTTCTTGATTTTGAGCAATGGTGATGTAGCACAACAGATGCTCACCAAGATTTTCTATATGACGAATATTACCTTTAATTTTAGCTGAACCATTAGATGCAACACGTAAATGTTCAGGTCTAATACCTAGCTTTGAGGCTTCACTTGGAGGGGTCACATTAATCATATCTGAGCCTTGACTATTTACTAGATCAATTATGTTCATTTTTGGAGAGCCAATAAATTCTGCAACGAATTGATTTCTTGGACTTTTATATAATTCAATAGGCGTTCCAACCTGTTCAATAATTCCTTTGTTTATTACTACAATACGATCAGCAAGTGTCATTGCCTCAACTTGATCATGAGTAACGTAAATCATTGTTGCAGTAAGTTGATTATGAAGTTTTGCTATTTCAATTCTTGTTTGGACACGTAAAGCAGCATCTAAGTTTGATAAAGGCTCATCAAATAAAAATACTTTAGGGTTTCTAACTATTGCACGACCTATTGCTACACGTTGGCGTTGACCTCCAGAAAGTTGTTTGGGCAGTCTTTCAAATAAATTTTCTATTTGTAATATTTTAGCTGCTTCAAGTACACGACTTTGTATCTCGTCTTTTGGCCTTTTTGCTTGTTTTAAAGCAAATGCCATATTATCAAAAACAGTCATATGAGGATATAAAGCATATGATTGAAAAACCATCGCAACACCTCGTTCAGCTGCAATTATTTTATTTACAACTTCACCACCAATAGATATTTCACCCTCTGTTATATCTTCCAAGCCTGCAATCATTCTTAAAAGAGTTGATTTTCCGCAACCAGAAGGCCCTACGAAAACAATAAATTCTCCGGAGCGTATATCTAAGTCTACACCATGAATAACTTCGGTTTTGTCGTAATTTTTTTTTAATTGTTTTAAATTTACATCAGCCATAATTCGTTGAAAACTCTAACATTTTTATTACCGACATGCATCATTCATAGTCTTGGTTTAATTTAAAATTGCTTATAAATATTTTGAGAATTGCTTAAAGGACTCTTTAGGTGTTCTTTTATAATTTTTATAATTGACATGAACTAGTCCAAATCTTTTTTCATATCCAAATGACCATTCATAATTATCTAAAAGAGACCATGCAAAATAACCTTTTAAGGGTATACCTTCATTGAGGCATTTTAAAACCTCAATCAAATGGAGTTGAAAATACTCTATGCGATCTTCATCAAAAACTTTATTTTTTGAAGAAACTAGATCTCTGTTTGCCATCCCATTTTCAGTAATATAAATAGGTATCTTGCTATTATACTCATTATTTATTCTTCGTAAAAAGTAGGTCAGTCCCTCTGGGAAAAACTCCCAATCCATATCTGTTTTTTTGAGATTACCTCTCACGCATTCATAATTAATACCGTCATCAGACTTATAATATTTTATAATTGATCGAGTATAATAATTAATACCTACCCAATCTAAACCTTGAGAAATAATTTTCAAATCAGATTCATAATTTGAGGGAAGGTGCGAAGACAATAACTCCATAGCTATTTTAGGGTAGGATCCTTTAAATATAGAATCTGCAAACCAATAATTATAAATTGAGTCAAATAATTTAGCAGCTTCAATATCTTTGGTATCTTGACTATAGGGCTCAGGATATTCATTATTTAACACAACTCCGATTTGGTGATTTCTATTAGAGCGTAAGGCTTGCACTGCAAGACCATGGGCCAATAAAATATTGTGCATAGTTGCAGTGGCAGAAGATAAACTTTTTTTTCCAGGAGCGTGTTCGCCTAGATAGTGACTTAACCAAGAAACACACCAGGGCTCATTGATAGTAGCTATCTTTTGAAATTTATCCCCTAATTTTTCTGAGATAGTATATGAATAATCAGCAAAACGTTTACATGTATCTTTGTTTTCCCACCCACCTAACTGATTAAACCGTATAGGTAAGTCCCAATGGTAGAGGGTGGGGAATGGCTCTAAATTGCACTCTAGAATTTCATCAAGAAGCCTATCATAAAAATCTAATCCTTTTGTGTTAATGGAATTATCATCATTTGGAAATATCCTTGGCCAAGAAAAAGAAAATCTATAAGCTTTGAAACCTGCGTCTTTTATAAGTTTAATGTCATCTTTGAAATATTGAATGTGATTGCAAGCATAAGAACCATCAACCCCATTTAGATTTTGTTTTGCAAATTCATCCCAAATTGATTTACCACATTCTCCAAAATTATTTCCTTCGATTTGATAAGCAGAGGTGGCCACACCAAAAATAAAATCTTTTGGAAAGCTTTGAAGTATTGATAAATTATTCAAAGAGGCTTTTTATTTCAAATATCCTAAATACTCTTTTTGAAATTCTAACATAGTATCTAGTAAAGACGCAGCCGCTTTGGCGTTATCGACTACAGGGTCTGATAATAAAGCATAATAAGCATCTTGTTTTGATTTTTTAAGAACAGCTTCTGTTGTCATTTGGATAGCTCCCACTTGAGAATTTAATAATGCGCCAAAAGATTTAGGATAATTTTCAAGTTTTTTACCTTCAATTCCATTTTTATTTACAATAGAAGGCACTTCAACAACTATATCTTTAGGAAGGCATTCAATAAATCCTTCATTGGGCACATTGACTGCATGTTCAATGGCATTTGCATCTGTCACGATATTTTCAATTATTGGAACTATTCTTTCGTGAGGCTCGGTATCATTTTCATTAAAAAATTGATCATAACTATCATTATCGTAATAATTCAAACATCTTTTTTTATAATTTTCATAAAAATCTAATATTCCTTCATGATCTGCAACACTGTATGCCCATGAAAGATATTCTCCTATATGGCTGTCTGTAGTAATAGGAAGATAACCATATTGATTATAAATTTCAAAAAATACTCCCCTCTCTGCTCCAGCTTTGGAATAAAAACCCTCATGATCATTTACGAGAGATGAGTAGTAATCATTGAATTTTTCTTTTATCAAAGGATACCCATCTTTTCCTGAGTCTTTGTATTTAGCATACAGTAGAATACTTAAAT
>SGZV01000011.1 GCA_004321805.1 alpha proteobacterium HIMB59 | reverse complement strand
GATCAATTAATAGTTAACTAGCTTATCTAGTCAAGAAATTTCATAATCTCCATAAATGACAGTATTGGAACTATCTAGTTGATATTTCTTTAAAAGTTTAACTTTTTTATTTTTTTTTCTTAATTTTCTAATCTCTGAAGCCGCTTCTCTTCGATACTTTCTATTTTTCCACCAGGAGGAATTACCAATTTCTAAAGTGATTATTTTTTTCATTAAAACAAACTGGCTACATAGAGAATGAATAGGTAACGTGATATTTTAGAAATACTCACTAATATTAAAAATAGACTAAATCGAACATTTAATACTCCTGCAAGTAACGTCAAAGGATCACCAATGATTGGAACCCAAGCTAGTAGCAAAGACCAAAGACCATATTTTTGAAAATATTTTTGACTTCTATCTAATTGATCTGGAGATACAGGAAACCATTTACGATCTTGAAATATCGTGATCTTTTTACCTAAGTACCAATTAGTAATTGAACCTAAAATATTGCCTATACTAGCAAAAATTAAAAGGAAATAAGTTTCAAATAAATTTGACAAGTACATCGTTGTTAAGATTAACTCCGATGAAAAAGGAAGGATGGTGGCAGCTAGAAAACTTATTAAGAAAAGTTTAAAGTAAGATATAAATATTATCAATTTTAAGTTTTTTAGAGGATAGTCTCAGCTTTTAAAATATCTAATATCAACATAAAAGTAAAATATCCTGCGTTTATAAAAACAATAAAACTAAACATATAAATTATTTCCTTTGAAACATTTTCGCTGACAAAGTTAGGAAAAAAATATTTACCTAGTAAAAAACTTATTTCAGAATAGATTACTGTTAATGCACCAGCAATATATAGAACATAAGTAAATTTTCCAAAAAAGTTAACAATTAATAGACTAGATAAAACAAATAATAATAAAAAAAAAGATGAGTAAATCGAAATTTTGGAAAATGATATTTTTTGTTGATAAATTTTTCTTGTTAATAACAATAAAGCAAAAATAACAGTTAAAATGACTGAAATTATAAATATTTTAGTATTGTAAAGGGAGTCTGAAAAAAATAAATCCAAAGACTATTTTTTTCTTATCTTTCTTATAGTCATAATTGAAAGGTACAAAACTAAAGCAATTATTAAAAATGCACCTAATAAAAATAACCATTTCATTTATTTATTATATCACAAAACAATTACTCAGAAAATATTTTAAGAGCTTAATACTCTTAGTTTTTTATTAGCTATCTTAAGACCATATTTATCTTTGCTAAATACTATCTTTTCGGGAATATTTTCTCCAATCTCTAAAATTATTTCTGATAAGGGATTTAGAACTTCATCTTGAATGAGTCGCTTCAAAGGCCGTGCTCCAAAAATTGGATCAAATCCCTTTTCAGTTAAAAAATCAAGAGCGTCATCGCTAAAACCAATAAATATACCTTTAGATCTAATTCTATTTTCAATTATTTGAATTTGGTTATGTAAAATATCTTTTATATTATCTTTACTTAATTTGTTAAATAGAATGATATCATCAATTCTATTTAAAAATTCTAGTCGAAAATGATTTTTTAATTCCTCTAATGCTAAATTCTTTTTAGTGGCATAATCAAAATTATCATCGATTGGAATTTGGGATCCAATATTAGATGTCATGATTATTAAAGTATTTTTAAAATTTACTATCTTACCTTTGGAGTCAGTTAGTCTTCCATCATCAAGTATTTGAAGCAGAATATTAAATACATCAGGGTGAGCTTTTTCTATTTCGTCAAAAAGAATAACTTGGTAGGGACGACGACGAACAGAGTCAGTTAACTTTCCTCCATCATCATAACCGACATAACCTGGAGGCGAACCAATCAGTTTGCTCACAGAATGTTTTTCCATATATTCAGACATATCGAGGCGAAGCATTTGTTTTTCATTATCAAATACATATTCAGCTAAAGCCTTAGAAAGTTCAGTTTTACCTACACCAGTAGGTCCTAAAAAAAGAAACGAACCCAAGGGCTTATTAGGATCTTGCAATCCTGCTTTTGATATTTTGATAGCCTTTGAGACTTTCTCAATGGCATCTTTTTGACCAATCACTCTTTTCTCAAGCAATTGTTCTATATTAACTAATTTATTGTTTTCACCATTTGATAGCTTTTCAAGGGGAATTCCCGTCCATTTTGAAACAACTCCTGCAATATCTTCCGCATTAATTACTTCATTGATGATTTTTGACTGTTCTTGCTCATTTAACAAGTCATATTCTTTTTGCAGATTTGGCAATAAACCATACATAATTTCACTAGCTCTTGTTAAATCACCATTTCGTTGAGCAGTTTCAAGGTCTTCTTTTGCTTGGTCGATACGTTCATTAAGATTTCTTTTAGTATCTAGAACTTTTTTTTCTGCTTCCCAAGTAGCATTGAGACTTTTGAGTTTTTTTTCAAGGTCTTGTATTTGTTTATTGATAGTTTCATTCTTCTTTTCATCTTGTTCACTATCTCTAGATAAGACGTTCTTTTCCATTTGAAGCTTGATTAAATCACGGTCTAATTGATCAATTTCTTCAGGCTTACTATCAATTTCCATTTTGACTTTACTGGCTGCTTCATCCATTAAGTCAATAGCCTTATCAGGAAGAAAACGGTCAGTGATATATCGATCAGATAATTGAACCGCAGCTAGTATTGCCTCATCACTTATACGAATACCATGATGGATTTCATATTTTTCCTTTAGCCCTCTTAGAATAGCAACTGCATCAGAAGAGGAGGGTTCATTAACAAAAACCGGTTGAAATCTTCGAGTAAGAGCTGCATCTTTTTCAAAATATTTTTTATATTCATCTAAAGTTGTAGCACCAACACAATGTAATTCTCCTCGCGCTAAAGCTGGCTTTAACATGTTTGAAGCGTCCATTGCTCCATCAGATTTACCTGCACCTACTAAGGTATGAATTTCATCAATAAATAAAATAATCTTTCCATTTTCTTTATGAATTTCTTTTAATACATTTTGAAGTCTCTCTTCAAATTCTCCCCGGTATTTTGCACCAGCAAGAAGTAAACCCAAATCCAAAATACGAATTACTTTATTCTCTAAAGACCTAGGAACATCCTTGTTTACTATTCTTTGAGCTAGTCCTTCAATAAGAGCTGTTTTTCCGACACCAGGATCACCAATAAGAATGGGATTATTTTTAGTTCTTCTAGACAAAACTTGAATTGTTCTTCTTATCTCTTCATCACGACCAATAACCGGATCTAGTTCTCGATTTTGGGCTTTTTGTGTAACGTTAATGGTATATTTCTCTAAAGCATTGAAGTTATCATCAGAGCTTTCACTATCAGATGTAGAGCTTTTTCGTATTTCAGAAATTTTATTTTGAATTTTATTAAGGCTTAGTCCTCCTTTTTTAATAATGGCTTCAACATTATTATCAGATTGAATAGAGCTGATTAAAAGAGAGTCTATGGAGACATAATTATCCTGCTGCTCAGATGCGAGTTTTTCTGCTTTTTCAAAAAGTTGTATTAACTTGGGGTCTGCAAAAATTTGACCATTTCCTCCATTAGAGGCCTCTTTTGCTAAATTACTTTGTGCTGCGATTTTAATTTGTTTCAAATCGCTACCCTCAAAAGCCCTAACTATCAAATCATGATTGCTATTAAGCAATTCAGAGAAAATATGCATTGGGGTAATTTTTTGATGTTTTTTTCCTAGAGCTGAGTTTTGTGCAGCATTAATTATTTTTTTTGAACTATTAGTATATTTTTCAAAATTCATCATATAATTTATGTGGTTATAATTTATGAAGAAACAAGACCCGAAGAAAAAAAATATTGAAAATTTAAAAAAAGAAAAACTAGCTCAAAAATTAAGAGAAAATTTAAAAAAAAGAAAACAAAGTAAACTAAAAGATTAATGCAAAAAGTAATTATTGAAGGACCTACTAGTCTTAAAGGTGAAATTAATATTTCAGGTTCAAAAAATGCCTCCTTGCCAATTATGATCTCAACAGTATTGGCGAAGGGTAGTTGTTTGATTGGAAATGTTCCTAATCTAAGAGACACAAGATTTCTTGTTTCAATTTTACAAGACTTAGGATGTAAAGTAGATTTTCAAAAAAATGTTTTTGCAGTTCATAGTTCTAGCATCTCTAAAAAATCTGCAGATTATGAATATGTTAGGCAAATGAGAGCATCTATTGTTTTACTGGGTCCAGTTATTGCTAGGTATAAAAAATTTAAGATAGCCTTACCAGGAGGATGTTCAATTGGTACAAGAGGAATAGATTTACATCTAGAGGCATTAAAAAAAATGGGGGTAAAGCTATCTATTCGAAACGGATATGTTCATGCTGAAAGAAGAAATGAAAAACTAAGTGCAATTAAGCACTCATTTTCAAAAATAAGTGTGGGTGCTACACAAAATATCTTGATGGCATCAACATTAGCTAAAGGTAAATCTGTTTTAAAAAATTGTGCTATTGAACCAGAGGTAATAGATCTCATTAAATTTTTAACAGAATGTGGTGCTAAAATAAAAGTTAAAGATAGAACTCTTACAATTCAAGGTGTTGATGAGTTGAATTTACATAATCATGAAGTGATACCTGATCGAGTAGAGGCAGGATCTTATATTTTGGCTACAATGGCTTCGAAAGGAAAAATTACTCTCAATAATATCAATATTGATGATTTAGCTTTTCCATTAGAGGTTTATCAGTCTATGGGACTAAAAATTAAGCAGTTAAATCCGAGCAGTTATGAATTTAGTTGCTCAAATTTAAAATCATTGAAAAAAATTAAGACAAAAGAATTTCCAGGTTATCCAACGGATTTACAAGCACAATTGATTGCAAGCTTATTAAAAGTTGGTCAAAAATCAAAAATTACAGAGAATATATTTGAAAATAGATTTATTCATATCCCTGAACTTCGACGATTTGGCGCTCAATTAGATATTGATGGAAATACTGTAGTGGTAAATAAAACAAATGATCTATTTGGTGCAGAGGTGATGGCAACTGACATTAGAGCAAGCTTTTCATTGATAATAGCCGCAATAATATCAAAAGGCACAACGACAATTAATCGAATTTATCATCTTGATCGAGGCTATGAAGATTTTGATTTGAAATTAAAAAAATGTGGCGTAAATATTAAAAGAAAAAAATGAAAGAAGAATTAATCATAGCTTGTCCTAAAGGCCGACTTGAGAACAAAGTTGTAAAATACTTATCTGATAGAGGACTTAAAATTGAAGATGCATTTTTTGATGATAATACAAGAAAGCTAACTTTTGATACTAATTTTAAAGAAGTTAAAATTATTAAATTAAAACCCTCTGATATTCGATCATATACAATTTTAGGTGCAGCCGATATTGGGTTTGTAGGTTATGATGACATCTTAGAAAATTCTGAAAAGAACCTTGTTTTACTCAATAAAACGAATATTGGTAAATGTCGTATTTCAATAGCATCAGATAAAAAAAAGATTAATTTTTCTGAAAAAAAAGTTTTTAAGGTAGCTACCAAGTTTCAAAATATATCAGAAAATTATTTTAAACAGTTAAACATTCAAACAGAAACCATCAAACTTAATGGCTCTATTGAGCTTGCGGTAAAGTATGGTGTTGCTGATTTTATTCTTGATTTAGTTCAATCTGGAAAAACCCTTAAAGACAATCAGTTATATGAAAATGTTATTATTAATAATGATATTTCTACTGTTATCATTAGTAGTTATTTTGCTTATGATACCAAAAAGAACTTTATCAAAAAACTGCTTAATAAAGGTCTTTAATGAAAACAGTTTCTAAAAGCTGGATTTACAAAAACCTAAAGTCTTTCAATAATAATAAATCTAGAGTCGGATCCATTGTTCAATCAATAATTAAAGATATTGAACGTAATGGAGATAAAGCTTTATTAAAATATGTCAAAAAATTTGAAAATTCTAAAGCTCAGATCAAGGATATTGTTTTTTCCAAAAAACAATTAGCAAATGCCTATCAATCTCTATCTCTAAAAGATAAAAGAGCGTTAAAACTAGCTCATCAAAGAATTTACTTTTATCACTTAAAGCAAATAAGAAAGTCTTATTCTTTTCGTGATCAAGAAGACTCCAAATTTCATATTCAATGGAATCCTATTGAGAATGTTGGATTATATGTGCCAGGAGGAATGGCATCCTATCCGTCAACTGTACTCATGACATCTATTCCCGCAAAAATTGCAAAAGTACCAAACGTGATGATGTGCGTACCTTCACAAAACGGCAAAACATCAACATTAACACTAGCAGCAGCACACTTAAGTGGCGTTGATAAAGTATTTAATGTTGGTGGGGCTCAAGCCATAGCTGCTTATGCTTTTGGTACAAAAACCATTCAAAAAGCGGATAAGGTTTTTGGACCTGGAAATCAATTTGTTGCAGAAGCAAAAAAACAACTTTTTGGTACTATTGGAATTGATTTACCTGCGGGCCCTTCTGAAGTTCTTGTCATTGCCAATAATAAATCAAATCCTTCATGGGTTGCCTTGGATATTTTAGCTCAAGCAGAACATGATATTAATGCTAAGACATATGTTGTCTCTAGGTCACGTGATATATTACAAAAAATTAAAAATGAAATTGCTGTTAAACTTAAAAACTTACCTCTTCAAAATGTTAAACATTCGATAGGAAATAATTGTTTTTTAATTCATGCTAAAAATGAAAAAGAGATATATGAAATATCCAATTTTATTGCACCAGAACACCTTCATATTCATTCTAAATTTAACAAAAGTTTACTGAAAAATATAATTCATGCAGGGTCTGTCTTTGTAGGTGAGAAGGCTCCAGTAGCTTTAGGAGATTATACAATTGGCACTAATCATGTTTTACCTACAGATCAAACAGCACGATTTTCTTCAGGTCTTAGCGTCGATGATTTTGTTAAGAAAACAGTTTTCATTGAGGCTGGTAACAAGACTCTAAAGAAGATAGCCCAACCTACAATTGATTTAGCGAGACAAGAAGGCCTCGAAGCTCATGCTTTATCAGTTGAAATTCGTAAAATCAAAACATAAGATACATTTATATGTCCAAAGAAGATGCAATTGAATTCCAAGGTGTAGTTTCTGAACTGCTACCAAACGCTATGTTTAAGGTTAAACTTGACAATGATCATGAAGTTATAGCGCATACATCTGGTAAAATGAGAAAAAATAGAATTAGAGTATTAGCAGGAGATAGGGTGACAGTCGAAATGACACCATATGATCTAACTAAGGGCAGAATAACATTTAGGTCAAAATTTTAATGAATATTTTAAAGGGAGTAATGCCATGTCTACAAAGCTTATTGTTTCAAATTACAAAAATTTTAAATGCGGGGTTAAATTAAATGAAGGGGAATTGGTCAATATCCGTTTCCAACCTAATGAAGATGTTCAAATTGGTGATATTTACAAAGTAAAAGTTTCCGAAATTCTTCCTAACGATAGTGGGGCATTTATTACTTATGGAAAAGATGATCAGCGAGGTTTTTTTAAGCGAATAAATCTTCCTAATGGTGATAAAGCTCATGAGGGTCAAACATTACTATTACAAGTAAGAAGTATAGGATCTAAAGATAAAGTTCATCTTTTTACTAATAACATCATTCTAACTGGAAAATTTATTAATTTACTTCCATATGGTGATGAAATCATTTTAAGTCGAAGAACTCGAAAAAACCTTGATACTAACCAACAAGATAAAATTATGGACGCGTTAAGTGATACCGAAGTAGGTTTAATAGCCAGACATAATCTTACTCCTGAGAATTTGGAAATTGCTCAAGCAGAGTTAAAAACACTAAATGATCAATGGAAAGAAATTGAACTTAATGCAAAAGAATTAAACGAGGAAGGCTTAGTTTTCCAGAATACTTATTTTGATCAAAACTTTGTTTGTGATTATTCTGATAAAAATACTGATCAAATAATTTTTAGCGATCATGATAGATTTGAGAAGGTTAAGAATTGGGATGAGGGTTTAGACTCTAGTTTTGCTTCAATATGTGAAGAAATTTCATCAGACCAAATTGAAGAGCAATTTAATCTTAGCGAAAAAATAGATTATCTAATTGGACATCAATATGAGTTGCCAAGCGGAGGAAATATAATGTTTGGTAAAACTGACGCCTTAACAGCCATTGATGTTAATACTGGCGCTGCAAAAAGATTTGATACTAACCGAGAAGCTATTCATCTGATTGCAAAATTAATTAAGTTAAAAAATGTCTCTGGGAAAGTGGTAATTGATCCTGTTGCAAGTGATCAAAATACACTCAGGAAACTAGTTGGAATGCTTAAAAATGAATTTAGAGATGATCTTAGTATCACTAATGTATATGGGTATACACGTGGTGGACTGCTAGAGTTAAGCAGATCACGCAATGATCGATCAATTGACGAGCTTAACTTAAACTAAGAATTTAAGTGGTGGCCAGAGACGGAATCGAACCGCCGACACGAGGATTTTCAGTCCTCTGCTCTACCGACTGAGCTATCTGGCCATAGCGGATAATTTTTATTACATAAAACTATTATTTACTAGTAAAAATTAATAATTCTAATGATGTAGGTAAAGTACAAATGTTAATCTAGACTCAATAAAAAGTGAAAGGATTCTAATAAAATGACTAATTTTGAAAAAGTTAAGTTGTTTATGCTAACTTATGGTCAAGAAGTTAAAACTAAATCTGAGTTTAGTGATGACAAGACAAATAAACTTAGAGTTGATTTGATCAAAGAAGAATTAGATGAACTTACAAATGCTATGAAAGAAAAAGACTTAACAGAAGTGGCAGATGCTTTAACTGATATCTTATATGTTACTTATGGCGCCGGACATGCTTTTGGAATTGATTTAGATAAATGTTTTGATGAAGTTCAAAATTCTAATATGAGTAAGCTAGGAGAGGATGGAAAGCCAATTTATAATGAAGCGGGGAAGGTCATGAAAGGCCCAAACTATTTCAAGCCAGACCTTTCTAAATTCTTAAATTAATTAGCTATCTAGCTTAGTGGCTCCTGTTTCCATAAAGATGATCTTACCATCTTTAAATTTGTAATGAGCCATAACAGCTTCTTTTTTACCATCTGAAAATTTGACAATTGAGTGATCAAATCCAACTTCATCATTTTCAAATAAAATTCTTGGCGGTGATTCATTTTTTACATCTCCACTTTTTACCCACTCAATAATTTCGCTTTTTCCTATATTTGTACCACTTGAGTGAAAATAAAATTTAAAATCATCATGAATCAGTTCTTCCATAGTAGCTGTATCTACATCCTCAATTGCTTTATTCATTCTTTCTAATATTGACATATTAACTCCTTTTATTGTTCAAAAACCAACATCGATTTAGTCAGCAAAAATATATCTAATTTCATCTTGTATTGTACCCTCAACAAAAACGTCTTTGCCTTTTTCCTGGAGTTCAATGTATTTAGGATCTGCAGACATGTTAGAGTCTCTCTCATCATCATCCCCAAACATCTCACCAATCAATGTCTCTCTTATTGTTCTAGGGTTGCCGCCAACTTGAAAAGAAAAAAAGACATGAGAGGTAGGGAAGTGTTTTTTTCTTACTTCTGCTAATCCATTACAAATCTCCATTGCTTCACCTAATTTGTGATCTTTGACACTTATTGTTCTTGTATATATTGCCTTAAATGACATTTTTTATTCTCCCCATGCTCCATGAAATTCAATCATTACAGCTTTCTCATTTCCTACTACCCATCCATCATGACCAGGATCGATCGAGTAAGCCTGTCCAGATGAATATGTTGCTTCTGTACCGTCATCCATTCTGACACAAACAGTTCCTTCAGCTATGTAACCTAAATGCCTTGTTTGGCAGCTTTCAGTACCTACATGAGGTTTAACATCGTTGGACCATTTCCAACCAGGCTCTGCAGTAATTCTCATTACTCTTTGATCTCCAACTTTGCAAACATCCACTGTCGCATTATTAAATGTATTTATTTGATCGTCTGGATTGTTAAAATCTCTTACGTCTATTCCCATGATATCTCCTTTTTAGTCAGTGCTTACAGGTGTTAATTCAAATAGCTCAATACTCTCAATACATTCATCATAAATAGGTTTCATGACTGGATTTCTTCCAGAAACAAAATCTTTCATCGCCTGTTCATCATGAACGTGTACCTTAAACATCACTCCACTTTTGTCAGGTAAAATTCCAGGAACGGTCTTCTCGACATGGGCTACTTTTCTTCTTTCTGCCATACCTTCATCTGACTGCATAAATCCCATAAATTTTTCAAAGTTACCTTCACCCTCTTTAAGTTTACCTATAGCTAACATCATTTTCTCCATAGAAATTCCTCCATTTTTTTTAGTTTAACAGTAACATTATTAAATTCTTATTAAAATACTATGATATTCATATGAATTTATTGCATATTGTTTTAATTTAAAACATAATAAAGCAACTTAAATTTTTTATGAAAACTATACTTATAATTGATGGAAACAAAAATATTTTAAAATATCAAAGAAAAATGCCTCAGGCGGAGGTTATAAAAATGAAATCTTTTGTTACATCAAAAGGTCAAAAATTAGAAAAAACACAGAAATTTAAAATTTTAAATATCACTGATCAAAAAGAT
The DNA here is from genome assembly GCA_004321805.1 of alpha proteobacterium HIMB59. Classification (GTDB taxonomy): domain Bacteria; phylum Pseudomonadota; class Alphaproteobacteria; order HIMB59; family HIMB59; genus HIMB59. The sequence goes on along the minus strand of SGZV01000011.1, from coordinate 34,155 downwards.
CAAAGAATTTTTGAAACAAATTTGTAAATTCTAGGTATTTTTTAATATGAAATTTTTATTATAAATACTTTTTAAACTTTAGGTTTTGCAAATCTCATATATTTTATAAACGTGATTGAAAATTTTAATGGTTTTTTTTATCTTTTTCTTTTTATATTAGCAATTGGACTTCAGGGAGTTTATGTATTTCGAATAGTTTTTTCTCCTTCTGGATTAATCAAAGAATACAATACAGGAGAGAATAGTTTATATTTAGCTAGAGTGCTTGGTGTTTTTATTGTCCCACTTTTTATAATGGGTCTTATAATACTTTTTAGAGGAACCGAGGGCACATGGGTTTATTTTATTTTATCTTTTATGATTGGATTATGCCAATTGATTTACGAAACAGCTTTTTATTTTAAGTTAGTCGATAAGAATATTTCAGCCAAAAATAGTAAACTTGATATAGGTATTGCAATATTTTTTGTTATTGTATCTGTTATTCTAATTTACGGCCTATCAGATAAGATTTATTAAAAAAAAATCACTACTACTAATATACAAATAACATAGTAAATTATTCTATTTCTTAAATATTTCCAAAAATCATCTTTTTTACGAAAATAAAAAATCAACTCAGCAATTACTGCAATAAGAAGACATAATAAAATTAATTTTATCATCTTTTCAAGGGGCGTTCTGTTGCCCGGCCGCCCCAAAGCCGCGCTTACCTAATTAGATTAAGCAGCGAGTGCTAATTCATTATCGTTAGCAATTATTTTAAGTTTCTATATCGAAGAAACGCTTACAACGAGCAAAAACCATATCCTTCAGAGCACGTCAAGCCTATATCACCCCCATGATTTTTTTGGTGGAGGTGTCGGGTACCGCCCCCGAGTCCGATACACTTAGCACATATAGTATTTATTGCTATAGTTGATAAACAACAAGGATAATATAATCTATTAAATGAATCCTTTAAACATCAATGACAAAAAAAAATCCAAAATCTCCTAAATTTAAAGAATTCAAAACTTCCAGATCTACATCACCAGCCTTAGAAAAAATACTTTATAAACAAATTCCTATTTTAGATCATGGTTTTATTAGAGTTATTGACTATATGGGAACTGATCAATCAATAGTTCAAGCCGCAAGAGTATCTTATGGCGAAGGGACAAAAAAATTAAGAGAGGATAGGGGGTTAATTCGATACTTGTTAAGTCATTGGCACACAACACCCTTTGAAATGTGTGAAATTAAGTTTCATATTAAACTGCCAATTTTTGTTGCACGTCAATGGATTAGACATCGTACTGCAAATGTGAATGAGTATTCAGCAAGGTATTCAGTCTTAGATAAAGAATTTTATATCCCTGAAATGAACCAGCTTGGATCTCAATCTACCACCAATAAACAAGGTCGATCAAATACACTTGATAAAAAATTTGCAAAACAAGCACAAGATTTGATTAAAAAAAATTCTGAACAATTATACGATGATTATCAAAACTTACTTAATGGTAAGTTGCTAAATAATGATGAATATGTTGAAGGTGAAGGCCTGGCTAGAGAGTTAGCAAGAACAACCCTTCCTTTGAATTACTACACCCAGTGGTATTGGAAGATTGATCTTCATAATCTTATGCATTTCTTAAGGCTACGTGCTGATAGTCATGCTCAGTATGAGATACAGATATATGCTGACAAAATGGTCGAAATATTAAAGAAATGGGTTCCTTTAACTTTTGAGGCTTTTGAAGATTATCGATCTGACTCTTTTCAATTATCTAAGGAGGGAGCTCGATTATTAAAAGATAAATTAGGTAAAAAGAGAATCAAACCCACAGACTATAAACTTTCATTAAGAGAAGTTCGAGAAATCGAAAATAAGTTTAATATAAAAATTTCTTAATTTTGTAATTTTTTTACAATCTGATTTGTTATGTTCATAAATTTTGACGAATAGTCATCTTTATAATCAAAACAATATGGTTTACCGTCATCACAACTTTTAGGAACTTTTATGTTAAAAGGCAGTTCTTCAAGAAGATTAACATTTTCTTTCAATAAAAGAGATTTAGTCTTAGATTCACCAAAAATATATTTTTTTTCATCTTTTTCTTCAAGGTAGGACATATTTTCAACAACACCTAAAATAGGGACACCTACTTTTACAAACATATTTATACCTCTTATTACATCTTTTAATGATAGAAGTTGGGGCGTGGTAATAATGACAGTTCCATTTAATTTTAGTTTTTGAGACATAGATATTTGAACATCTCCAGTTCCCGGTGGAAAGTCTACAATGAGATAATCTAAATCACCCCAATGAGTTTTATTGATTAGCCCATCAAGTCCCTTTGCAAGCATCGGCCCCCTCCATACAACGGCTTGATCCTCATTAACCAGAAAACCAATAGACATCGCTTTAATTCCAAAAACCTCAAATGGAACAAATTTTCCATCTTTAACCTCAGGTTCCTTGTCTCCAATGCCTAAAAGAGTAGGGACGCTTGGACCGTATATATCTGCATCTAGAAGACCAACTTTGTGGCCCTGGTTAGCTAAAGTAATAGCAATATTGCAGGCAACAGTTGATTTTCCAACACCACCTTTACAGCTAGATATTCCAAAACAAGTCTTGATATTCATCTATTAAACACTACATATATTGTATCGTGATCAAAAACAAATTTAAAATTTTCGCTCTTGATGGTCCTTGGGGACCATCCTCTGGCAATAAAAACCCTGGTTCTGGCGGCGGTTTCTCAGGTGGGGGCAATAATAATGACTCTATTGACGATTTATTAAAAGATTTAAAAAATAAATATAAAATTAAAATGCCTTTTAAAGGTGGAATAAAAGGTATTTCATTTATTCTGGTACTTATAGTTCTTGGCTGGCTTGCAACGGGTTTTTACAGAGTTGAGCCAGATGAGCAAGGAGTAGAGTTACTTTTTGGTAAATGGAACGAGAGCACAACTTCCCCAGGTCTTCATTACTTTTTTCCAACACCTATTGGAAAAGTTTTAACACCAAAAGTTGAGGCTATAAGAAAAATTAATGTCGGTTTTCGATCTAACGGAACATCAAAAAGAGACGTTTTGGAAGAGAGTATGATGTTAACTTCTGATCAAAACATCTCCGACTTAGATTATACAGTTCTTTATAGAATTAAAGATGCTGGTCAGTTTTTATTTAACTTACGTGATCCAGAAGAAACAGTAAAAGTCATATCTGAGAGCGCCATAAGAGAAGTTGTTGGTATGACCAGATTAGAAGACCTTTTAACTGTCTCGAGACAGTCTGTTGAAAGAGACTCAAGATCTTTATTACAAGAATTACTTGATGACTATGAAGTTGGTATTCTTATCCAATCTATTCAATTACAAGATGTTAACCCTCCCAAAGAAGTTATTGATGCATTTGATGATGTTCAAAAAGCAAGACAAGATAAAGAAAGAACAGTCAATCAAGCTGAAGCTTACAGCAATAGAATTGTTCCTGAAGCTCGTGGTGAAGCAGAAAAAATTCTTCAAGAAGCAGAGGGATACAAAAATAAATTAATTAAACAAGCTGAAGGTGAAGCTAGTAGATTTACTCAGGTTTTAAATACCTACCAACAAGCTAAAGATACCACTAAAAAAAGAATTTATTTAGAAACATTGAGAGATGTTTTATCAGGTTCTAGTAAAATTATGATTGACCAAAACTCAGGTAATGGTGTTGTGCCTTATTTACCTTTAAATGAATTAAATAAAAATAAACAGTCAGGAGCTAATTAATGAAAACTAGAAATATAATTATTCTTGGTATCTCTTTATTTTTTATAATGTTTGCATCTGGCTTCTTTTTTGTAGTAGATCAAACAAAACAGGTAATTGTTCTTCAGTTCGGTGAGCCTCGTGCTGTTCATCAAACTCCAGGTTTAAAATTTAAATTACCTTTTATACAAAACGTTGTTTATTATGATAGCAGGGTTCTTAATTTAGATCCTGCCCAAGAGGAAGTTATTCTAAGAGATCAAAAACGTATTGTTGTTGACTCTATTGTTCGTTACATGATCAAAGATCCACTAAAGTTTTTTCAAACAACAAGAACAGAATTAGCTCTCAATGATCGTTTAGGAAGAATTGTAAACTCTTCTGTGAGAGGTGTAATTGCACAATATCAACTGAATGATCTTTTGTCTGATGACAGAAATAATATTATGGCTGAAATCTTCGAAAATGTTAGAGAGGATCAGGATAACTTTGGTATTGAGATTGTTGATCTTCGATTAAAAAGAACAGAATTAACTCCTGAAGTTCAATCAAACGTTTTTGATCGAATGAGGACCGAAAGAGAAAGAGAAGCTAATTTATTAAGAGCTGAAGGTCAGGAAATATCACAAAAAGTTAAAGCTACAGCTGATAGAGAAAAAATAGAGATTATTGCTGAGGCAGAAAAACAATCTAATATTTTAAAAGGTGAAGGTGAAGCTGCCAGAAATAAAATATTAAATGATGCCTTTGCTGAGGATCCAGAATTCTTTGAATTTATCAGATCGATGGAAGCTTACGCAGATACTTTTAAAGACGGCTCAACCACTATGGTTATTTCTCCTGATAGTGATTTTTTCGAATATTTCGAAAACGCAGAGGGATCTAACAAATAAATAACAACGAATAAATAATAGGATTTTTTTATGAGAATTTTTATTGTAGGCGTTTTTTCTTTTTTCTTCTCACTAAATCAAGCTTCTGCTGAATTCGAAAGAGGCTATGCAGATTTAGTTGAAGAGTTATTACCTTCTGTTGTTAGCATAGCTACTTCTCAAATAGTCGAGAGAAGATCAAGTTCTCTTCCTGAACTTCCAGAGGGGCACCCTTTTAATGATATGTTTAAAGATTTTTTTGGCGATCAAATGCCAAGAAGGGAAAATATGACTGGTCTTGGTTCTGGTTTTATTATTAGTGAAGATGGATACGTTGTAACTAATGATCATGTTATTAGTCGCGCTGACCAAATCACTGTTATTTTTAATAATGGTGTGGATGAAGTTCCTGCAGAATTAGTTGGTACAGACCCTAAAACAGATATAGCTGTTTTAAAAATTGATCCAGATATCATTGAAATTCAACCGGTGAACTGGGGTGACTCTGAGATATCAAGAGTGGGAGATATAGTTCTCGCAATAGGTAATCCATTAGGCCTTGGAGGTACTGTTACTTCAGGAATTATTTCCTCAATTAATAGAGATATTGGTGGTGGCCCATATGTTGATTTTATTCAAACTGATGCTCCTATAAATAGAGGAAACTCCGGAGGACCCCTATTTAACTTAGATGGAAAAGTTATTGGAATTAATTCTATGATTATTTCACAAACAGGCGGTAGTGTTGGTTTAGGTTTCTCTATCCCCTCAAGTACTGCGAAGTTAATTGTTAATCAAATTATTTCCTTTGGACAAGCTAAAAGAGGATGGCTCGGTGTACAAATACAAGATCTAACTCCTGAATTTTCAGAGAGTCTAGGTTATGACTCAACGGACGGCGCATTTGTAGCTTCCGTTCAGCCAGATAGTCCAGCCTCTAAATCCAATATTCAAGCCGGTGACATTATTATGGAGTTCAATGGAAAAAAAATCTCTTCATTTAAAGACTTACCTAAAGTTGTCGCTGAAACACCAGTTGATAGTGAGGTCATTGTCAATGTTTGGAGAAACGGTGGTTTAATAGAAGTCACCGTAAAAATAGATGAACTAAATGAAGGTCGAAAAAAACCCGCTGTCAGTAAGGGGACATATATAAAAGAATTGGATATTACGCTTAGAGAGTTAGATGATGAATCAATTCAATCTTTAGGTCTTGATCCTGAAACCACTGGAGTTCTTGTAAAAGAGGTCGGTGAAAAAAATATAAATCTTTTACCTAATGACATTATCATTCAGGTATCTAGTGAAAAAATTCAAGATCTTGTCTCATTTGAAAAAATGATTAGCGACAGCGTGAATCTCCAAAGAGATAAATTATTGTTAAGAGTTATTCGAGACGGTAGTGAGTTTTGGTTAATCAACCCTTTCGTTGAATAAACCTTTATTTATTGTTGGACCAACATGCTCTGGTAAAAATGATTTTGCATACGATTTATCAAACTTTTTTGATATTGAAATAATTAATGCTGATAGTATTCAAGTTTATAAACAATTAAAAATCTTATCTAATCGTCCAAATGATAGAGAGTTAAAAATTGCACCTCATCACTTATACGGACATATCAATAATAAAGAATATTCTGTAAATCATTGGATATCAGATGTTGAGCAATCGCTTTTAAATATTAAAAGAAGAAATAAAATCCCAGTTTTTGTTGGAGGGACTGGTTTTTATATTCAGGCATTAATTGAGGGTTTGTCAGAAATGCCAGAAATAAGTAAAAGTTTTAAAAAAGAAGCAGAGGATTTATTTTATCAAAAAGGACCTGATTATTGTCTAGATGTTTTAGAAAAATATTATAAAGAAAGAATTTTTCCTAAAGATAGGCAACGTTTAATAAATAGATTAGCATTTTGCCTGGAGTACAAAGATATTATGGAAAATAATTATGGTAAAAAAAACCCCATTACTCCTAATCCTTTAGTTATCCAAGTCACTAAACCTAAAAAAGATCTCTATGATATGGCAGAGTCTCGATTTCATAAAATGATAAGTGCTGGTGCTCTGGAGGAGGCAAAATCATTGCATGAAAATAAAAAAATCTCTAAGACGTTGTTAAAAGCCCATGGACTTCCTGAATTGCTGGCCTGTGTTAGAAATAAAATGAGTCTGGATGATGCAATTTATGATGGTATTCAAAATACGAAAAGATATATCAAAAGACAGTTTACTTGGTGGAATAACCAAAAATTTTCTAAATTAAATTTAAGAATTAATTATAAAAAAAGCTTCCCTAAAGATTCAATTGAAAATATAAGTATATACTTAAACCAATGAGTAATGATCAAGAAATTTCAGGTGCGGAGATAATTCTTCAAGCCCTTAAAGACCAAGAAGTAGACACTATTTTTGGATATCCCGGTGGTGCCGTACTTCCAATTTATGATGCTCTATTTGGTCAAAACTTTTTAAAACATGTTTTAGTTAGGCAAGAGGCTGGAGCAGTTCATGCTGCTGAAGGTTATGCCCGATCAAGTGGTAAAGTAGGCGTGTTGCTTGTAACATCTGGACCAGGGGTTACAAATGTTGTAACTGGCCTCACTGATGCATTAATGGACAGTATCCCTCTTGTATGTATAAGTGGTCAAGTTCCTTCACACTTAATTGGAACAGACGCTTTCCAAGAATGTGATACAACGGGTATCACCAGGCCTTGCACCAAACACAATTACTTAGTAAAAGATGTTAGTAAGTTATCTGAAACAATTCATGAAGCTTTTGAAATAGCACGCTCTGGCAGACCAGGGCCCGTTCTAATTGATATTCCAAAAGATGTTCAGTTCGCTAAGTCAAACTATGTAAAAAAAAGTGAAGTCACGTTTAAAAGCCACCGAATTAAGTCTGGCTCAAAAGATATCAACCGAGAATTTATAGAAACACTTGTTGATCATATAAAAAAATCAAAAAAACCTATCTTTTATGTTGGTGGTGGTTGTTTAAATTCTGGTCCGCTAGCCAGTCAAGAATTAATGAAATTAGTCGAATTAACTAATATTCCTATTACGACAACTCTTCATGGTTTGGGCTGTTATCCTGGAGAGGACTCAAAATCTTTAGGAATGCTAGGAATGCACGGCACTTATGAGGCCAATTTAGCCATGAACCAATGTGATCTGATGATCAATGTTGGCGCAAGATTTGACGATCGCGTTACAGGTCGATTAGATGCTTTTTCACCAGACTCCATAAAGTTTCATTTTGATATTGATCAAAGCTCAATTAACAAGAATGTCAAAGTTGACTACCATACAAACACAGATATCACACTTTCTTTAAAGGCTATCAATGAATACATTACCTCAAATAGCATCCAATTTGATTTAAATCAATACAGTGAATGGTGGAATTCCATAGAGGATTGGAGAGGGAAAGATTGTCTTCATTATGAACAAAGTGATGACACAATCAAACCTCAACATGCAATAACTCGACTTTATGAACTAACCAACACTAAAGACACCTTCATAACAACAGAAGTTGGCCAACATCAAATGTGGGCAGCTCAATATTACAAATTTGATAAACCTAATAGATGGCTTACATCAGGAGGTTTAGGAACAATGGGTTTTGGCATGCCTGCAGCTATCGGAGCTCAGATGGCCAATCCAGATGCTTTAGTTGTCGATATAGCTGGAGAGGCATCCTTCTTAATGAATATTCAAGAAATAGCAACTGCGGTTCAATATAAACTCCCAATTAAAATTTTCATTCTTAATAATGAGTATATGGGAATGGTTCGCCAGTGGCAGGAATTACTTCATGGTAGCCGTTATTCAGAGAGCTATGTTGATGCTCTCCCTGATTTTAAAAAGCTAGCAGAAAGTTTTAATGCTGTTGGCGTAAGAGCAAAAAACTTATCTGAGCTTGATGATGCGATTAACGAAATGATCAGTGTTGATAGACCAGTAATTGCGGATATATGGGTTGATAAAAAAGAAAATTGTTTCCCAATGATACCAAGTGGAGCGGCTCATAATGAAATGTTATTGTCAAAATACGATAAAGAAAAACCTGAAAACCAAGAAAAGGGTAAGGTATTAGTCTAACGTGTCCTCATCTTCTTCTGTTTACCCATCACCAATTAATGCTTTCAAGCAATCAAAAAGAAGTGTTCTTTCCGTTATTGTAGATAATGAGCCGGGGATATTAGCTAGAATAGTTGGTCTTTTCTCTGGTCGCGGATATAACATTGAAGCTTTAAATGTTACGGTTGTAGATATTGAAAATAATTTATCAAGAATTACGATTGAAACATTAGGTGAAGAGAAAGTTATTAGACAAATAATAGCTCAACTAGAAAAATTAGTACCTGTTCATAGTGCTACAAACCTAGCTCATTTGAAAGAGTCATATGAGGCGGAAATATGTTTAGTCAAAATTGAATTTGATAATGAAGATCAAGATAGCAAAATTCTCAATTTTGCTGATATTTATCGAACTAGAACTGTCCAAAAAAGACAACATATAGTTGTTTATGAAATATCGGGCACGAGTGAACGCATCAATAAATTTTTAGATGACTTAAATACTATCAGTGGTATAAAAGTCGAGTTAGTTCGAAGCGGGCCAATAGGGCTCGGTATATAATATTTTAGGGGGTAAAATGAAAGTTTACTACGAACAGGACGCAGATTTTAGTCTAATTAAAGATAAAAAAATTGTAATTATTGGTTTTGGATCTCAGGGTCATGCACATGCACTAAATTTAAAAGACTCTGGTGCAACAAATGTAATTGTTGGTTTAAGAGAAGGATCCTCATCAATTGAAAAAGCTAAAAATGTTGGATTATCATCACAAACACCTGAAGAGGCAGTTAAAGACGCAGACATTGTTATGTTTTTGGCACCTGATGAAAATCAACAAGATATATATCAAAATCTAATTAAAGATAATATTAAACAAGGAGCAGCTTTGGCTTTTGCTCATGGTTTATCAATTCATTTCCAGTTAATTTCTCCAAGAGAAGATCTAGATGTATTTATGGTAGCACCAAAAGGACCAGGACATACAGTTAGGGGTGAATACTTAAAAGGTGGTGGCGTTCCTTGTTTACTAGCTGTTGACAAAAATGTCAGTGGTAACGCTAAAGAGATTGGTTTAGCCTATGCTTCAGCTATTGGTGGAGGAAAATCTGGAATAATTGAGACTACTTTCAGAGAAGAATGTGAAACAGATCTCTTTGGAGAGCAAACAGTTCTATGTGGAGGTTTAATGTCATTAATTAAAAATGGCTTTGAGACTCTTGTAGAAGCTGGATATGCACCTGAAATGGCTTACTTTGAATGTTTGCACGAAGTAAAACTAATTGTGGATTTAATGTATGAGGGCGGCATGGCCAACATGAGATACTCTATTTCAAATACAGCAGAATATGGCGATTATACTAGAGGACCAAGAGTAGTTCCTGATGCCGCAACGAAAGCCGAAATGAAAAAAGTTTTAACTGAGATTCAAGACGGTACATTCACTAAAGAATGGATGGCTGAACACAAGTCTGGTCAAATCAAATTTAAACAAATGAGAGATCAAGGATCTAAGCATCAAATTGAAGAGGTGGGTTCTAAGCTAAGATCTATGATGCCATGGATTGCATCTAATAAGTTAGTAAAGGATATTTAATAATTTTGACTGATAAAGTTTTAATTTTTGATACTACGCTTCGAGATGGAGAGCAATCTCCGGGGGCGTCTATGAATCAAGAAGAAAAACTCTCCATTGCTCGTCTTTTAGAGGAGATGAAAGTCGATATTATTGAGGCTGGTTTTCCGATTGCTTCAAAAGGTGATTTCAACTCAGTACAAGCTATTTCAAAAGAAATAAAAAATTGCCAAATCGCAGCTCTTGCGAGAGCAAAAAAAGAGGACATCCAAACTGCTTGGGATGCAATTAAAGATGCAGCCAACCCCCGCATCCATACTTTTATTGCCACTAGCCCAATACATATGCAATTCAAGTTAAAAATGAGCGAAGATCAAGTTTTAGATAAAATTAAAGAAAGCATTTCATTTGCAAGAAATCTTTGTCCAAATATTGAGTGGAGTTGTGAAGATGGTGGAAGATCATCGATTGATTTTCTATATAGATGTATTGAACTGGCTATTAGTAGCGGTGCGACGACAATAAATATTCCTGATACTGTTGGTTACACAATTCCATATGAATTCGGTCAAATTATTAAAAATGTCAAAAATAATGTACCCAATATTGATAAGGCTGTCATCTCTGTTCATTGTCATAATGATTTAGGTCTCGCGGTCGCCAATTCGCTTAATGCTGTTGAACATGGCGCCAGACAAATAGAATGTACAATTAATGGTCTAGGTGAAAGAGCTGGTAACGCTGCATTAGAAGAAGTTGTTATGGCAATGAAAGTTCGTTCTGACCTTTTAAATGTTTATACTGATATTAACTCTGAAGCAATTTCAAAAACTTCAAAGTTAGTATCTTCAATTACTGGTTTTCCAGTTCAACCTAATAAGGCTATCGTCGGGGCAAATGCTTTTGCACATGAAAGTGGAATTCATCAAGATGGTGTTCTAAAAAATGTTGAAACATATGAAATCATGTCACCAGAGTCTATCGGTTTAAAAAAATCAAGTTTGGTCTTAGGAAAGCATTCTGGTAAGCACGCGTTTAAAGAAAAATTAAAGATTTTAGGATATGAAGTTGGTGATAATTTTATTAATGAAATTTTTGATAAATTTAAACAGCTAGCTGACAAAAAAAAGGATGTATACGATGAAGATATTATAGCCTTGGTTGATGATACTCATATAAATCAAATTAACACCCTTAAGCTTATAAATCTTAGTATAATGTCTGGAACTAACTCAAAACACGTGGCTTCTCTCGAGCTAGACTTCAAAGGTGAGATAAAAGAAGTCAGCGGTTCTGGTAATGGACCAGTCGATGCTGTTTTTAGTTGTATTGCTAAAGTTGTAAATTTTTCACCAAAACTAAAACTTTACAATATAAATGCCATTACTCCAGACTCAGATGCTCAAGGAGAAGTAGCCGTTAAATTAGAATATCATAATAAAGAGTTTATAGGTAAAGCCTCAGACATTGATATAATTGTTGCTTCTGCAAAATCCTATATCAATGCAATTAATAAAATATTAAACTTTGAAAAAAATTCTAATATGCAAGAAGGTGTCTCTGAGATAAGTATTTCAAGTATGAAAGGTATATAATGAAAAGTATAGGTTTAGGTAAATTTAATTTTTTTAGTGAAGATATGGGTCTAGATCTTGGTACAGCTAATACACTAGTTTATGTTAAAGGTAAGGGTATTATTCTTAACGAACCTTCTGTTGTAGCAATTGCTACTGATAACAAAAACAATAAATCTGTCCTTGCCGTTGGTACTGAAGCAAAATCGATGCTAGGAAGAACCCCAGGTTCAATACAGGCTATAAGACCTATGAAGGACGGCGTAATTGCAGATTTTGACATTGCTGAGGCAATGATTAAACATTTTATAAAAAAAGTTCATAAAAAAAGTTTTTTTGCTAATCCTAATATTGTTATTTGTGTTCCCTCAGGAGCTACTAATGTTGAAAGAAGAGCAATCAAAGAGTCTGCAGAAGCTGCAGGTGCTAAGAAAGTTTATTTAATAGAAGAACCTGTTGCTGCAGCTATTGGAGCCGGATTACCCATCGCTGATCCCTCAGGTTCAATGGTTGTAGACATTGGTGGAGGAACTACTGAGATTGCTGTTTTATCTCTTGGTGGAGTAGTCCATGCAAGTAGTATTAAAGTTGGTGGAGATACATGGGATGATGCAATTGTAAATTTTATGAGAGGTGTTCATAAATTAGCTATTGGTGAAGCTACTGCTGAAAAAATTAAAACTACAATTGGTTGCGCAGGTATTCCTGAAGACGGAGATGGAAAATCAATGACTGTTAAGGGAAGAGATTTGATTAATGGACTGCCACGTGAAGTTACAATTTCAGAACGTCAAGTCGCAGAGGCTTTATCTGACTCTTTGTCTCAAATAGTATCAGCTCTTAAAAGAGCGCTAGAGGTGGTGCCCCCAGAATTGGCAGCAGATATCGTTGATACTGGAATAATGTTAACAGGAGGTGGTGCACTATTACAGCGACTTGATCAAGCAATACGTGTAACTACAGGATTACCAGTTTCTATAGCAGACGATCCTTTAACTTGTGTAGCTCGAGGAACTGGCATGGCCTTAGAAGAAGGTCATCAACATCAAGATGTTTTTCTAAGTGATTAACAATAAAAAAGCTTTCATATTATATATCATCTGCTTTTTTTTATTTGCTAGTTTTTTTATATTTCCTAAATATTCAAATGATACTCGGTTATTTACTTTCTATCTAAAAGAAAAAATAGAAGAACCTTTTTTTTATTTTGGTCAAAATATTAATAATTTTCTAGATACTTTTAAAAAGAATACTGATCTTATAAAGAAAAATGAACAATTATTAAAAAGAAATGAATTTTTGAAAAATGTTAATGATTATTTAAAATTAACTACTTCAAAATATAATGATCAATACAAAGTATTTCATGATGAAAATATACCAATCCCTAAATCTATAGGTGTAAGAGTTATAGGTGATAGAAATTTAACCTTTAATAAAAGTTTTATAATAAATAAGGGATCTAAAAATGATATCAAAGTAAGTAACTATGTTATTGATGGAAATGAAATAATTGGTCGGGTAAAGTCTGTATACCTCAATACCTCTGATGTAGTTACTGTAAAAAGCATAGACTATGGAGAGGAAGTAATTATCAATGGTCAATCATACATTGTTACAGGAACAAATAATGATTATTTAAGTTTTTTAAGAAAAAAAGACTCTTCTCAAGAATATAATTTCTCAAAAAATCAAATCGCATATGTAAAAAATAATTCAATAAATTTAATTTTAGGAAAAATAGATTTTAAAAATAATAATCCTATTATTTATACAAAGTACAATTTTAATTTAGATAACTTAAGGGTTATTTTGGATGATTAGATTATTAATTATATTTTTTCTATTTATTTTATATGGAAATTTTTCATCAAATTTAAATAATATTGTCTTATTATCGTTGATAAATATAGCTTTTTATTCAATTTTGAGGAATAAAAATTTAAATTTTTATGACTATTTAATATTTATTTTCAATTCTTTTTTTATTGAAGTTATATTAGATATGCCTTTATTTTTTACTTCTGTCATTTTAATAATCCCGATTTTATTTATGAATTATATTATTAATAATTTCTCTTTTCACAGAGTTATTAAAGTCTTAATAATATTTTTTTCTAGCCTAATAACCTTAGTATTACTTAACAATAAGATTTTATTCAATTTTAATTTTTTTGACTATGTTCTACTTTTATTAATTATGGTTTCAATTTTTGTAGGTCTTGTGAACTATGGAAGACAATAAAACTTCTAAAGAAAGTATTAAAATACTTAACAGAAGGTCTTTTATAATAATATTTATATCTGTTTTTTTTAGTTTGTTTGTTATTCTTAGATTATTTTCATTACAAATAATTAATTCAAAATTTTATAAAAAAAAATCCATAGAGAATAAAGTTTCTGTAAAAGCAATACCACCCTTAAGAGGTGATATTTTCGATAATAATAATAACCTTATAGCCGGCAGTACCTCATCTTATGAATTTGTAATATTTAAAAATCTAAATAAAAAATTTATTGATGAACTAAACTCTCTTAATTCAATACTCTCTCTTGATTTAAATTTACCAAAAATGATTAATGAAATTAATAAAAAAAATCCCTATGTTCCTTATAAAATCTCTAAAGCTGGATGGGACCAAATTGTTAAATTTGAAAAAAATAAATTTTTGTTTACTGCAATAAAAATTCAAGAATCGAAAAAAAGATATTACCCACATAAAAATATGTCTCAAATATTGGGTTATACTGGTAGTTCAAGTCTATCATCAGAGTTATATCCGAAAGGTGTTTTTCATATAGAAAAAACATTTGAAAATATTTTAAAAGGTAAGCCTGGTAAAATATTTAATGAAGTTAATTCTCAAGGAAGAATTATACGAGAAATTTCTATTCAAGAACCAATCAAAGGAAATAATTTACATTTAACTATTAATTTAAAAATGCAAGATTTTGCGCAATCACTTCTACCTTTAACTAATAAGGGTTCTATTGTTGTATTAAATTGTCAAGACGGCTCTATTTTATCTATGAATTCTAACCCGACTTTTAACTCTCAAGCTTTTGAGGATAGAGATAATTTAGTAATTGAAAGGATTCTGAGTGATAATTCAAAACCCTTGATAAATAGAGCGTTTTCAGGGTTTTACCCTCCGGGCTCTGTTTTTAAACCAATACCTGCTCTTCTAGGTTTACAGAAAAATTTAATTAATGAAAATACTGAAGTTATTTGCAAGGGACATTCTACACTTAAAGATAGAAATTATTATTGTTGGAAAAAAGGTGGACATGGAAGAGTAAATTTAAAAAAGGCAATAAAAGAGTCTTGTGATGTTTATTTTTATGAATTAGCTAAAAAAACTAATATTGATGAACTCTCTCAATTAGCTACATCGCTTGGACTTAATCAAAAGTACGATATTGGATTATCTAATCCCCAACAAGGTCTTGTTCCCAATAAAAAATGGAAAAAAGCCTATTTAGATCAAGGTTGGTATTTGGGCGAGACTCTTATTACATGTATTGGACAAGGTTTTAATCTTACCTCGCCTCTTCAATTAGCCACTCTCTATTCTGCGCTAATAAATGGGGGTAAATATCCAAAGCCACGCATCCATAATGATGAAAACGTTTCGTATTTAGGAGATGCATTTGAAAAAAAATATCATGATCTAATTCTTGAGTCTTTAAATGCCGCAGTCCTTGAACCTAGTGGTACAGCATTTAAGCTTAATAATCTTCATCCAAATTTTGTTAAAATAGGTGGAAAAACTGGAACTTCTCAAGTCATAAGAATTAAAGAAGAAGATAGAGAGGATGACTTATATAAATCTAAAGAGGTTGAAGATCGTTTTAAAGACCATTCAGTATTTGTTGGTTACGTCCCCTTTGATAAACCAAAATATGTAGCAAGTGTCATTATAGAGAACGGAGGCTCTGGCTCTGCTGTTGCTGCTCCAATCGCTCATAAAGCATTAAATTTTGCTTATAATTTGAATGTTTAAAGAATTTAGATCATTGATGGATATTAATTGGATATTCTTTTTTTTATTATTAGTAATTTTTTGGATTGGAGAAATTAATCTTTACTCTGCTGCTAATGGAAATTTTGAGCCTTGGGCTTATAATCAATTAAAAAGATTTTTATTATTTCTACCCATATTCCTTTTTATATTAATGCTTCAACCTCGATTTATTTTTAATGTTACGGAAATAATATTAATTACTACTGTTATTGGATTAATTATTACTTTGTTCTTTGGCTACACTGGAATGGGTGCAAAAAGGTGGATTAGAATAGGTGGTTTTAATTTGCAAATGTCAGAGTTTGCAAAAATAGCTCTAGTTTTATTTATGGCTAAATACTTTCATAAACTTAATGCTGAAAAAACCATAGGACTTTTGAGGTCAATTTTACCTTTGATTATATCTTTAATAGTTTTTATTTTAGTCGCCATTCAACCAGATCTTGGAACAGCAGTGATTATTCTAACTTTAGGTTTAATTGCTATATTTTATGCTGGAATTAATCTTATATATCCAATTTTATCTCTAATTATACTAGGCATATCAAGTCCATTTCTTTGGACATTATTAAAGCCCTATCAGCAAAATAGAGTTATGATTTTTCTGAATCCAGATTTGGATCCTTTAGGAAAAGGATACCATATTATTCAATCTAAAATAGCCATAGGATCTGGTGGTATGAGGGGAAATGGTTTTTTAGGTGGATCGCAAAGTAGCCTAGACTTCTTACCTGAAAAAGAAACAGATTTTGTTTTTGCAATTTTTTCAGAGCAATTTGGATTTACTGGTTCAATGGTTATCCTAGGTCTATTTTTATTTCTATTCTTAATTCCAATTTTTAAATCATTCTTTTTAACCCAAGTGTTTAATAAATTAATATTATTTGTTTTGTCTTTTAAAATATTTTTTGAATTTCTTATAAATATATCTATGACTATTGGTTTAGTCCCTGTTGTTGGTGTTGCATTACCTTTTATGTCTTATGGAGGTAGTTCATTGTTGAGTAATATGATTATTTGTGCATTATTGATTAATATTATGTCAATATCTGAAAAGAAGAGAATGTTTTCTTGAGTAAAATTATTAAAAGGCCTTGGGGGGCATATGTTGTTATTTCTAAATCAAAAGATTTTCTTTTTAAGAAAATAACTGTTAAACCTGAAGGAGTTCTTTCATACCAATCGCATAATTTCCGATCTGAGCATTGGATTGTTATTGAAGGTAAGGCCACAATAATCCTTAATAATCGAACCTATTATAAATCAGCTAATGAGCATATTTTTATTCCTAGAAAAGCGAAACATCGAGTTCTTAATGAGAATAAAAAAAAGAAATTAGTTATAGTTGAAATCCAAACCGGAAGTAAGTTTTTAGAGTCTGATATAAAAAGGTTTTCAGATATTTATGGAAGGAGTCAATGAAGATACTAGCTGAAATTTCTGTAGGAGAATTATTTGATAAAATAACAATCCTGAATATTAAAACAAAAAAGATATCTGATAATGATAAACTTCAAAATATTCAAACGGAATTAAAAATACTTGAAAAACAATCAAAAAAAATTGATGTATTGGATATAAATAGCCTTAATGAATTAGTATCTCAATTACAATATATCAATGAAGATTTGTGGGATATTGAAAATCATAAAAGAGAATGTGAGGCTAAAAAGGATTTTGGGGAGATTTTCATCAAATTATCTAGGGATGTCCACTTTAAAAATGATATCAGAGCTCAAATAAAAAAAGAAATTAATTTACTCTCAAACTCTCAAATTGTTGAAGAGAAAGAATATTCTAGATATTAACTTTTTCTAAGCTAATTAAATTTTCTTTGATTTTTGATCTCCCATTTAAAAAGCTCAATTCTAATAAAACAATAATCCCTTTAATACTGGCTTTTGATCTTTTAATTAAGTTGATAGACGCTTTCATTGTTCCACTTGTAGCAAAAATATCATCTATTATTACGACTTTATCTTTTTTTATTATCATGTCTTTTTGCATTTCCAATTGACTAGAGCCATATTCTAGATTGTATTTTATTGAGAATGTTTTACCTGGAAGCTTTCCTTTTTTTCTAATCATCACCAGTTTTTTTTTTAATTTATAAGCGACTGCAGAAGCAAATATAAAACCTCTAGAGTCTATTCCTACTATTGTATCTGCATTAATTTTTTGTACTTCTTTAGACATTTTATTAACAACCATATAAAACTTTGAAGGATTAGATAAAATTGTAGAAATATCATAAAAAGAAATACCCTTTTTGGGAAAGTCTTTTATAATCCGAATACTTTTTAAAGTTTGAGACATGGAAAAAAAGATTAAATCAGTATTTGATAAAAAAAACAAAAGAAAAATTTCATGTTTAACGTCTTATAGTTACAATTTCACAAAAATCATTGATGGCTTAGTTGATATTATTCTTGTCGGTGACTCAATGGGTATGGTTTTATATGGAATGGACAATACCCGCAATATAACAGATCAAATGATGATCAATCATGCAAAAGCTGTAAAAAAAGCAGCTGAAAAATCCCTTGTTTTTTTTGACCTACCTTTTCAAAAAAAATTTGATGAAAAAGAGATGATAACTAGAGTTAAAAATATTTTTAAAAAAACAGGATGTGATGGAGTAAAAATTGAGGGTAATGCAGAACTAATTAATGTTATCCAAAAATTAAAAAAATTGAACATACCAGTAATGGCACACTTGGGTTTACAACCTCAGAAATTTACATCATCAAAAAATTTTAAGATTTATGGTAAAAACAAAAAAGATCTAGATAAAATTATTGATGATAGCATTAAATTACAAAACTCTGGAGCAGTTGCTCTATTATTAGAAGGAATGAAAACGAATATTGCAAAAAAAATTACTGAAATTACAAAAATACCTACTATTGGTATTGGCGCTTCTGAATTTTGTGATGGTCAAATATTAGTCTCTGAGGATATGCTAGGAATGTTTACTGAATATCATCCAAAATTTGTGAAAAAATATTTAAATCTCTCTGATAAAATAAAACATGCTGTTAAAAAATATGTTACGGAAATAGATCGAGTTAAATTTCCCAATAAGAATTTTCGTTACGATTAATTTTTTCTATTAATAGACGTATCTAAAAGCTCACCCAACAAATAAGAGGGCCGATTCTTAAATCTTTTTAAAATATTTTTGGATTTTTGCTTCAAATTATTAGCGTATTTTAAGGATATGCTTTCAACATTATATTTTTCTAATAAAGCTAAAGTTTTAAGAAAATCTTTTTTTGTTCTTTTTTTGTTGTGAAATATTTTTTTCAGTAATTTTTTTTCATCTAAATTAGCTTTTTTTAATAATATTATGATTGGTAGCGTTATTTTACCCTCAAAAAAATCCTGACCTTTAGACTTACCTGTTTTGTAAGTTCCAAAATAATCTAAATGATCATCAATTATTTGAAATATCATTCCAAAATTAATACCAACAAAATTTAATTGTTCTATAATTTTATTATTTTTGTCAGTTAGAATTGCAGGAATTTTCATTGCTGCTCCAAATAATTCTGCTGTTTTTAATGAAATTATCTGCATGTATTCACTAATTGATAATGATGTATTATTTTCATTAGACATTTGAAGAAATTCACCTTCGGATATTTTAGCACTTACATTAGCGAGGGACTCCATTGCTTTTAAAGACTGAGCTTCGGTCATCAATTGAAATGATTTTGAAAACATAAAATCACCTAACAGGACACTAAATTTATTATTCCAAATATCATTAACACTTCTTTGACCTCTTCTTGTTTTGCCTTTATCAATAACATCATCATGTAGAAGTGTTGCGGCATGGATGAATTCTAATGCTGCAGCCATGCTTATGTCAGATTTTAAATTCGAATATTCTTTATTTATCATTTTACTTGAGAGCAAACATAGTACGGGCCTTAGTTGTTTTCCTCTTTTGTTAAAAAAATATTTACTTAATTTAGGTATAACTGGAATATCGCTCTTTATATAATTATCTATTTTTATATTAGTTTTCTTTAACTTTACTTGAATTTCTTTATGTATAGATAGTATAGTTTCATCAAATTTTAAGTTTTTCATTAATTATGAATTTATACACTAAAGATTATTTACTAGATGGCAAAATTATTTATTTCCAACCTAAATATGGTTATCGCAGTGGTATTGAACCAATTATTTTAGCATCAAAAGCGCAAGCTTCCGATTTAAATATATTAGACTTAGGTGCTGGATGTGGACCCATATCATTAATTGTAGCCTATCGATACCCTAATAGTAATGTCATTGGAATTGAAAAAAATAAAATTCATCATGGCCTTGCATTTAGAAATAAAGAAAAAAATAACTTTATTAATTTAAAATATTTTAATGGTGATGTAGGGCAGTTTTATGATCAATTTAATGGCTTCTTTGATTTAATACTCACAAATCCACCTTTCTTTTTTGAAAATACGGTCATCAAATCACTTAACCCCTCTATTCGTGATGCTAAATATATAACTCAGAAAAAATTAGATTTATGGTTTTGTTCATTATTAAATTATCTCAGTCCTCTCGGAACTGCATATATCATCAATAGATATGAAAATCTTGAATATATGAGAAGTTTTTTTAGTAAGACCTTGTGTAAATTAACTATTACTCCACTATTATCTTTTAAGGGCTCTAAACCAAAGAATGTCTTAATATCAATAAATAAAAATGAGAAATATGTAGAAAAAATAGAAAATGATTTTATTATTCATACAAATTCTTCAGAATATTCAAAGGATATAAAAAACTGGTTTAAATAATGTTTTCATCTCAAAAAACAATAGTTTCAATTGATTTAAAAGGGATGATTGCCTCTGGAGGAAGAGCTCCATTAAACATTGATAATTTAAATACTCTTTTTGGAAAATTACGAAAAATGAAATTTGATGCTCTCTCAATTGTAGTTAATTCTCCAGGTGGATCTCCTGTTCAATCATCTCTTATTGCACAAAAAATTCGTGAAATTTGTATTAAGAAAAAGATTAAATGCTATTGCTTTGTTGAAGATGTTGCTGCATCAGGAGGATATTGGTTGGCATGTTCAGCTGATGAGATTTATGCTGATATAAATTCTATAGTTGGATCAATTGGCGTCATTTCTGGAGGATTTGGTTTTACTGAACTAATTAAAAAAATTGGTGTAGAGAGAAGAATTTTTACAGCTGGTGATAATAAAAGTTTTTTAGATCCTTTTGAGAAGATTAACAAAAAAGATGAGATAAAATTAAAAAATTTGCAAAAGCAAATACATCAGAATTTTATTGATTGGGTTTTAACAAGAAGAAAAAGAAAAATTAAGGAAAATGACAATAAAACTGTATTTTCAGGATCATTTTGGCTTTCTTCTGAGGCAAAAAATTTAGGATTAATTGATGGTATTTCTTCTGAAGCATCTTTTTTTAAAACAAAATTTGGAGAAAAAACAAAAATAAAAAAAATCAAACAACCAAAATCATTTAAACAAAAACTAGGTTTGGGGATTTCAACTTTAAACTCTGAAGATTTATTACTAAAAGTAAAAGAAGAGATTCTGCTCAATAAATTTGGATTATAATCATGACTGCTAAAACCATGGAAGATTTGGTATCTCTGTGCAAGAGAAGGGGGGTTATTTTTCCCTCCAATGATATTTATGGTGGAATGAAAGGGCTTTATGATTTTGGCCCAATAGGAACAGAATTAAAAATAAATCTTAAAAATTCATGGTGGAAGTCTATGATCTATGAACGAGATGATGTTGAAGGTTTGGACTCTACTATTTTAACGTCACCTTTTGTACTAAGACATTCTGGTCATGAAGACACTTTTACTGATCCCCTAGTAGATTGTAAAAAATGTAAATCTAGATGGAGAGACGATCAAATTGAAAATGGAGAATGTCCTTCTTGTAAATCTAAAGACTTAACTGATCCTAGGCCATTTAATCTTATGTTTAAAACAGCTATTGGTCCTATAGATGATGGAAGCTCATTTGCCTATTTAAGACCAGAAACTGCTCAACAAATTTTTGTTAACTTTAAAAATATTGTTGACTCAACTAGTAGAACACCGCCATTTGGTATAGCACAAATAGGCAAGGCATTTAGAAATGAAATCACACCTCGAAATTTCATATTTAGAGTTAGGGAATTTGAACAAATGGAATTAGAATTTTTCGTGAAGCCAGGAACTGATGAAAAATGGCATCAATATTGGTTAGATCAAAGATTAAAATGGTGGTCCAAACAAGGTATAGCGTCCGATAAATTAAAGTTACTTGAAGTAGAAAAAGAGGAATTATCTCACTACTCTAAGGCAACATTTGATATTATGTATCAATTTCCACATGGCTTAGAGGAGCTTGAGGGTGTGGCAAACAGAACAGACTTTGATTTGGGCTCTCATACAAAAAATCAAAATGACTTTAGTATTCAAGCTTATGTTCAAGAAAATAAAAATTCTACTACTAAGTTAGCAATACAAGATTTAGAAAAAAAAGAATGGTTTATTCCATTTGTAATAGAACCATCAGCAGGTGTAGAAAGAGGCGTCTTAGCTATATTAAATGAAGCTTATACTGAAGAGCCAGAAAATAATCGAACATTATTAAAATTAAGATCTCATTTATCGCCTATAAAAGCTGCTATCATTCCTCTCAAAAGAAATAATGCGGATCTAGTAAATTTAGCGCATAAGGTAAAATCAAACTTGCAAGCATTAGGTCTAGGAAGGGTAATGGTAGAAAATTCAGGAAATATAGGAAAAAATTATCGTAGACATGATGAAATTGGAACTCCTATGTGCATTACGATAGATTTTGAAAGTCTTGAAAATCAATCAGTAACTATTCGCGATAGGGACACCATGAAACAAGAAAGAGTGAATTTATCAGAAGTTGAAAACTTTTATATGAATTACTTTAAGTAGCATCTATTTTTTTTAAGCCATAATCATTTTCAAATCTTTCAAAATCAGTATTGATTGGCAATCTAACAATAAAAAAATCCTTTATTTTTAAAATGATTTTAAAATTATCTATTTTTTTTGACTCATCAAAAAATAAATTTTGAAAAACTATTATTGATTTACTGTTTAATTGTCGGTGTTTAATCCTCGAAACTACCTCTTGGCCAACATAACAACCTTTTTTATAATCTATATAACTAGGTGATATTTCTGAGGGATTAAAAGAAGAATGAGGAAGGACATTAGAGTCAATTAAGCCCTTAGAAAGTAAATCAGTAAAATATTTTTCATTAATATCTATATCTAAAGATATTTTCTTCTCTAAATTTACTTCTGATAATTTTGAATATTTTTGTAAGTAATCAAAAATACCAACTTGATCATTAGTACAAAATAATTCTAGAGAATCCTCTCTCTTCTTAATTTGTAATTCAACAAATATTTTACCTTGAGGTGTCAATAAGTAGCTATAAATTATATCTTCTATTTTATTCAAATCGTTTGTAATTAGATTTTGTAAAAATTCATATTTTTCTTCACCGGTAATTATAATTTTTATTGGATTAAATGTTTTAATTTTCATGTAATGTATTATTTATATTTAATATATATGCATTTATTATTCATTTCTTCAAATAGAATAGGGGACTCTCTAATAAATCTTCAAGTTCTAAATAAATACATAAGAAAAAATAAAAAAGATATTCAGATAACTCTAGTATCAGGCCCTCTTCCTCTACCAATTTATGATGATTATCCAAATATCATCAGAAGAATAATACTTAAAAAAGAAAAATATAATTTACATTGGTGGAAATTATACAAGGAACTTGCCCCTTTTAGATTTGATGAAATTTTTGATTTTAGATCATCCTTAATTTCGTATTTTTTGAGATCAAAAAAAAGAACAGTTTTTAAAATGAAAAAAAATCAAAATATTTATAGTCAAATTCATGATAAATATGAAACTGATATAAAAAAAGATTGTAAAATCTTTACAGATAGAGTTAGGAAAATTTTTCCAAACTCAAACTATGCATGCTTAGCCCCATTTGCTAATTGGCCACCCAAAGAATGGCCTACAAATAACTATATTAAAATAGCCGAATACTTAATAGATAAAGGTATAAATAAAATTTATGTATTAGGTTCTAAAGAGGAGAGCGATAAGTTTGAAGAATTTAAGTCTAAATTAGGTGATAAAGTTGTAAATCGTTGCGGTACACAACACATTTTAAATGATTATGGGCTATTATTAAAATCAAGATTATTTATTGGTAATGACTCTTCTATGATGCATATGTCTGCTCTGGCAAATACTCCTACTATTGGTTTATTTGGTCCAACTAATGATGATATTTATTTTCCAAAAATATTTGAAAATTGTTATCTAGTAAGATCTTCAGAAAGCTATAATGATTTAATAAAAAAAACAGAAAACTTTACTTTAAATAATTGTCTAATGGAGGATGTTGCCTATAATGATGTTATCAACAATATCGATACAATCTTAAATGCTCAAAATTTTTAAGCCCTGCGATTTTCACGTTCATTTGCGTGAGGGAAATTTAGCTAAATTTGTTTTAAAAGAAAATAATAAATACTTTCAAAAAATATTAGTTATGCCTAATCTTTCAAGGTCTATTACAAACAGTAATCTTTTACTTAAATACAAAAAACACATCTTAAAGTACAATAAAGGTTCTCAGATATTATTTACTATCTATCTAAATAGCGAATGTAATCTTAAGGATTTAAAAAAGATGCATAAATTAAATCTTTTTTCAGCTGTAAAATTATATCCTCTCAATGCAACTACCAATTCTAGCTCTGGTGTTCAAGATATAAAAAAAATGTCTAAGTATTTTGAATTTTTGGAAAAACATAATATTCCTCTTTGCATCCATGGAGAACATGTTCATCATAATGATGATCCTTTTGAAAGAGAAAAAAAATTTCTTGATAATGAACTTTCTTGGATTATCAGTAATTTTAAATCATTAAAAATCACATTAGAGCACATAACTACAAAAGACTCAGTCAAATTTGTTAAATCCCATAAAAACATAGCTGCTACTATAACTACACACCATTTACTGGAAAATACTTACACCTTTTTGGGGAGCAATCTAAGACCTGAGTTATTCTGCAAGCCAATTATTAAAAATCATAAACATCAAAAAGAACTTCAAAAAGTAGCTCTATCAGGACATAAACAGTTTTTTTTTGGATCTGACTCAGCCCCCCATCTTAAAAAAGCTAAATTTGCAGATTCTTGTTGTGCTGGTGTTTACTCAACTAAATATGCCACTTCGAATATCTTAGAGTTTTTTTGGTCTAATAAAAAAACTGATAATCTCAATAAGTTTTTGACTATTAATGGGTCAAATCACTACGGACTAGATTACGATAAAAAACTTTGTAAATATAAAAGAAATAAAACAGCAAAATTCCAAAAATATACAAAATTTCAAGATGACTACTTAATTAACTATAACTTTTATAAAAATTTATGGACCAGGATTTAAGTAATTATTTTTGTTATATGACCCATTTTACGGCCTGATTTCGCTTCTTTTTTAAAATAATCATGAAAATATGAGTTTACATGAATTTCTTTTTCTCGATATTTAGAAATATCTTCTCCTAGAATATTTTGCATTTCTGCAGCAAAGATCATTTTAGGCTCAATAGGCTCAATATTACAAACTGCCCTTACATGTGACTCAAACTGACTGATATTGTAAGACTCAATGGTCAGATGACCTGAATTGTGAACTCTTGGAGCAATTTCATTTACAAAAAGTTCATCTTTTTCATTTATAAAATACTCTATACAAATAACTCCAACATAATTTAAATTCGAAATAATTTCTTTAGACCATTCTAAAGATTTTTCTTTTATTATTTTATTTACAATTGCAGGAGAAATAGATTTATCAAGTATTTGATTTCTATGAGTATTATCTATCGGGATATATGAATACATTGTTCCATTTTGATACCTCACAGTGACAACAGATATTTCTTGCCTGAGGTTTATTTTTTTTTCAAGAATATATTTATCAGAATTTATCTTAGGTATATCTAATTTATTTTGAAAAATTTGTTGACCTTTACCATCATATCCTAATCTTCGCGTTTTTAATATGGCAGGGAAAAAATCATTTGATAAATTTTTTAAATCATCTTGATGATTAACTTTGATAAAAGGAACGGTAGAGATATTTAAATTATTAATAAAATTCTTTTCACTTAATCGATCTTGAATAATATTATTAACTTTTGGTGATGGGAATACATCAATTTTCGAATTTATATATTGTAGCGTTTCGAAAGGGATGTTTTCAAATTCAAAAGTGATTACATCACAATTTTTTATAAAATCATCTATTTTTAAAAAATTATCATACTTATCAATAAAATGTTTTTCAGAAAAATTAATAGCGGGTGAGTCAATGCTGTCTGAGTAAACTACTGTTGATATGTCAATATTTTTGGCTGCTTGACACATCATCATACCTAATTGGCCACCACCAAGAATTCCTAACTTCATTAAATTGGTGTCTTTTTAATTTTTTTAGTTTGAGTCAATCTCCATTTAACTAATCTTTTTTCGATATCAGTATTATTATTGGCAAGTATTGAAGCGGCATATAAAGCAGCATTCTTTGCTCCATTCTCTCCAATCGCAACTGTACCAACAGGAACACCAAATGGCATTTGAACTATAGATAAAAGGCTATCAAGACCCTTCAATGCTCTGGTCTCAATAGGTACACCAATTACTGGTAAATGAGTTATTGCAGCAATCATTCCAGGTAAATGTGCAGAACCACCAGCACCAGCTATTATAATCTCAATCCCATCCTCGTAAGCTTTTTCTGCAAAATCATACAATCTTTTAGGGGTCCTATGTGCAGAAATTATTTTCTTAGTATGCGGAATTATGAGTGATTTTAGAATCGAACTAGTATGTTTTAATGTAGACCAGTCACTTTGACTTCCCATGACTATGACTACTTTATTTTTGTTATTCATTTTCTAGAAATATAATCTGTAAATTTAAAATATATATTGTATGGCAGGATACTACCAAACTTCATCATGAAATTAAAAGGAAAAGGAAAACTAATTTCAAAACCTTTTTTATAAATTCGAGAAAAAATGATTAATGCAGCTTTCTCTGCTGTCATCAAAAAAGGCATTTTAAAATTATTTATACTTGTTGCTGGTGTTTTTATAAAACCTGGATTAATAAGCTTTATATTTACTTCTTTTGGTAAATCTACTCTTAAAGACTCACAAAGATTAATCAAAGCTGCTTTGGTAGGGCCATATAAAATGGATTTTGGAAGACCTCTATAACCTGCAACAGAAGAGACTATTGCTAATGTATGTTTAAAATCTAAATGTATATTTTTTCTTAAAATTTCTATGGTGAAATAAATGCTTAATACATTTATATCAAAACTTTGCTTAGCATTTTTAAATGAAAAATTCTCATAACTATCAGGTATATATATCCCTGCATTAAGTATAATAGTATTTAAATTTTTATGATTAATTAGAACATCAGAAAAATTCTTATTTAAGTTTTTGAAATCTGATAAATCAATTTCAAAAAAATCAAAATTATTTCTAAAATTTGACATTAATTCTTTAACTTTTGAAATATCTCTTCCGATACCTATTACTTGCCAACCCTCAGATAAATATTTTTTAGCTAGTGCATAGCCTATACCACTTGTGGCACCAGTTATAAGAACCTTGTTATTTTGTGTAGGTGTTGATGAAGTTTTTTGCATTTTTTAGATGGTTAGATAATTTTTCTTTATCCATTTTATTTATAGAATGATACATCATTGATAATCTATAATTAGACTTAAAATATCCTTTGTTATTAAAAATGAAATTCCAATAAAGTCCATCCATAGTTTTGGTCCATTCACCCTTACTGTAATTGCTCATTTTTAATAGATAATTAGATCCACAAATATATGGCTTTGTTGCGAATATTCCTCCATCACTAAAAAGTCCCATTCCAAAAACATTTGGTGTCATTACCCAATCAGATGAGTCTATAAACGTTTCCATAAACCACTTGTATACTTCTTGTGGTTCTATACCGCTCAAGTTCATTATATTGCTCAATACCATTAATCTTGGAATATGATGAACATAACCACTCGACTTTAGGTTATTAATGGTTTCATTTAAAATAGGAATATTTGTAGTTCCCTCATACCAATGTTTTGATAATTTTCTTTTATTTTTAAAAAAATTATTTTTATGAAATTCATTATAATGAGTGAAATTTAAATATCTTATAAATTCCCTCCAACCAAATATTTGTCTAATAAAACCCTCATAATTATTTAATCCCACTTTTTTATAATTAATATCTGATATTTTTTTTAGAACATCAGAGGGAGTAATTAAACCCATATTTAATGGGGCACTTATTAAGCTATGATTGATTGTTAGATCTGCATCATGAATAAAGTCTTCATAATCACCAAAATGATTAAATTTATTGTGTATAAAATTTTCTAAGACTTTTTTTGAGTCTTTTGAATTAAATGGAAATAGAATTTTTGGATTTAATTCACCAAAATGGTCAGAAAAGTGTTTTTGAATAAGATCTTTGATAGGTTTAAAATACTTTGACTCAAATTGCTGAGGGACAAGTTTTTTATAATCCTTAGGGAGTCTCTTTCTATTATCTTCATCAAAACTCCATTTACCTCCAATGGGGCGATCTTTGTCCATTAAGATATTAAATTTTTTTCTAATTTGGCTATAAAAACTAGCTAATTGTGGTTTTTTATAATCTGAGAATTTTGAAAAATCCACTCTCTTTAAAAGAAACATAGGAGAGGGGTGATATTCAAATTTCAAATCTTTTTTAGAGCAATATTTTTCAAATTCTTTTTTGAATTTCAAATCCTCGATGTCAAAAATATTAATTTTCTTAATTCTTTTTTTGTTTAAAAAAAAATCAAGTCCATCAAAATAATTTTTAAAATATTTTATATTTTGATCTAGTTCATAATATGAAATTTCAAATTTATTAATTTTAAGATAGTCTCTATATTCCCTCATACTTGCTAAAAAATAATAGATTTTTTGTTTATGATGTTTGAAATAGGTACATAAACCATGATCTTCTTGTAAAAAAAAATGGCAGTTTTTTTTATAAGGAATTAAATGCTTCTTATCAAATAACTGATTACCAAGTACAACGAATGCTTCTTTCATAAAGAAATAATTTTATTTGGTTATAAGTGTTGATCGACCCCCATCAACACTGAAATTTTGACCAGTAATCCATGAGGATTCTGAAGAAATTAAAAAAGACGCCAAACTTGCTATATCATCACCCTTACCAAGTCTTGCCATTGGATGAAGTTTCCCAAGCCCTTCTGCAACTTTTTCATTAGATGTAATAAAATCTGACATCTTAGAGTATGATAAACTTGGAGAGATTGTGTTAAATCGAATTTTTGGAGAATAGTCTGCGGCCAAAGAATTAGAGAGCCCGAGGAGAGCGCTTTTTGCTGAGGCAATACCAGTGTGGTTTTTCAAACCTCGAATAGCAGCTATAGTAGAAAAAAAAACAACAGAGGATCCCTCTGCCATTTTGTTAATAGATAGATTTAAAAAATTCACAATATTATAAAAGTTATCATCCATTAACTTTTTAAAATCATCTATTTTAGTATTTGAAAAAGGCTTTAGTGAAATTGAACCAATAGCAAAAATAATTCCTGAGATTTCATAGTCAATTTTGTTGATAAAGTCTGCTGTCTTAGCATAATCGTTCAAATCTAAGACATGTTCTAAAACTTGTGAGTTTTTTGGATTATTATCATCAAATTTACTCCTTGAGATAAGAACTAACTCCTTATCATTGAGTTTTGATACACAAGATTTTCCTACTGCACCATTTGCTCCAATTATGATAATTTTACCCATATCTACTTAACGAAAAAAAGGAAGTATTGGATTTTAAGTCTTTAAGATGCTTAAAGAATAGCTAGTAGTTGCTATAAATAAGATGGTACCAACTATTTGATGAATAGATCCCATAGAAATTTGAACGTTTGTCAAAACAACAAAAACACCAATAATTAACTGTAACAAAACTAGTAAACTTATAAATAGTAAGTGATACTTTTGTAAATGATTTTTAATTTTTCTATAGTCAAACCAAATAATAATTAAAATTATGATCAAAGATACATATGCCAAGAATCTATGAAAAAAATGAATAAAAATACTATTTTCAAAAAACCCCCAAAAACTCTCATCCCAAAATATTAAATTTTCAGGTATATATCCTTCACCCATTCTTGGCCAAGTATTGAATGATTTTCCAGCATCAAGACCTGCCATAAAAGCACCATAGATCACAGTTAGTAAAATAACTAAATTAAAAAAAATAAATAAGCTATTATGCCCAGTACTTATCCTTTTGTATTGATCTTTCATATTCCTTTTTAAAAGTTGAAAAAAAATTAAAGCTAATATTACTTGAGCAATTATTAAATGAACAGCTAAGCGAATGTGGCTAACGTATGGATTTATATCTAGGCCACTTTTAACCATCCACCATCCAATTAGCCCTTGAGATCCACCTAGGAATAATAACAAAAAATAAAATTTATATTCTTGATTTGAAAAACATTTCTTTATAGCAAAATAAATAAAAGGAATTATGAAAACTATTCCTATTATCCTACCAAGGACTCTGTGGCCGTATTCCCACCAAAAAATATATTTAAATTCATCGATGTTCATATTTAAATTTTTTATTTGATATTCAGGATATTGTTTATAATCATCAAACAATTTAATCCAATCAGCTTGATTGAGTGGAGGAATAGCACCCATGAATAATTGCCAGTCAACCATAGAAAGGCCTGACTCAGTCAATCTAGTCAAACCCCCTACAGCTATCATTGATAGCACTATTAACGCTAGAGTAATTAACCAAATATTAATTGAATTTGATAAATTTTTTTGCATTTAATCTAATTTTATAATTTTTAAGAATATCATTTATATGGTTATTTAAGTCGCATTAATGTAACTATTGAACAGTAAGAATTTTTCTGTAATTTAGGTCAAATTTAAAATGTCACATACAATCAAAATCATCGATCACGATGGAAAAGAACACATTTTAGAGGCAACTTTGGGCTTCTCTATCATGGAAATTATACGTGATGCTGGACTTGATATTGAAGCTATTTGCGGAGGATGTTGTGCTTGTGCAACTTGTCATTGCTATGTGGGTGAGGAATGGTTACCAAAACTTTCATCTGCTGATGAAGATGAAGAATCTATGTTAGACCAAGCTTTTGATGTAAAAAAAAATTCGAGATTATCCTGTCAAATTCCATTTACAGAAGAATTAGATGGTATAGTTTTAACTTTAGCACCTAAGTTTTGATAGATTACAACAATTATAAATCATGGCCCTTTAACGAAGCAAAAAAGCTTCTTAAAAGAATTGAAAAGTCCAACAAGAAAGAAAAAATTATATTTGAAACAGGTTATGGCCCATCGGGACTTCCCCATATAGGGACTTTTGGAGAGGTTCTTAGAACCAATATGGTTCGTTTTTGTTTTGAAAAGTTAAGTGGTCTAAAAACAGATCTAATCGCTTTTTCAGATGATATGGATGGTTTTAGAAAAGTTCCTGATAATGTTCCAAATAAAGATAAATTATCTAATTATTTAGACTATCCTTTAACATCTGTTCCAGATCCGTTTAATAAATTTGATAGTTTTGGCGAGCATAACAACTCAAAATTAGTTGAATTTTTGGATCGATTTAAATTACCTTTTACGTTCCAAAGCTCTACACAAGCCTATAAAACCGGATTATTTAATGAAACAATAAAAAAAATATTACTTAATTATAATGATATTTTAAATGTAGTTTTACCAACTTTAGGAGAAGAAAGAAGGAAAACATATAGTCCTTTTTTTCCTATTAATGAAAAAACTGGGAAGATTTTACAAGTGCCAGTAGAAGAAATTAACACCGAAAATTTTACAATTAGTTACTATGAAGATGGAAAGATAGTTAATAAGTCAGTTTTAGATGGAAATTGTAAATTACAATGGAAGGTAGATTGGGCGATGAGGTGGGCTGCATTTGGTGTAGATTATGAAATGTGTGGAAAGGACCTAACTGAAAGTTATGTATTATCATCTAAAATTTGTAGGATTATTGGTTCTAGACCTCCTGAAAATTTAATCTATGAATTATTTTTAGACGAAAATGCTGAAAAAATTAGTAAGTCAAAAGGTAATGGTATCAGTATTGATGACTGGCTTAAATATTCTATTGAAGAAAGCCTATCAATGTTTATGTACCAAAGACCCACAACTGCAAAAAAACTTTATTTTGACGTTATCCCAAAAAACACAGATGAGTATTTATCTCATTTAAATAAACTTAATGAAAATGAAAATCCCGATAATCCTTCATGGCATATACATAAGGCAATTAATCCAAAATATAATTCAAAAATTAACTATAGTTTGATTTTAAATGTTATCTCAGTGTGTAAATCTGAAGACCCAGAAATAATAATGGGGCTCATAAAGAATTACCAGTCTGTTTTTAGCGATGTGGAAAAAGATTATATTTACAGAATGATTGATTGTGGCATTAATTACTTTAGAGATTTTATTCAACCAAACTTAAAATTTAAAATTCCAAACCCAGATGAATTATCTATACTAAATGAAGTGATAAATAAAATTTCAATTTTAGATGCTAATTCTTCAGCAGATGAATTTCAAACTGCAATATTTTCCGTTGGCAAAGAAACTATTTATAAAGAAAATATTAAAGACTTCTTTAAACTAATATATGAGGTTGTTTTTGGACAAGAAAATGGTCCAAGATTAGGCTCATTTATTAAAATATTTACAAAAGACAAAACTATTGAGCTTATTAATTCAAAGCTAAATGTATAATTTAGCACATCGATTTTTAAAACATCTTAATCCAGAAACAGCCCATAATTTATCTATTCAAGCATTGAAGCTTGGATTATATCCTAAAATTAATTATTCTAATTCTGAAATATTGGAACAAACAATTTGGGGAAGGAGATTTCAAACTCCAATAGGTCTTTCTGCGGGCTTTGATAAAAATGCTGAAGTCATTAAACCTATCTTGAATTTAGGTTTTAGTTTTACAGAACTTGGAACTGTTACACCATTAGTTCAGACTGGTAATCCAAAACCTAGAATTCATAGATTCCCAAAACAAAATGCTCTTGTTAACTCTTTAGGTTTTAATAATAAGGGAATGGAAATTTTTGAAAATAATATTATCAACTCAAATTTTAAAGAAAACTTTCAGGATAAAATTGTGGGTATCAATATCGGAAATAATAGAGAAACTAAAGATATTTTAAATGATTTAGAGTTATTATTTGACCGTTTACATAGATTGGGGGACTATATAGTTATCAATCTATCATCACCTAATACTCCTGGCCTTAGAGATAATTTGAAATCGAATAGTTTTGAAAAAATTGTCAATAGATTACATCAATTACGTGAGCAAAATTTTTCAAGGATTCCAATACTTTTTAAAATTTCTCCTGATATTACAGAGCAAGAAAAAAAGGATATTGCTCTTATTTCCTTAGCTAATGATATTGATGGATTAATATTAACAAACACCTCTATTGATAAAACCTCACTTGAAAAAGAGCTGAATGGTGGGCTTAGTGGTAGACCATTATTTTATAAATCTAATAAGATTATAAGAGATTTTTACACTTTAACTTCTGGAAAAATTAAAATCATAGGAGTTGGGGGTATATTTGATGCTAATGATATTTTAACTAAAATGAAATTGGGAGCATCACTTGTACAAGTTTATACAAGTTTCACTTATAACGGACCTTATCACATAAAAAAAATGACCCTAGATTTAATATCTTTAATTCAACAACAAGGTTTCAGAAATATTACAGAAGTAATAGGTCAACATTCTTGAAAAACCTTAAGTCTTTCCGTTCTTTAGTAGATAAATATGATTTTTTTTTATTTGACCAATGGGGAGTTTTACATAATGGTCATTATAAATTTAAGGAAGCTGAAAATTGTTTGAGAGTTTTAAAAAATAATAAAAAAAAAATTATATTAATATCTAATTCTTCAAGACCCACTGTAGACTCTATTTCTAATCTCACTAAGTTAGGATTTGATAATGATTTATATGATTATTGTATAACTAG
>SGZV01000010.1 GCA_004321805.1 alpha proteobacterium HIMB59 | reverse complement strand
ATGATGGGCATAGTCATCAAAGAAAATTACTTTTCCCAACTTTCCTAATTTATTCATTCTTCTCATCGTTCCCTTATATTTCATAATTGCATTATTATTAGTATTGAGATTTAAATCATGTAAAACAGATAAAATAGCAGCAAGATTTTGTACATTATGTTCACCAAGAAGAGGGGAATTAACATCTTTTTTGATTTTCTTATTTTTAAAATAGAAATCAAAAATTGACTTTGTTTCACTTAAATTTTTAATTTTATACTTATAAGTTGATTTAGACTTGCCACTAAAAGTAATGATATTTTTGCATGAGGATGTACTAAGAGTGCTTAAAAAATGATCATCAGTATTAATAAATACTCTGGATTTTTTTGAAATTTTTAAAATATATTTTTTTATTTTATTTTTTAGTGCCTCATAGGTTTTATAAAAATCTAGATGCTCTTGATCAACATTCAGATAAATTAAGTAATTTGGATTTAGTTTAAATAAAGTCCCGTCACTTTCATCGGCCTCTACAACAACATAATTACTATCAGTAAGGTATATATTTTGACCAAAATTATTCATTATTCCTCCAGATATAATTGTGGGATTTAATCCACTTGCTATTAGTAAGTGTCCCAATAAAGAAGTGGTTGAGGTTTTTCCATGAGATCCTGAAATAACAATTGTAAATTTATCCTTACATATAAGTTGTAATAATTTTGATCGACTAAAATGTGGGATTTTATTTTTTTTTGCCTCAGTTAATTCAGGATTATCTTTAATAGCAGAAGAGTAAAAAATTATATCTTTGTTTTTTATATTAGATGACTTATGGCCAATTGTGACTTTAATATTATGTTGATTTAATATTTTTGTATTTGAATTTTTTGCAATATCACTTCCAGAAACATCTATATTGTTTTTTTTTAAATAAATACCTAATGCGCTCATTCCAATGCCATTAATGCCAATAATATGAACTTTTTTGGTTATAAGGTCTGAAAATTTCATCGAGTTAAATAGCAAACCATTTTATCAATGGAAAAAGGATTTATGAGATTGTTAAAATAAAATGAATCAGAAATAGTTTTTTGACTAGGTATTTTTAACTCCAATAGAGACATCTTATAATTTTTAAAAAAATTAAGATTCAACTCTTGATGTCTATCACGAGAATGGAGGTGAGGTATGAAGTAAACATTACCAGTTTTATATAAGATATCATTTAGTGAGCCTGAACCAGATCGAGAGATAATTAAATCATACTCTTCGAATCTAAGATTATCATTATAGGAAAAAAAATTTATATTATTATTTATTGATAAATACTTTAATTTGTATTCTTCGAAATGTGAATGTGGTATTTGGACTGAAAGTTGAATATTTTTTAAGTTATTACTGTTTAATTTTTTTAATTCTTTTATAAGAATTTTATTTAATTCTAAAGACCCCGCGCTACCGCCTAATAATAATACTTGAATAGAAGTTACTTTGTTATCAACTAGATTGCTCGTGAATTCATTAAAATAATTTCCAACAAAAATTTCTTTATCTTTCAGTTTTTTGGAGGGAAAGGATGTAAAAACTCTATCAGCAATAAAATAATTAAATTTATTTGCTAATCCAAAGACAATATTTTGCTCATGAATATATATTTTGTTTTTTTTAAATAAAAATAAACTAAATATCTTGGATAAATATAAAACTGGAGAAGTGATAAAACCACCAAATCCTAAACAAATTACTTTTTTGTTCATAAATAGAATCGGTAAAAGAAGAGTAATAATCTTCATTATATATATAATTTTATTAGAAGAGCTTATCTGTATTTTTTCAATTTCTGTTGAAATAATTTTATTTATAAAATTTTCACCAATCTTATTGGTTATAAACAAAATATTATTTGGATTTTTTACTTTAGATAAATTATTTATAAATTTAATTGCCGGTAATATGTGACCACCAGAGGAACCAGCAATGACAATATACTCTATATTATTTTTCAAGAATTATCTCTTTTTGAATTTTGCCTGATTTAATATCAATTATTTGTAATATAATTTGATCATTTTTAACAATTTTATGTTGAAAATTTTTGTCATCAAGTAGATAGACATTATCATAATTTAAATCAACAGAGTCTCTATCTAAAATATTTCCTTTATTGCCGTATTTATAGAAAACACCAAAGATTATTGCTATAATAGAAGCTAATATTAAGATACCTTGAAATACAATTAAACTTACTAAAAGTTTTTTTTTTAACATCTGTTCAATGAATAACTCATACAGTTACGATAAATTTATTATAGAAATATTATATGAGGACGACCATATAGCAATATTAAATAAACCATCGGGCCTACTAACCCATAAAAAGAATACTCATGACGATAGTCCTAACCTCCAAAGTAGCCTTCATAATAAATTTAATATTGACGATGATGAGGAATTAAAAGAGGGAATTGTTCATCGATTAGATAAAGATACAAGTGGTATAATTATAATTACAAAAAATAAAATAATTAAAAAATTACTTAAAGATAAATTTCAACTTAGAGAATTAAAGAAAAATTATATTGCCTTTTCTTTTGGTATTCCTCAACATAACAATCTTGAAATTGACAAAAATATTGTAAGACAAAAAATACATAGAACTAAATTTGAAACTTCTGAGATGGATGGAAAAAATGCTTTAACCAAAATAACTAATATATCGAATTATTTTGGTTCCATTAGTAAGCTTGATTGTGAAATTATTACTGGACGAACACACCAAATCAGAGTTCATTTAACGAGCTCAGGATTGCCGATAATTGGTGATAAAAACTATATCTTTGATAAAGAACAAAAGTTTAGATTAAATAATATTCCTCATAATATCAGAGAATATTTATCAAATTTTCCAAGACAGGCTTTACATTCCTATAAATTAGAATTTATTCATCCAATTTCAGAGAAATTGATTAAAATTACTTGTGAACTGCCTATTGACATGAAAGATTTAGAGTTAAAATTAAAATGAATGTAGAAAATAAAAATCTCTTACCTGTTATTACTTCTGAAAATGATGTCTATCCATATCTAAAGAAAATTAATCAATTTCCCATCTTAACTGATGAAGAAGAAAAAAAACTGGCTATTGATTGGTTAAAAAAAGGAGATACAAAAGCAGCACAAAAACTTGTAACTAGTCATTTAAGACTAGTAGCCAAAATAGCTATGGGCTATAGAGGCTATGGACTACCTTTATTTGACCTTATCTCAGAGGGTAATTTGGGACTAATACAAGCAATAAGAAAATTTGATCCTGATAAGGGTTTTAGATTAGCTACTTATGCCATCTGGTGGATTAGAGCTTCTATCCAAGAGTATGTTCTTCATAGTTGGTCTTTAGTAAAAATAGGTACAACTGCAGCTCAAAAAAAACTGTTCTTCAATCTCAGAAGATTAAGAAATCAGTTAAAAAAATATGAAGAGGGATATCTAACAAACGAACAAATAAAATCAATTTCTGATGACCTTGGAGTAACAGAAGAGGAAGTTAAGCAGATGGAAGGAAGAGTTTTTCATCAAGATTTTTCCCTTAATACTCCCCTGAATGATGAAAATGACTCTGAGTGGATAGATCAAGTAGAGGATGTGAGTACTGACCTAGCCTCAAGAGTTGAGCATTCTGACGAATTAAACAAAAGAAAAGAATTATATAATCAAGCAGTAAAAAAATTAGAACCTCGTGAAATGGAAATACTTACTGCAAGAAGACTAGATGAGGAACCTAAAACATTAGAAGACTTGAGTCAAAAATATTCAATAAGCAGGGAAAGAGTTAGACAAATAGAAAACAAAGCTATCAAAAAACTACAAGAAGAGATTAAAATAATCTCAGAAACAAAATTATTAGAAAAAAAATAAATTAACTATTTAATTATTGTTTGGTTTCTTTCAGGACCTAACGAGATAATTTTAATTGGTATATCTAAATAATTCTCAATATAGCTTATATAATTTTTTAAATTTTCAGGTAAATTTTGATAATCATTATTTTCTAAATTTCCCCAACTTGGAAAAATTTCATAATCTGACTCTACTAAATTACAAGTATCAAGAAAATTACTATTACTAAAATTTATTTCATTAAAACTTTTACCTTCGTAACTTTTACAAACTTTAATTTCTTTAAGGTCATTTAATACATCTACTTTTGTAATGCATAACTCTTTTACTCTATTTATCTCACAACTGTATTTTAGAGAAACTAAGTCAAGCCATCCACATCTTCTCTTTCTCTTGGTGACTGTTCCAAACTCGACTCCTTTTTCTGCAATATAATCACCTACAGAGTCAAATAGCTCAGAAGGGAATGGCCCATTACCAACCCTTGTAGCATATGCTTTGAAAATTCCTAAAGTCTCGTAGTTTACTTGTAGCCCTGACCCTATAACTATATTTGAAGAAATAGTATTTGAAGATGTCACAAATGGATACGAACCATGATCTAAATCTAAAAGTGCTCCTTGAGCGCCTTCAAATAAAATTTTCTTTTTCATAAAATTTTGTTTTATAAAATTATTATCAACAATAAGATTTTTTATTTCTTGAAAAAAATTTGATAAAATAATAATTGTTTCATCTATATCAATTGGTTTTTCATCAAATGCAATCAATATAGGATCATAAAATTTCTTTATTGTGTATAATTTATCTTTTAAATATTCATGATTTTCTAATTCATAAAGCTTTACACTTTTTCTTCCAACTTTGTCTTGATAAGCGGGTCCAATACCTTTGGCGGTAGTGCCGATTTTACTTTCACCAGATAGAATTGACTCATTTATTTTATCGAGTTGTTTGTGGTAGTGTAAGATGAGAGGAATATTTGAGGATAGAAAAATTTGGGGATTGTTTATTTTTTCTGAAATTTTCTTAAATTCATTCATGAAATGCTCAGGGTCTAAAACAATACCTTGCCCTAAAAAACAAAACTTACCCCTAATAACACCAGAAGGAATTAAGTTAAGTTTATAAGTTACATCTTCAACAATGACAGTATGTCCAGCATTATTACCTCCTTGATAGCGGGTAACTAAATCAAAATCTTCAGATAAGAAATCAACTATTTTGCCTTTACCTTCATCCCCCCATTGAAGTCCAATTACAGCTTTATTAGTCATATTAATTCAACCAAACTATCGACGTCATAAGAAAAACCAATTCCATTTATAACTTTTTGGTTTTTTTGATAATGATACCCTCCACCTTGAGCTAAAACTTTTTTTGTTTTAGTAGAGTAAACGTAAAAAAATATATCTTGATGATAATCTTTAGAGAAGAAGTTTTTTTCTAAATTCAAGGCATATCGAGAATTGCTCAATTTTTTGAAAATATTTACAAATTTATTAATATCATTTTTGCTAGATTTAACTTTAAAAAGATAATCAGACTGAGTTTTAATAATTGGATCTGTAAAAATAAATATAAAATCTTTCTTTAAAAAAAGTGAAAGTATCTTATCTAATATTTTTATCACTTCTTTAAAGGACTCGTATTTAGAGTTATTAATAATTTCTACACCATGTTGTCTACATTGTTTAATTTGGGAATTAATAATATCTTTTTTAAAAACATCCCCCATATAATATAGATAATGTTTGCTTTTAAAATCATGGCTCAAAATTGTATCAATAACTTGTCCTGTAATATCAGACCTGAGTAATATATTTGAGGAGTTATTTAATTCCTGATTTTCTACAACAGATGTAAAAATTCGATTAAATTTTTTATTTTTAGAAAATAAGTCGATAAAATTTTTGTCTAGCAGCTCATATTTATATGCAGTTTTAGCGTATTTAGTATCAAATGAATTAACAAGCATTAGAAATAGTATTTCTTATTTTATTCTCTATTTTTTTTAAGTCAGTCAGTTTTATATTTCTTCTTAAATATTGCAAGTTTACTCTTAATAGCGGCTCAGTGCCTGAAGGGCGAATATTAAAAAAAAGCTTTTGATTTTTTAATAATAGATTTAACTTTCTGTAAATAGATTGTTCATTTTGAAAAAATTTCTCTTTATCAATACGTTGATTGATCTCTAAAACTTCAAATAAATCAATTCCTTTTCTTAGTTCGGATAATTTTTTTCCTTCAATAAGTAAAATTGATAAAATCTTTATGGCTGTAGTCATTCCATCGCCTATTAGAATATCGTCTTTAAAGATAAAATGGCCTGATGGCTCACCACCAAATAAATATTTATTTTTTTGAATTTCTTGAAGGATAAATTTATCTCCTACCTTCACTCTCTTTAATTTTATGCCTTTTTTTTTCAAAGCAATATCTAATCCATAATTAGCTATTTCATTAGTAACTACTGTTGAGCCTTTTTTAAGTTTTTTATTTTTAAGATAATGATTAGTAATTATATAAATTAATTCTTCACCAGTTATAACTGAGCCCTTTTCGTCAATAACAATTACCCTATCTCCATCTCCGTCTAAACAAATACCAATATCACTCTTTCGTTTTGAAACTAATTTTGAGGCTTTTTGTGGAAATAAAGATCCACACTTAAAATTAATGTTAGTTCCATTGGGCTTATCTCCAGTTGTAATTAGGTCAATACCCATTTCAAATAACACCTCAGGGGCTACTTTATATGATGCGCCATTTGCACAATCTAAAACTACTTTTAAATTATTATAATCAAGATCCTTATCCGCACTTCTTTTCAAAGCCTCGGAGTATCTTCCAATGGCGTCTTTTAATCTTATTGCTTTACCATAATTTGCTTGTTTGATTTTGAATTTATCGAAATCGTAGTTAAAAAAATTATCTTCAATTTTTCGCTCTTCTTCTGGTG
Source organism: alpha proteobacterium HIMB59 (assembly GCA_004321805.1). Classification (GTDB taxonomy): domain Bacteria; phylum Pseudomonadota; class Alphaproteobacteria; order HIMB59; family HIMB59; genus HIMB59. The sequence goes on along the minus strand of SGZV01000010.1, from coordinate 40,801 downwards.
TTATTTTTATACCATTACTAGAAAAAAATTTTAATCCATTATCGGTATAAGGGTTATGAGATGCAGTAATCATTACTGAAAAATCTGCTCTCAAGGATTTACTTAATATTGTTAGAGCTGGAGTAGGAAGTGGGCCAACTAAAACTACATTAATACCCATTGATATAAATCCTGAGGCAAGAGCAGGCTCAAACATATAATTTGATAGTCTCGTATCTTTATTTATTACAACTCTTGAAATAGAGTTTTTCTTTTTTAAAACAAGTGAAGATGCTTTAGCTAGCTTTAAAATATTTTCTACTGTTAAAGGATACTTTCCTACCTCTCCTCGGATTCCATCTGTTCCAAATAATCTCATAAGATTAATTAATTATTGGATAACTGATTAATTTGGAAGAGGAAAGTTTTGATCTTTTGTAAAAGAAGGTAAAGGACCTTTATTAGGGTTCTTTTTCTCCGCATCAGAAGGACTACTACTACTATCATCCGATGATAAATCATCATCTCTTGTAGGTTTTATGCCTTTTAAAAGATTCTTTATCTCTTCTCCGGTTAGAGTTTCATACTCTAAAAGACCTTTAGCAATAATATGAAGATCTTTAATATTTTCAGTTAAAATTTTTCTTGCACGAGTTTCAGAGTCTTGGACAAGTCTAATTACTTCCTGATCAATTATTCTTGCGGTTTCTTCAGATATATTTTTTGATTGAGTTACTGAATGGCCTAAAAACACTTCTTCTTGATTGCCAGTATATCTTACTCTACCTAGTTTATCGCTATATCCCATTTGTGTTACCATTGCTCTTGCAAGATTTGTAACTTGCTGAATGTCACCAGCAGCACCTGAGCCAATTTTTTCAGGGCCAAAAATTAATTCTTCAGCTATTCGAGCAGCAACTGTGACTACCAACTTATCCAAATACTCATCTTTTCTATGGATTACTTTATCTTGTTCTGGGACGCTCATAACAAATCCCAAAGCTCTACCAGTAGGTATAATTGAAGATTTATAAATGGGGTCAGCGTGCTTACAATGTAAATTTGCTAAAGCATGACCAGCTTCATGGTAAGCTATAACTTCTTTTTCAGAGTCTGAAATAATTTTTGATTTATTTTGAGTACCAAGCATTACTTTATCTTTAGCATCCTCAAAATCATCCATTGTAACAATTTTTTTATTTTTTCTCGCTGCTATTAAAGCTGCTTCATTTACTATGTTTGCTAAATCAGCACCAGAAAAACCTGGAGTAGATCTTGCAATAGCAATAGTTTTTACAGACTTATCCATCTTAATTTTCTTTGTGTGAACTTTTAAAATCTTATCTCTTCCAATAATATCAGGAGCTGGAACGACAACTTGCCTATCGAAACGACCTGGTCTTAATAGTGCGGGATCAAGTACATCAGGTCTGTTAGTGGCTGCTACTATAATTACACCTTCATTCGCCTCAAAACCGTCCATCTCAACTAAAAGTTGATTGAGAGTTTGTTCTCTTTCATCATTACCACCACCAAGTCCTGCTCCACGATGTCTTCCAACGGCATCAATCTCGTCAATAAATATTATACAGGGAGCATTTTTTTTACCTTGTTCAAACATATCTCTAACTCTTGATGCTCCAACACCTACAAACATTTCTACAAAGTCTGAGCCAGAAATTGAGAAGAAAGGGACGCCTGCTTCACCAGCTATGGCACGGGCAAGAAGAGTTTTACCTGTTCCAGGTGGACCTACTAGTAATGCTCCTTTTGGTATTTTAGCTCCAAGTTTTTGAAATTTATGAGGATCTTTTAGAAAAGATACAACCTCCTCAAGCTCTTGTTTTGCTTCGTCAATACCAGCAACATCATTAAATGTAACTTTTTGTTTGTTTTCATTAAGTAATTTAGCTTTAGATCTACCAAAACCTAGCGCTCCACCGCCTTTACCTGATTGCATCTGCTTCATGAAGAAAATCCATACACCGATCAGTAAAAGCATTGGGAACCAAGAAACAAAAATGCTTAATAAGGGGTGCATTCCTGATTGTTCAGGCTTTGCATTTATTGCTACATCGTTATTACTTAAAGTTTCGATTAAATTTGGATCTCTTGGAGCATAAGTAGAAAAATCAATGCCATCCATAGTTTGGCCGTATATGTTATTACCTTGGATTTCAACAGACTTAATTTCACCATTTTGAGCTTTATCGAGAAGGGTTGAGTATGTATAAGTGACTGAAGAATAATCTTTTTGGGAGTTTTTAAAAACATTAAATAATCCCAATAAAATAAGGCTAATGATTATCCAAACGAATATATTTTTAGAAAAATTTTTCATATCTTTTTATATTAATAATATAGTCATTGATTACTACGTTTAAAGTCCTAGTTAAGATTTATGTATATTTTTTTTTCGAAATTAAAAATTTTACCAGAAAATACTGATTTTTCTTTGAAATTTCTTTCAGAATTACGAATCATAGCAATGATATTTGATACATTTTCTTTCCTTAATATCTTTTTGAGATGAGTATTTTGGCTTTGATAAAAAGATTGAATAACAAAAAACTTAAGTGTTTCGTTGAGATTATTAAATTTAGTTACATTGATTTCGTATTTTTTAGATTGAATTTTTTTAAAAAAGTTTGAATGCAGAGACTTAAGGTCACTGATATTTTGATATAACTTTCTTTCTTTGTTAATTTTTTGAGATGTATCATTATAGCTTAAGAAACTTCGGATTTTATTTCGGCTATAATCAAGTTCCAAATTAGTCCTATCTTCAAACCATCGAATTTTATTTCTTATGGCAAATTCATTAATTTGTTTTTTACTAAAATCAACCAATGGGCGGTGATAATTTAAATTATTAATTTTTTTACTAAATATTTCTGAAAGTCCAATTACTCCCGATTGTTGAGATTTTCTTATCATAAAAGTTTCATTTAAATCATCAAGATGATGGCCAAGAAAAATATCAAAGATATCATTTTTTTTTGAAATCAATTTAATATTTCTATTTCGAAGTAGCCTTGATTGTTCTTGAAAAGATGACTTACTTTCTTTCAAATTTAATTTTTTTACTATTAGATTAGTAGATGGTAATTTATAATAATTCACAAATTCTTGTATTTCATATTTACTCTCAGCTCTTTTTTGATGATCAAAAATTACAAAAAAAATATTTTTGTTTATAAAAAACTTAGAGTTTTGTAATAAATTTAGTAAGACAGTGCTATCTAAGCCACAAGAAATCGAAATCAAAATTTTAGTATTTTTTTTAAAATTTTTTTTTAGATAAGAAGTAAACGACTTTAAGTTAAGATCATTTTGATTAGTCAATAATCAGTCCGCAATCTTTATTTAACTGCAGTTCTTTAGCACTTTCAATTATCTCTGGTTTGTCTAAATAAGAGTTAGAAAAAATTAAATCTTCCATAATTAAACATCCATTTTCTTGATCGCCAATGCTAAATAAAGATTTTCCCAGCCAGAAATAATTATCTGACTTGAATTTTTTAATGTCTGTTAAATCTCTGTGCCTGATACCAAAATATTTAACAGACTCAATGATTTGGCCTTCTATAAAATACGTCCTACCAAGTAAATAATAAGTTTCAGCTAGTATATCTAGATTATCAGTGTCTGACTCTACTATCAAAATTAAACTTTCAATAGCTTTCTGATTTTCTAAGCTAGCAAGACTCTGTTTTGCGATTTGCATTTGTTTTGCAACGTCAATAATTGGTTTATTTAATTCTATTTCTCTTTGTTCAAGTAGTTGATCTAAATCATTTAATGTATCTAATTGTTCATCAGTTGGTTCTAAAATAATTATTTTCTGATCCTCTAAGCTAGTAATTGATAATTCACCAATAACTTTCTCATTATCATCTTCTTCTACTAAGAGATTTATATCATCATTGCTTTCTAAATCACTCAAATCAGTTTCAATACTAGAAATGCTCATTTGTCCTAAAATTTGATCATTATTATTTTTTTCAGAAACTATTTTTGAGGAGCTTTCTTCTATATTTAAATCCTTTGTGGTCTCTAATTTAATATCGTTATTAGATTGTGATGATGTGTAAAGTTGATATAGACTTTTTATATCCTCTTTCATATCACTTAATTGAATTTCAAAGGATATTAGCTTTTCTTCTAATGATAAGAGTAGTTTATTTAAATTTTCGATTTCAGAGGAAGAGATGCTTTGATCTGATAAATCTAAATTGTTATTTTGATAAACAAATTTTTGTAAATCAATTATGTCTTTTTTTACCCTTTCAAGATCAACTTCGATAGCATTATGGTTTTGGGAAAAAGAGGGAGATTGTAAAAGAAAAAATAATACTAGAAATAAATATCCAAATCTCATTTTAGAAAGTTATGGTGCCCAAAAAAAATTGGACACCTTATTAATTAAATTTTTGTATATTAGTATTAATTAGTTAACTAATGTAACGCCACGTCTGTTTTGCGCGTATGCAGTTTCATCTGAGCCGATGACCTCAGGTCTTTCTTTACCCCAACTGACATATTCCAATCTGTTAGTGTCTATGCCTGCTTGAGCTAAATAACTGTAAACTGCGAAAGCTCTTTTGTCTCCAAGCGCAAGGTTATATTCTCTTGTGCCTCTTTCATCAGCATGACCTTCGATAGTAATATTTGTGTCAGGATACTGTTGCAACCACGCTGCTTGAGCATCTAGGGTTGCTTGAGCATCAACTGTAAGCTCTGAGCTATCGAATTCGAAGAAAACTCTGTCTCCAACATTAATAATTAGATCTTCTTGAGTTCCAGCTGTGATGTCTCCTCCAGAGGCAGTGCTTGAAGAAGCAGCATCTACGTCGCCACCTTGTTCAGTATTAGTCGCTGCACAAGAGGCTAAAAAGAAGCCAGCAACAACAAGTAGTAGTAATTTTTTTAACATTATTATCTCCGCGTAAATATATTTGTAACTATAGTTTATGTAAATAAACACTGTATTTATATGAAATCAAGACAATAATTTTGAATTTTTCATTAAAATTATTGGGAAATTTGACTAATTTTATTGAAATTTTATAACAATGGGGACCAGGCTGGGTCACTTCCATCTCTTGGAGTTGGGATGATTCTCTCATTATATCCAGTGATATCTATAAAATGAATTGATGTTTCGCCACCAGTACCATCGGTATTTGATCTTTGTTGTCTATAAAATATTAAGTATCTTCCATTTGGTGACCATGCTGGTGACTCTAAAGAGAAGTCCTGAACAATAATTCTCTCATTTTCACCATTTGTATCCATAACACCTATGTAAAAATTTGGCTTAATATTTTTTACAAAAGCAATTAAGTCCCCTCTCGGTGACCAAACTGGATTTCCATAAACACCTCTTCCTTTTGAAATTCTTTTTATGTTAGTTCCATCTTTATTCATAGTAAAGATCTGAGGGCTGCCACCTCTATCAGAATTAAAAACAATTTTTTCTCCATCAGGTGAAAAAGATGGTGAAGTATCTATACCTGAGTCATTAGTTAATCTCTCCAAGGATCTTGTATTAATATCCATAAGATATATTTCAGAATTTGCTGTTTTAGGATCTGAAAAAGACATGACTACACTTTTACTATCAGGGGAAAATCTTGGTGCAAAAGTCATTCCTGGAAAATCTCCAACTATTTCTCTTTCTCCAGTTAAAAGATCGTAGATATATACTCTAGGAAGATTATTTTTATATTCCATATAAGTAATAGTCTGATTATTAGGGGCAAACCTAGGCGTTAGTACTAAATTCTTTCCATCAGTCAAAAATTGATGGCTCTCTATATGGCCATCTTGATCCATTATGGCTAATCTTTTTACACGTTGATCAAGTGGGCCGACTTCTGATACATAAACAATTCTAGTATCAAAATAACCAGTTTCTCCAGTTATTCTTTCATAAACAATATCACTAACTGTGTGACCAACTCTTCTTATTAAATCTTCATCAGGAACGGTCAGTTGAAGTTTTTCAATTTCAGTGCCGTTAAAAACATCATATAATCTCATTCGCAACTGAATACCTTTGTCAGTTTTGTTAACATCTGCACTTAAAAGAAATTGAGCTTTAATTAATTTCCAATCTTCAAACCTTGGAACCTTTTCAACTAAATTATCTGATTGGATGTAAAGGTCTTCATTAACAGTGTAAAAAAGTCCAGAATTAGTAAGGTTATTTGAGATAATTTCTCTAATTGTATTTCCATATCTAGCTGTATCAGCGTCATTTCCAAAAACCTGAGTAATTGCAATTGGCGTAGGCTCTACTTTTCCCTGTGCAATCGTAACTTCAAGAGCAGCAAATGCTTTGAAACTGAAAAAGAAAATTAAAAAAAGAAATTTAATCATGTGTAATTATTAACATATTTTAATTAAATTTTTGTTATTTTTAATCGAACATCCAACTAAAATCAAAAGTAAAGTTAATCTCTTTCCAAAGATCATACTTATCTTGTGGCAACATTAAAGGGCTACAATCAGGGTTATTTACAGCTCTCATAGCAGCCTCAGCTGCTGTTCTAAATGAGGGATCATTTAATTTTTCCTTATTAACCACTTTGGCACTTTTAACAGTTCTATCTGGATTTACTTCAATATATATCACGGGCTTTATTTCTTTTAAATTAGCAACTCCAACATTCAAGTTTAAACAAGAGTGGAGTTGTTGTCTTAAAAGGTCAATCTCCGAGATAGTCATAGTTGCAGCAACTTTTTCTGTAAATACTTCTTCTTGTTTTTGCTCTATAGTTTCTTGTTCTTTTTTAAATTCTTTATCTTTGTTTTCTAAGTCCTTCAATACAGTACTAACATTAAATGTTTTTTTTGAAGGCTTTTTCTTGACAACAACATTTAGATTATCAAAAGGCTTTTCAATCTCTTTAGGCTCAGGTTTTTTTTTAAGTTGTATTTCAAAGTCATACTCCACTGGAGGAGGGGTTTGCTCTTCAGGTTTTTTTATTTTTTCTTGAGGCGTCTCTTCTATAACAAACTCATTAGCCTCATTAGAGCTATTATCTATTAAAATTTCTTCTACCTGTTCTATTATCTCTGGCTCTGTTATTTCTGGTATTATTTCTTGTGGCTCAGGTATAACTGGTTCAGGAGTAAATTCTTCAATTACAGGCTCTGGCGTAGGTGTTTCTTCAATGTTAATTGGAGCATCATCAACAACCTCTTCTTGCATTGTTGGAATTATTTCATTAATTTCCTCAACAAATTCTGGTGCCGCTGTTTCTTCTTCAACTATAAACATCTCAACTGGCAAAATCATTGGTACGTCACTTATTTCCTTTTGAAACGTAAAATTAATCATCGGGATTAAAATTAAGAGATGAATGAAAAAAGATATTGCTTGAAAATATAAATCACTTTTTTTGTAACTTATATTTTCAATAAAAAAAACTATTCTTTGAAAAGGATTGAATAAAGAAATAGTGCTCAATTAACTCGGCTTTTTAGTAACTAAAGCTATCTTTAAAAAACCAGAGGTATTGAGGGCACCGAGAACTTTCATCACTTCTCCATAATTAATTGAGGTATCCGCTCTTAAGAAAATTCTTATATCTGTGTTAGATCCTGCAATGGTTTTGACTTTTTTTATAAGATCCTCAAAAGGTATCAATTCCTCTCCTAGGTAAATATCGTTTTCTTCATTGATAGAAATTTCTAAGGGCTCTTTTTGTGCATCTAAAGAGTTAGCTTCTACTTTAGGCAAATTAACAGGAACTCCTACTGTTAATAAAGGAGCAGTAACCATAAACACGATAAGTAAAACTAACATCACATCGACCATAGGGGTTACGTTAATATTTGAGACCGGTCGAAGTTTTTTTCTCATTTAAACTATTTTACTTGGCGGGATATAATGTTAACCAAATCTTTTCCAAAGACTTCAGCCTCAGACAAATAATTATCAATCTTTGATGTAATCATATTATAAAAAGCAGTGGATGGAATAGCCACGAATAATCCGAGCGCAGTAACAAACAAGGCCTCTGCAATTCCAGGAGCTACAACTGCTAAATTAGTATTTTGTGCAATGGCAATAGCTTGAAAACTATTCATAATACCCCAGACTGTTCCAAACAAACCTATAAAAGGCGCTACTGATCCCGATGAAGCTAAAAAAGATAAACCTTGGTTTAATCTTGAGTCTTCTGTCGCAATACTTAAATCTAGAGATGTATAAAGTCGTTGAATAAACGATGAATCAATACTCTTTTTTTGAAGTCGAGATTTTTCATATTCATTCATAATATTTCTAAAAATATTAGAGAAACTCTCTTGTTCAAAATCATCAATTTGTTGATGTAGTTCATCTAAAGAAACACCTGACCAAAAATGATTTTCAAACTGTTTTGAAATCTTACGTTGTTTGTTGATCATTAAAATTTTTTGAATAATTAACTTCCATGATTGAATTGAAAAAATTACTAAAAGTATAATTACTAGTTTAACAACCCAATCAGATTTTAAAAACATTCCAAACATTGAAAAATCAACAGATCCCTCAATTGCTGCTAGGTTTACTATTTCTTCCAATGATCAGTCCTTTTCTTCATCTGCTTTCTTGTTATCTAATTCTTTTGAAACTTTACTAAAATCATCAGAATGTACCATGATCCAAAATCCAGGTCTATTTTTTTCACAAAGCGTGATAACAGGAGTTTTATTTTCTTTATCAGCTAAAACTTTAGTGTCATCCCACAATTTTACAGCAGAGTGCTTTGCTCTTAATTTACATTCAATAAATAAACTTTCATGAATAACATCAGAGTGAGTAACTTTAGAATTAATTCCACTCAAAGCATTTCTGACGCCGCCAAAAAATTTTGAGACCAACCTTTCTCTGTTTTTCCATGCTTTATCAGGCATTAGAACCTTCTAACAATGAACTATCAAAGTCTAAATTTGAAAAACAGTTTTGAACATCGTCATTATCCTCCAAGTCATCGTTTAATTTTATTAGACGATTTAATTCATCTTCTTTTTCAATTTTTACTGCCATATTAGGTTTCCAAATAATTAACGCACTATCAATTTCAATATTTTTATCTCTCACAACTTTTTCTAAAGACACTAATGATTCAAACTTACAATACAAATATGTAATTTCATCTTCGTTATTGTAATCCTCAAGTCCATAATCCATTAATTCCTCTAAAATAGTGTCCTCCAAATTACCTTTAATTTGAATTTCACCTACTTTATCAAAATTAAAGCTAACACTCCCTGTCTCTCCGAGGTTACCCCCATTTTTAGAAAAAATAGATCGTATCTCTGAAGCTGTTCTGTTTTTATTATCAGTTAACGCTTCTACTATAAATGCTGTTCCAAAAGGTCCATAACCCTCATATCTAACTTCTGAGTATTCAGTGTTATCTGTGTTATTTTTATTTATTGCTCTATCAACATTATCTTTTGGCATGTTAACACTTCTAGCTTTTGTGATGGCTAGACGCAGTCGCGGATTAGACTCAGGATCTGTTCCAGCAATTTTTACGGCTATTTGAATCTCTCTACCAATTTTAGAAAATTGCTTTGCTCTTTTTTTATCCTGAGCTCCTTTTCTGTATTGAATATTTTTAAATTTTGAATGACCAGCCATATCCTAAGATAATAAATTACGATCCAAAACACCACCTATTTGAATAGATTGTATGGAATTAATTCCCCCTTCTGATTTAATTACTGCTCCAGAAATAGTTGCTTCACCATCAGCAGGTTCTAAACGATGACTATGATCACCAGATCTCATTCTTTTAATTGCATTTTCTTTTTTCATTCCAATTACTGAATTATAGTCCCCCGTCATGCCTATATCAGTTTGAAAACAAGTACCTTTGTCTAAAACTCTAGCATCCATTGTTGGAATATGAACGTGAGTCCCATAAATTGCAGTAAATTTACCATCGTAACCTTGCGCAATACCATTTTTCTCAGAAGTTACTTCGGCATGGACCTCTAAAAAAGAGTAATCTATGCCATGATCATTAATCAAAGATAATATTTTTGTATCTATAGACTCAAAAGGATTAGTTAAAGGAAGGTCAATGAATGTCTGACCATGTACTTGGCAAACAAGAATTTTAAACCCTTTTGGATGATTGAAAATTTTGTAACCTTGACCTGGAGATCCCTCTGAAAAATTTAAAGGTCTTATTATATTATGATCTGGATTATTTTCCATGTACGGAATAATTTCATCTTTCTTCCATGCATGATTGCCCAATGTAATTGCATCAGCTCCCCAATTAATGAAGTCTTCATAAATTTTTCCTGTGATGCCATATCCAGCTGCTGAGTTTTCTCCGTTTAAAATTGTAAAATCTATTTGAAATTTTTTTTGAATCTCAGGTAAATACTTTTGAATAGCATTTCTTCCAGATCGACCAACAACATCACCAATAAGTAAAAAATTCATAATGTGTAGGTTCTATCCTCTGTGCAAATATAATCAACTTTTTCATCAAAGCTCTCTTGGAATTGATATTTTGTTTTTTGCAACTCGAATGCTGCCAGAATAGTAATTAAATTCTTATTTTTTTTTAATTCCATAATTGTTCGATCAAAAAATCCTCCTCCATATCCCACTCGAAACCCCTCATCGTTAAAGGCTGCGCAAGACGCAATTATAATATCAGGATCTTCTGACAATTGACCAGATGGTTCCATGATTCCCCCAAATCCCTTTTCCAAAAAGGGAGCTCTGTGAGAGTAAGGAAAATATTTTAATGGTTGATTTTTTGCTATTACTTTTGGAAGTAAACATATTTTTCTTTTGTCTTCTAGGTTTTTAGCTAAAAGCAAAACATTTACTTCATTTTTATAAGGGTAAAAAAGACCAATTTTAGAGTTGTTAGAAAAATTATTTATCAAATTTAAAATCTTTTGATTAACTGTAATTGATTTTTTTTTTAGCTCATCTTCGCCCATGCTCATTCTAGAGGAGAGATGTAATTGTCGTAATTCTTTTTTATTCAACAGAGATTTGTTCGTTTATTTTCTCAAAAATTTGTTTTAAATCAGATTTCAAATTTTGATTTTCATTTTGAAGTTCTTGAATTCTACTTTCATAAAATAATTTTTGGTTTAAAGAGTCTTGTAAAATTTTTTCTTTTTTTAAAATTTCTTCCATTGATTTTAAATATGCTATTAAAGCAGAGGTTATATAAGGAACATTCTCTTTTTTCTCATTTTCAATTAATTTGCTTATTGTACCACCGATTTCTTTTACCTGTTCAATATTTTGATCAGAGCATTGTATTTTTAAAGGACGTCCCCCAATGCTTAAAGTTAAATTAGCCATCGATTTCTATTGATCCCAGAAGTTCCTCAATTTTGTTTGTTGCTTTGTCAATTAATTGAGATTTTTCCTCAAGTTCAGATGATTGTCTTTCTAATTGTGATGATAGCTCTTGCTCTTTTCTCTCTAAATATTCAATCTTTGCTTGAAGCTCTTCTTTCTCTTTAACTAATTCAAGGTTAGTTGATTTGTAATTTTGTAATTTTAGGGCAATTTGTTCAATTTTTTGCAGTATTTGTTGTTGAAATTCGTTCATACATTAATTATTAAGTATTACACAGAGTTATTCCATTGAAAAATTATACAAATCTTGCCAACTGTATTCGTTTTTTGTCGATAGAAGCAGTTGAAAAGGCAAAATCGGGTCACCCTGGTATGCCTATGGGCATGGCAGATATCGCCACTGTTCTCTTTCATGACTTTTTAACACATAATCCTAAAGACCCAGAGTGGATCTTAAAGGATAGATTCGTTTTATCTAACGGACATGGTTCAATGTTGCTGTATTCACTTCTTTACTTAACGGGCTACAAAAAAATGACCCTTCAACAAATTAAAAATTTTCGCCAATTAGGATCTATTACTGCTGGGCATCCAGAATATGAACCAGATGCTGGAATTGAAATTACGACAGGACCTTTGGGTCAGGGTATCTCTAATGGTGTGGGTATGGCTTTAGCATTAAAAAAGCTAGCTGCAGAACAGAAACTTAAAAGAACACCAAAAGTTTATGTTTTTTGCGGTGATGGATGTCTAATGGAAGGTATTAGTCAAGAAGCTATCAGCTTAGCCGGTCATTTAAAACTTGATAATCTTATTCTTGTTTATGACAACAATAAAATAAGTATTGATGGCTCAACTGATTTATCATTCAGTGATAATACCAATCTTCGCTTTAAGTCTGTAAATTGGAATGTATTTAGTGGTGATGGACATAATCATAAAAATATTAGAGATCTATTTAAAAAATCACAAAAATCAAATAAACCAAATTTATTAAATTTTAAAACCACGATAGGATTTGGCTCTCCAAATAAATCAGCAAAGGCTTCCTCTCACGGTTCACCGCTAGGTGCTGATGAGATAATATTGACTAAAAAAAAACTTGATTGGAAAGAGGCGCCCTTTCATATTCCTGCAGCTCTCCTTAAAGAATGGAGACAGTCATCAAATAGAAATTTAAAAATTTATGCGCAGTCAAAACAATCTATAAAAAATATAAAAGGTTTAAAAAATTTTTCTACTGAGGTTATAAAATTATTTGATGCTGTATCAAGTGAGTTTAAAGATTTTAATTCTCCACAAGCTACAAGGAAATCTTCTGAAGCTGTTTTGCATTTTATTAATTCTAATATTCCTATTTTTGGAGGCTCTGCAGATTTAACTGGGTCTAATAATACAAAAGGTAAACAAATGGAAATTGTTAACCATAAAAATTTTAAAGCTCAATATATCCATTATGGTGTTAGAGAGCATGGAATGGCTGCTATCATGAACGGTATAGCTTCTACAAAGCTTTATAAAACATACTCAGGGACATTCTTAAGTTTTGCTGACTACATGAAGCCCAGTCTTAGACTTGCAGCATTGATGAATATTGATCCTATTCAAGTTTTTACACATGACTCAATAGGGTTAGGAGAAGATGGGCCTACTCACCAACCAATAGAACAATTAAATATGCTTCGATTAATTCCTAACAGTTTCGTGTTTCGCCCATGCGATATGATGGAAACGATTGCTTGTTGGAAGGCAGCTCTTTTAATTGATAACGCTCCTTCTTTTATATGTTTATCAAGACAAAACTTACCTCAAATATCAAATAAAAGAATAAATATTAGTAATTTTAAGGGTGCTTATACTATTTATGAGTCATCAAAAATTAATCATATCACTATAATTGCAACAGGATCGGAAGTTTCATTGGCTGTTGAAGTAGCCAACCTTCTGAAGGAAGTCAAGATAGAAGCTAAGGTTGTTTCTATGCCATGTACATCGCTTTTTGATAGTCAGAAGAATTCTTTCAAAAATAAATTATTACAATCAAAATTGAGTCAGATTTTTGTTATCGAAGCTGGCTCCACAATGTATTGGAATAAATACACAAATCAGGAAAATATTTTTGGTATTGATGAATTTGGTGCTAGCGCTCCAGCTAAAGATGTTTTCAACAAATACGGACTAACCCCAAAACGTATCTCATCAACTATAAGAAAAAGGATAAAATAAAAAAATGACTAAAAAAAAAGTAGCCATTAATGGCTTTGGTAGAATTGGAAGGCTTGTATTTAGAGCTTACTTAGAAAGATCTCAAGAATTTAATGATACATATGAGATTGCTTACATTAATGATCTAGCAGATATTGATAGTAATATTCATTTACTAAAATATGACAGTATCCATGGAGCACTTTCTCAACAAGTTCAAAAAACTGCTGATAATAAATTTAAGGTAGGTGAAAATGAAATCATTGTCACCTCAGAAAGAAATCCAGTTGATATCAATTGGGGAGATAAAGGAGTAGATATTATTTTAGAATGCACAGGTGTTTTTGCATCAAAAGAAAAAGCGCTATCTCATATTGAAAGTGGAGCTAAGAAAGTAATAGTTTCAGCCCCGTGCACCAATGCTGATTTTACAGTTGTTCAAGGTGTTAATCATGAAAGCATGAATTCTGATCATGTTGTTATCTCAAATGCCTCTTGTACTACTAATTGCTTATCTCCAGTAGCATATGTGATTGATAAAGAATTTGGTATTGAAAATGGTTACATGACTACCATCCACTCCTATACTGGGGACCAAAACACAGTTGATACATTTCATAAAGATTTAAGAAGAGCACGAGCTGCAGCTAATAATATCATCCCTACAAGCACTGGAGCAGCTAAAGCAGTAGGCTTAGTTCTTCCTCACCTTCAGGGTAAGCTAGATGGAACTGCTATCAGAGTACCAACACCAAATGTCTCTCTAGTAGATTTCAAATTTAATACAACCAAAGACATATCAGTAGATCTTTTAAATCAAAAATTTGAGGAGTATTCAAAGGGGTATTTAAAAGGGATACTTGGAGTTGATACTGACCCTAAAGTTTCTAGTGACTATAATCATGATGCTCGTAGTTCTGTATTGGATTTAACTGAAACAACCACTGTATCTAATACATTTGGGCGTATTTTAACTTGGTACGATAATGAGTGGGGTTTTTCAAATAGAATGCTTGAGACTACTCAACAAGTCTGTAAATTATAAATAATTAGGAGAAAAGATGAAGGTTACTAATATAACAAAAAAAATTATTGCAAATTATACCCATGAAAATGTTGGAGTAAGATCAAACTTGATGAGAATACTTGGTCAAGGAAAACTGGGTGGTACGGGTCGAATGATTATTTTACCTGTTGATCAGGGATTTGAACATGGTCCAGACAGAAGTTTTGCCATTAACCCTGCTGCCTATGATCCTAATTATCATCACCAGTTGGCAATTGATGCAGGTCTATCTGCATATGCAGCTCCACTTGGGTTACTTCAAACAAGCTCTGATAGTTTCCATGGTCAAATTCCGACAATTTTAAAAATCAACAGCTCGAATACTCTAGCGACTTCTCTTGATCAAGCGGTTACAGGGAGCATTGATGATGCATTGAAGTTGGGTTGTTCTGCTATAGGATTCACGATTTATCCTGGCTCTGATCATAATTTCTCTTTGATGGAAGAATATCAAGCATTAAGTCATGAGGCAAAAGCAAAGGGACTTGCTGTAGTTTTATGGGCCTATGCTCGTGGAACAAATATTAGTAAAAAGGGTGAAACTGCAATGAATATAATTTCATACGCTGCCCATATGTCAGCTCTTTTAGGTGCTAATATTATTAAAGTTAAATTACCTAGTGATTTTTTAGAAGAAGATCCAACTAAAGCAGCCTTTGAAAATAACGATATTCCAATCAGCACTCTTAAGGATAGAGTGGCTCATATCAAAAAAGTTGTCTTTGAAGGAAAAAGACTTGTAGTTTTCTCTGGCGGCGACTCAAAAGATGACAATGCTTTAATGGACGAAATAAAAGCTATTCATCAAGGTGGAGGTAATGGGTCCATCATCGGTCGAAACTGCTTTCAACGAAAAAGAGAGGACTCTCTTGCACTTCTAGATCAAATGATACAAATCTATAGATCTAAATGAAAATTAACGCTATTGACTTGAAGATTGGCAACATTATTCAACACAATAATGGCCTTTGGAAAGTAGCCAAACTATCTCACACCCAGCCTGGTAAGGGTGGTGCTTATATTCAAGCTGAATTGAAAAATATTGCTACACAATCTAAATCTAATGAACGTTTTAGAAGTGCTGAGTCTGTAGAAAAAATTCGTGCTGAGGAAATTGAACATCAGTTTCTGTTTAGAAGTGGAGATGATTTCACTTTCATGAATAATCAAACTTATGAACAAATTGTTCTCAATATTGAACAAGTCAATGAAGAAACAGCAAAATTTTTTCAGGATGGTATGGAAGTATCTATTGAATTTTATGATGAAAAACCTATGACCGTCAACCCACCTGAACACTTAGTGGTTGAAATAGCAGAAACAGAAGCAGTTGTGAAAGGGCAAACTGCATCTTCCTCTTACAAACCTGCTCTATTAACAAACGGAGTGAGAGTAACAGTTCCACCTCATATTGAAACTGGTGATAAAATTAAAATAAATACTAAAGAATTAACCTACATAGAAAAATCTAAATAATCTCTTTATGTCAATTATCCCACCAATTATAGTTATTATGGAAAAAGCTTGCCGTAGCGCAGCCAAGGGGTTAGTTCGAGACTTTGGAGAGCTTGAAAAATTACAAATATCTAAAAAAGATAAAAATGATTTTGTTTCTTCAGCTGATCTAAGAGCTTCAGAGACAATAAATTATCACCTTCAAAAAGACCGTCCAGATTTTTTACAAATCGATGAAGAAACTTTTAAAAAAGAAGATTTAGAAAAATTGAAAGGTGATAATCCAGTTTTTATCTCTGACCCTCTTGATGGAACAAAAAATTTTATTCATGGAAATGCTTACTTTGCTGTAACGATTGGTCTTGTTCATAAAAAAGAAATTATTGCTGGTGTTACTTATAACCCAATACTTAATGAATTATTTTGGGCTCATAAAGGCTCTGGTGCATGGATAAATAATCAAAGATTAAGAGTCTCTCAAAGAGACAAGTTAGATGGTTGTATGTTTACCTCAGGTGTGCAAATTAAACATCCAGATATTTTAGAAGAGGGTATTAGTCAAATTGGAAATCTGCAGCGAAAAACAAGTGTTAGAATCATGGGTTCTTCCGCTCTTGATTTAGCAAATGTGGCATCAGGAAAATTTGATGGTTTTTGGTGTAAGAGACTAAATATTTGGGATATTGCAGCAGGTATTCTGTTAGTTCGTGAAGCTGGTGGTATCTGCTTGAACGACAAAGGTTCAAATTTTGATACTATAAACGATGACAGTTTAATAGCATCTAGTTCGTCGATTAGTGGCGAATTATTCAAAAACTTATAAATATTTACTTGATTTTTTTACTGTTGGTCTCTATTTTCTCTAGATCATGAAAGAAAAGATACATCCTGATTATCACGAAATTACAGTAGAGCGCACTGACGGATCTACTTATAAAACGCGCTCAACTTGGGGAAAAGCTGGCGATACTATGAAGTTAGAAATTGACCCCTTGTCTCATCCTGCTTGGAACCAAGGTTCAGGTAAGATGGTTGACTCTGGTGGAAGAGTTGCTCGCTTTAAAAACAAATATAAATCTTTCAATATTTAATTAATTTTTAATATGTCAGACAATAAACCTTTAATGCCTTTAGCTACAGCCGTGTGGCTCGTTGACAATACCGCTTTGAGTTTTTCTCAAATATCTCAGTTTTGTCAACTCCATGAGTTAGAAATCCAAAGCATAGCAGATGGTGAAGATGCTTATAAAATGCAAGGCCTTAATCCGATTGCTAGTGGCCAATTAACAATGGATGAAATAAAAAGATGTGAGAATGATCCTGCTGCATCTCTTGAATTGCAAAATAAAAAATCTGAAACTATTCAATCTCATGTTAAAACAAAAAAATATTTACCTCTCTCTGTTCGTCAAGAAAGACCTAAAGCAATAGCATGGTTAATTCGTGAATATGGAAAAATTTTAACAGATACTCAAATAGCAAAATTAACTAGCTCAACAAAGCCAACTGTGGCAAATATTAGAGCTGGTAATCAATCACAACCTATTACTGAATTTAGAAATCCTACGGATTTAGGATTATGCTCCTATGAGGATTTAGAGGCTGTGGTAGAAAAAGGTCAAAGAAAAGCTGAAAGAGATCAAAAAGCAAAAGAAAAAGCTGCTAAACAGCAATCTTCAATTTAATCTTTTTTAAAAAATAAGTAGACATCTCCTAGACGTACTCCAAATTTCTTCATAGTGGCTTTATTAAATACGTTTTTTTCATCTTGCATAATTAGCCAATCATCAAATTTAACTAGCATTATACCATCCTTATATTTAAGCTTTAATGTGTAATGCCAATTAACAGCGTTACCAGAACGTTCTCCAAGAGCTATGCCTTTTATGTCTGATGAATTGCCTTGATAGGTTTTCTCGCCAGTTTTTGTAATTTCCCATCGACGAAACTCTTCTTCTCCATTGTCATAAAGAAACGTTTCATTAAGAATGAATAAATCTCCATCCTGAATACCCTCCATATCAACGGTAAACTGTCTTTTTACTTTACCAAATCTATCAATAAAAAGACCTGAAGCACTCGTTTTACCAAGAAAATATTCTTCTATTTTAAATTCTGGTTTTTTTTCTGCGAAATCTTCAAGTTTCATATTAGAACATCCAGTTAGAAAGAAGGCTAAAATTACAAAAAATAATCCTTTTTTTATCATGCACTTGTCATTATTACGCGTAAAGTCTTAAGTGGATTTATTTATTGATTATAAATTGAATAGAAAATCTTTAAATAATTTGTTATCAAATTTCATTTTTTAACAAAATCAATTTGAAAAACGTCAATAGTTTTTGCTTTGAAGCCTCCTGAACAATATGAAAGGTAAAAATTCCACATTCTTTTAAAATCATCACTATAGCCCATACTTTTAATATTATCCCACTTTTTATTAAAGTTATGTCTCCACATCTCAAGTGTTTGATGGTAGCTATCAGCCATTTGGTTTTTTACTAAAAAAGTAAATTTTTTTTGATTAGCGATATTTTCTAATTTTTTAACTGTAGGTAGCATTCCTCCTGGAAAAATATATTTTTGTATAAAATCAATTTTTTTTGAATATTTTTCAAATAGACCTTCAAAAATAACTATTGTCTGCATTGAAAAAACACCTGACGGTTTTAAAAGATCTTTTACTTTATCGAAATATGCTTGCCAATATTGCATTCCTACTGCTTCAAACATTTCAATTGAATAAATTCGAGAATACTCACCTTGATGTTCACGATAATCTCTATAGATGACATTTATTTTTCCCTGAAGTTTTTTTTGTATAATTTTTTTTTGAACAAAATCAAATTGCTCTTTTGAAATGGTCAAGGTATCAATAATGATATCAGGAAACTTTGAATTTAAATAAAATGCAAAACTACCCCAACCTGATCCAATTTCTAAAACCCGATCACCTTTTTGTGGCTCATTACCTTTAATTAAACTTTCAAATTTATTTTTTTGTGCTTCAGTGAGTGTTTCGTTTCCAGTTTTAAAAAATCCTGATGAATAAGTTAATGTATCATCAAGCCACTCTTGATAAAAATTATTACCCAAATCATAGTGAGCATGGATGTTTTTTTTACTTTGTCTTAAAGAATTTTTAGTTTGGCTCATATAATATTTTGATATTTTGCGGTAAAATTTAGAACCTCTCATTTCTCCACCAAAAGCTTTTTCATTTAAAGCCCCAAATTCTAAAAATAAAGAGAGGTCATCAGCTTCAAATTTTCCTTTGATATAAGCCTCACCCAATCCTACAGAACCTCTAAAATAAAGGTCCCAAAGCATACTTAAAGTGTGAACAGTTAAATTTACCTCAGGGCCAGGAAGACTGCCTTTAAAAAGGTATTTCTTACCTTTAACATCTAAATTTAATACACCGTATTGAATTTTAGTGCATACTTTTCTTATATAGCGATCAGCTATCAAACCTTAATCCTCCAATACTAATCCAAGTATAGATTATCTTTTACTCTATGGGAATATTTAAAGAATTTACTTTTTTTAAACCATAATTTTATTGCTTGATAATGAATAAGCATAATTGCTTTCACGCTCCCGAATATATTAGTTAATGCAAAAAATATAACGTTAATTTTATTAATAGGCTTTAAATGTAAGTTGATAGATGCAAAAAATATCTGCTTATCTTCTTTATCAAATTGATTAATAGAGCAAAAAAATTTGTTTTTCTCATTTATTTTTACAGAAATTTTATAATTACAATCCATTTCAATAAAAGGTGAAACATACATATTTTTCTTAAAATTTTTATTAGAAAAATCACCCAGTGATAGGTAATGTACCTGATCTCCAAAAGTGTTTTTAACTTCATAAAGTATCGCCTTTAGGGATTGTTGTTTATCTAAGAATAAATAAAAACTAATTGGGTTAAAAGAGTATCCCAATATTGAGGGTATCGTTATAAAACTTACTGTTTCATAGTTAATTTGATGTTTTAAAGAAATATCTTTTACAAAAGTAAGTAAATTTTTATTTTTATCTCGATAGCCATGTTGTTTAAAAAAAATTGAGAAAAAGTTAAAGCGATTTAAAGAGATTAAAGGGTGTATTTTATTTAATTTCAATAAATTAATACATACATAAGGTGCCTTATATTTAAAAAAATTTTTAGTATCTCTAGTTCGCTTATGGATTATAACTCCTTGACCAATACTATGATTTATATTTAGTTCCATGGTATTCTAGATGTATCTGCATTAGTAAAATTTTTTATTTCTATATTTAATTTCTTACATATCTTCAAAGAAGATTGAATACCATCTTCATGAAATCCATATCCTAAATAACTACCAACGTAAAAAGTATTTTGAAATCCTTGGATTTGTCCAATGGCTTTTTGAGATTGTAGTGTTTTTAAAGAGAAAATGGGATGTTCATAGACTGTTTGGTAAAGATTAAAGTCTTGATTTTGATTGAGAGATACAAAAAACTGATCTTTAGTGTTAAGAGGTTGTAATTTATTCATCCAATAACTCAAAGTACATTGATCATTGTTATTTGTATGAAAATTCCAACTTGACCATGCAGCTTTATGTGGGGGCATCAAAGCAGAGTTATTATGGAGTTGAGCTAAATTTTTTTGAAATAGAAAAGAGTCAAGAATATTAATCTCATGATCAATTTTTTGATTCATAACATTTAAAAAAAGATGTGGCGCACAAGCTAAAATCAAATAATCATAATGAAAATCTCCACCTGAGGTTTGAAGAAATATACCGCTAGATCTTGATATTTTTTGAATTTTTATTGATTTTTTAATTTGAAATTTTGCATTCTGTATTATTTGTTGAATATATTTACGAGACCCCCCTGAAACTGTCTTCCATTGTGGACGATTTATAAAATTAAATAGCTTATGATTTTGAAAGAAACTAACAATACTACTTAAAGGTTGATCTAGTGAATTAGCATCAGGTGTAGACCAAATACTGGAAATTAATGGCAAAAAATGATTATAAATGAATTCATGAGAGAATTTTTTTGTCTCGAGATATTGCCGTATAGAAATAGAAGAAGAAACTTCATTATTTTGGAAATGTTTATAAAAGTAAATAATGTCTTTTAACATTCTATAAAATTTCCAATTCCAGAGATTTTGTGGATTTGCAAATAAAGCTCTAAGACCTCCTCCACCATATTCAAAAAGATTTTTTGAATTATAAAAGCTAAATGACATATTGCTATTAACAACAGGTACATCTAATTGATCAAATAATTTTGTAAGATTTGGATAAGTTAATTCATTGTAAACAATAAACCCTGTATCAATATTTATATTTTGATTTTGAGAGTCTTTTACTGTTCGTGTATTGGCATGACCTCCTAAGTAATCATTTTTTTCAAATAGAGTAACCTCAAAATCATTTTGAAGAAAATACGCCGATGTTAAACCCGCTATACCTGAACCGATTACTGCAATTTTTTTTTTCAATTTATGATTTTATTTTTTGATAAGCATCTAGAGCTCTATTTCGTGAGTCTTTTAAATCAACGATGGGTAAGAAATATTGTTTTTGCTGCACTAAGCCTTGAAGAAAATTTTTCTCAAGGTGTGGTTGAAAAATTAGTGAGGGTTTTTTTAATTCTTGTAGTTGGGGTATGTATTTCAAAATAAATTTTGCATCAGGGTCAAACCTTTCAGATTGTAGAATAGGATTAAAAACACGAAAATATGGTGCTGCGTCTGCTCCACATCCTGCTATCCACTGCCATCCAGCAGCATTACTAGCCTCGTCGTAATCTAAAAGGGTTTCATGAAAATATTTTTCTCCTAAAGTCCAATTTAATAAGAGATTTTTTACTAAAAAACTCCCAACGACCATTCTTAAACGATTATGCATCCAGCCCCTTTCATAGATTTGTCTCATGGCAGCATCAATTAATGGGATACCCGTTTGGGCATTTTTCCATAATTGGAGGTCTTTTTCATTTTTGCGCCATGGAAATTTTATAAATTTTTCATTAATTGGAATACTAGCTAAATCTTTGGAATAATATAATAAGGAATAAGAAAACTCTCTCCATCCAATTTCAGAAAGAAAAGTTGTAACAGAAGTATTTTGTTTTTTTGACTTTACAATTTGTTGAACAATTTTATGTGGTGATATCTCTCCAAATCTTAAATGAGGTGAAAGTTTAGACGTCTTGTCTAAATCTGGTCTATCACGTCCTTCCTTGTAATGATCTATATCCTCATTAATGTATTTTTTTAATTTTGATAGAGCTGCATCTTCTCCCGGCTCCCAGTGATCTTCAAATTTCAAATACCATTTTTTTTGAGGTAAAAAATTCCATTTTGATTTTTCTTGATGTTTTAGTGATTTAATATCAGAGATATTTTTTACTTGATATTTTTTAGATTGATATACCTCATAGGCCCTCCTCCAATAAGGAGTAAAAACTTTAAAATACTGTCCAGAATTATTTTGAACTTCCCATGGTTCATTTAAAAGGTGACCGTTAAAAGTTTGGACATTGATATTATTTTCTTGAAGAGATTTTTTTATAACGCTATCTCGATTAATTGATTTTTGTGAGTACAGCCTATTCCAAATAACTTCATTGATATTGTATTTTTTGATTAAACCTTTAATTGTGGGGTCTGCCTCTCCTTCAATAACAATAAGATTAATATTAAACTTCTCTTTGAGACTAAGTTGTAATTTTAATAAAGAATTATGTAGCCACCACTTTCCAGCTTCACCTGTAGCTTCTTTTTCTAGACTGTCATAAATGTAGACATAAAGCGCTGATGACTTACTTTGCTGAATGTAAGACAAACAAGGATTATCTTGAATACGAAGGTCTCTTCTAAGCCAATATAAAGTTTTATGTTCGATGATATGATTTTAGCAAATATTATTTGCTGTGAGGAGGCATTTTCTTTTCTACAAACCAGACATGTTGTCTTAGAACAGGATCATATTTTCTCTGTCTAAGTTTATCGGAAACCTTCATGCCCTTAGTAGGTTTTCTAACAATATACTTTGTTCCAGTTTCAGGTTTTTCCTCAGGAATAAGCTGTTTTAGCTGATATGTAGACTTTTTTGCCATTGGCGTAAAATAAACTAATTTCTCATTTGGTCAAGATTGATTATACAAAAAACTTATAAAATACGTTTCCAATGCTCTCTTTTGTCTGCTAAAGACCTTTTTCTTTTTTCTGAAAGTTGATCATAGCAATCAGCACAACTAAAACCCTCTTTATAATGATGAGATTGACGATCTTCCTTAGTGAGAGGCATATTACAACCATAACATAGCTGACTTTCTCCTAGTTGTAGCTCTTTATTTACTGCTACACGATAATCAAATACAAAACATTCTCCATCCCAAGAAGGTGCGGATGTTTCTTCAAAATATTTTAAAATACCTCCTTTAAGCTGATAAGTATCTATGCCATGTTTTTGCATTAGTGGTCCAGCTTTTTCACAGCGAATACCTCCGGTACAATAAATTGCTACTTTTTTATTCTGAAGGTTAGATTTTTCATTTTCTATGTATTTTTTAAATTCCTTAAAGGTTTTAATATTTGGATTAATAGCATTTTTAAAATGACCTATTTTAAATTCATAATCATTACGTGTATCAATAATCACTACATCATCTCGATTCATGAAATCATCCCACTCTTTAGAATTTATAAATTGTCCACCTTCAATATCTTTAATGTTTAATTCAAAATCAGAAGTTACAATTTCTTTTTTAAGTTTGATTTTAAATTTATTAAAAACTCTTTTTCCATCAAAATTAGAGATTTTAATATTTTCTTGAAAAACGCCCAATTGCATTAGAAAAAAATTTACTTTTTTTTCTTTATCAGAATTTACTGCTATAGTTCCATTAAGACCTTCAGGACCTATCAGGATCGATCCCTTAACTTCAAGATTTTGAAAAAAATTATTTATTTGATCTTTAATCAAATTTAAATCTTTAATTTCAAAGAAACTATAAAAAGCAATAACTCTCATAGATATTTTTTATAACAATTTAAAAATTAGATCAAATATACTTACTAAATTGCTTTAGATTTAGTATTAAATTGGCTTTCATACTTAGAGAGCTGTGGCATAAAATGGAACCAGGCATCTTTTAACGCCTCAACAAACTTTTCTGTTGATTCCTGTGAGTGACAAGGCGTTGGCGTAATTCTTATTCTTTCCGTACCTTTAGGGACAGTGGGGAAGTTAATAGGTTGAACATAAACTTGGTGTTGATTAAGTAAATAATCACTAATTTCTTTACATAATTTACTGTCACCAATTAAAACAGGGATGATATGAGATCCAGAGTCTAAAAATGGAATTCCTGATTTACGAAGTTCTTTTTTTACAAATTCAACATTTTCAAAAAAAGTATCTCGTAATTCAGGGTTTTTTTTGACTTGTTGAATACTTTCTAAGCTTCCCGCAGCAACTGCAGGGCACATTGATGTTGTAAAAATAAATCCTTTTGAAAAACTACGAACAAAGTCAATAATTGTATCAGATGAGGCTATATATCCTCCAGCTAAACCAAATGCTTTAGCTAAAGTTCCATTAATTATATCTATATACTCAGACAAACCCTTCGCATCTGCAACTCCAGCTGCATTGGGTCCGTAAAGACCTACCGCATGAACCTCATCAAGATAAATCAAAGCACCATTTTCTTGAGCTACTTCAATTATATCTTCTAAAGGAGCAAAGTCAGCTTCCATAGAATAGACTGATTCTAAGACAATGATTTTGGGCCTTGAAAAATCAACTCCTTTTAGAATTTCTTTTAGATGTTTTACATTGTTATGGCGAAATATTGCTTTTTCTTTTTTACTAGAACGAATGCCCTCAATTAAAGAAGCATGATTAAGTTCATCGCTTAAAACTAAACAATTATCAAAGGCAGAAATGATGGATTTAAGAGCAGACTCATTTGCGCTGTATCCAGAGTTGAATGCAAGAGCTCTTTCTTTTTTATGGAGCTGGGCAATTTCTTTTTCCAGCTGAATATGAAAGTTAGTAGTGCCAGAAATATTTCTTGTTCCACCGCTACCAGCACCTAATTTTTCAGCAGCAGATTGCATTGCAGCTATAACATTACGATTTTGACTCATGCCTAAATAATCGTTAGAACACCAAACATCAATTTCTTCAGAGTGACCATTGTGGTGACGAGTAGCTTTTGGAAATTGACCTGCTTTTCTCTCGATATTATTAAAGACTCGGTAATGACCCTCTTCTTTAATTTTATCTATTTCGGTTTCCAAAGTACTAAAATAGTTTGATTTCCAGTTATGATTTTTCACAATTCTAATTTATTTTTTTAGTATTATTTTGAAATAGTAATAAAGACGCATAAAATGCGATATTTTTAACTTTTGGCATTATTTAATCTCGGAATGACTTCTTTTCCTATCAGTTCAATTGATTTTAAAAGGTTTTCATGAGTTATATCTGCTATATCCATTTGAAATTGGAATCTGGTTATACCTCCAAGTGCCTCACTATGTCTTAATATCTTTTCAGCAACTTGCTCTGGATCTCCTAACACAATAGCCCCCAGCGGGCCTACTAGGTGATCAAACTGTTCTCGAGTAACAGGACCCCAACCACGTTCTTTTCCAATTTTTGTAAACATTTTTGCATATCCATCATAATAAAGATCAACTGCCTCGTTCATACTATTAGCGACATATCCAAGAGAATGAAGACCCACGATAAGTTTTTCAGGTGGGTGCCCTGCTTCTTTCCCAGCTTGTCTATAAATATCAACTAGTGGACGAAATCGATGGGTATTTCCTCCAATTATTGCGACCATCAGTGGCAAGCCCATTGCTCCTGCTCTGGCAAAAGACTGAGGAGTCCCACCTACTCCTAGCCAAATAGGGACTGGATTTTGAATCGGCCTTGGATAAATAGGAAGGTTATTAATTGCAGGGCGAAATTTACCAGACCAATTTACAAATTCATTTTCTCTTATGTCTAGTAGTAAGTTTAATTTTTCAATAAATAAATCATCATAATCTTTAAAATCAAAACCAAACAAAGGAAAAGCTTCAGAAAAAGAGCCCCTACCAGCAACCATCTCTGCTCTACCATTGGATATCAAATCTAATGTAGCTAAACTTTGAAAAGTTCTTACAGGATCAGATGCACTAAGAACTGTTACAGCACTTGCTAATTTAATATTTTTAGTTTTTGCAGCTGCAGCTGAGAGTATGTTAAATGGAGAAGAGTCTAAAAATTCTTTTCTATGATGCTCTCCTATACCAAATGCATGTAATCCGACTTGGTCAGCGAATTGAATTCTATCAATAAGTTCATTTATGGCTCTAGAGCCATCTTTTTCACCTTCTCTAAGACCTGCGAAACTATCTATTCCTACTTGCATTGATTTATATGAAACTTTTTACTAAATATGTCTTCTATTGATTTAATTTTGATATTACAAGTTTTTTTGTTAATGCTTAATTAGAAAATTAATAAATGAAGGAATTAAAGATATCATCAAGAGAAAGTTTTTTAGCTAAAATTCAAACAAAAATAGCTATACAAAAAATTAGAACTCAATTTAAAGGTAAAATAGCCATTAAATATTCATCCTCAATTGGGGATAAAGATAACTCTTCAAAAGCATGGGAAAAACATGGTTTTGGTATCTTTACAAATTCACTAACTCAGGAGTTGGTTTCTAAAAATGTGAACATTGTTGTTCACTCATTCAAAGATTTACCTGTTAAAAATTCAATTAAGACATCATTTGTCTGTCTTGAAAGAGACGATCCTCGAGATGTAATTCTTATTAAGAAATCTTCTTTGAATAAGAAGAAATTAGTTATAGCTACTTCGTCCCCAAGAAGAAAATATTATTTACGATTATTAAAGAATTATCTTCCTTTTCAATATTTTAAAGCAACTTCAATAAGAGGCAATGTCCAAACTCGCTTAAAAAAAGTTTTAGCCTCTAATGATAATGATGGTGTTTTTATGGCTAAAGCAGCCATAGATAGAGTTTTTAAATATGGTGAAAAAGTGGATATTAAAGAATATAAGAAATTCAAAACTTTTTTTGATAAATTTGAAAAAATTATTCTTCCCCTATCGGAATTTCCTAGTGCTGCAGCACAAGGATGTATAGCTATCGAATACAGAAGAGATGATTTACAAACTCAGAGAATTTTGAAGAAAATTAATCATACTGCTTCTCTAGAAGATTGTTCAATCGAAAGAAAATATTTAGCTAAATGGGGTGGTGGCTGTGCTCTTGATATTGGAGTTACCATAGAAAATATCTTAAATAAAAAAATACTATTTGCTAAAGGCAAAGATGCTCATACTAATAAATACTTTAACGAGAAAAAATATCTCACAAAAATTAATACTAAAAAAACTAAGAATATATTTCCATCAAGTCTTTCTTCATATCAAATGTTTAAAAGAAATCTAAAAGGCTTTTCTAAAAAACTAGATAATAAAAATCTTTTACTTACTAGGGGCGAATACAAAGAAACTAATTCATTAAAAAAAGCATCTAATCTTGCTACTTCTGGAATATCTACTTGGAAAAAATTAAACAAAAAAGGTATTTTAATCAATTCCTCTTTGGATGGATTTGGAGAAAGTTATCGAGAGATACAAAAATATTACAAATCCAAAAAAACACCTGTTTATAAGCTTTCATATGAAGGTAATATCTTTAAAGGTAATTACTCGATCATTTCTCATTACAATTTAGTTCCTTCAATAAATGAATTTACCATTGATAATCTATTCTCTGCAAAAAGCTTTTATTGGATGAGTTTTTCAGCTTTTAAATTAGCAATACAATTAAGACCGGATATTTTGAACCATAGAAATTCTTGTGGTCCTGGCCAAACATATCAACAAATATCTAGATTTATTTCAAAAGAGAATTTAAACGTATATCTTAATTATGAGGATTTTAAAAAGTATGAATTAAAATGAAAAATTACTTTCCAAATAAATCAACGTCGACACTACAAAAAAAAATGTTAATTCAGCCTTTTTTCGTAGATCAAAGACTTAAATCAAAAAAAATTATTAAAGGAATGGGCAATAATTATAGTTGGAGTCAATCTGCCATAATTAAAGGCATAGAGTCTGATCTTAAAAAAGGTATAAAAAAATTTTTGTTATTTATCGTTCCCAAAGAAAAACAAAAACTTCCAGAAAATTTTAGTTATCATTATGAGATTATAAGAAATTTAAAAAAAGAATTTCATAAAGACATAACACTTCTTGTTGATACCTGTTTATGCTCTATCACTCCAGATGGACATTGTGGAATATCTCATAAAAGAAAGATTGATTTAAATCAAACTCATTATGCCCTAGGTCTAGCAGCTAATACCTATTTAGAGGCTGGCGCCGATATAATTGCTCCTAGTGACATGATGAAAAATACTACTCGCTATCTAAGAAAAATATTTCAAGATAATAACTTTTCTAACGCTCAAATCATGAGCTATTCAACGAAATTTAAAAGTAGCTTCTACGGTCCATTTAGAAATGCAGCTAATTCTTCACCAAAAGGCTTTGATCGCTCTTCTTATCAACTTCCTGTCAATCATCGTAAAAAAGCTCTTGAAAGCTCAATCGTTAATGCTGCTCAAGGTGCCAATTATCTTATGGTTAAGCCTGGTATGACTTCTATAGATTTAATCGCAGATATTAAAAAAGAAACACTTTTACCTACTGGCGCATATCAAGTCAGTGGAGAATTTGCTAGTTTACAGTTGTTACATAAAAATAAATTAGGCAATTATCAAGATTTATTGTTTGAGTCTTTACAAGTCTTTGCAAGAGCAAAAGCTGACTTTATTATTACATATGGAGCAAGAGATATTGCAAAATATTTATAATAAAAGATTTTATCAAGCACTTAACAGAGTTGAGCAAAATATACCCCCTATTTGGATGATGCGGCAAGCCGGTCGTTATCACAAACATTATCAAAATTTAAAACAACGCTTTAGTTTTGAAGAGCTATGCAGGCAACCAGAACTAGCATGTGAAGTAACTCTGGGTCCTATAGAAGACTTTGATTTTGATGCAGCTATATTATTTAGTGATATTTTGTTTCCTCTTGATTTTTTAGGCATGGGTCTTTCATTTAGTCCTGGCCCAGTATTTGAAAATAATCTAACTAACGAGATGTTAAGTAATTATGATCTTGATAGTTTTACAGATTATATTCAATTTCAAAATGAATCACTTGGACTAATTCGTCAAAACTTAAAAAAAGATAAATCTTTAATTGGCTTTGTTGGAGGGCCTATAACACTTTATCATTTTGCTATTCGAAATAACCCTATCGCAGATAATCTCATTTCTTTAGCACTACCAACATTAGAAAATATTTTAAGTAAAAATATAGATATACAACTTAATCATGATTTAGACTTGTTAATGATTTTTGATACTGAAGCTAATAAATTACAAGATGAGGAATTTAATTCATTTTGCATTCCCTTTGTTAAGACTATTGCGGAAAAGTATCCAAATAAGATTGGATATTTTACAAAGAATATTTCTATCAATAAATTTCAGGCACTAAAAAATATTAAAGAACTGAAATTAACTGTACTAGGAACTCAGCATAATATATTTGAAGAATTACCTAATACTAAATTAAGCCTCCAAGGAAATTTTTCAAATGAGCTTCTAACTATTGATGATAAAAATGACTTCAAGTCCTCTTTAGACGAATATTTAAATCTTTGTCTTGACCACTCTCCGACTCATCGCTCAGGCTGGATTGCAAGTCTCGATCACGGCGTACAAAAAATCACACCTGAGGCTAATATTCACCTTTTTATTGATCAAATAAGAACTAAATTAGCTTAAAAAACGTACTTTTTTTCAATGGCAGACTTTAAAGGTAATGAACTCTATATTCATGGCTCAGGTTTAAAAACAGGGATACTACTAACGAATTTAGGAACTCCAGATGAGCCTACTGCTCCTTCTCTAAAAACTTATCTTCGTCAATTTCTCAGTGATGGAAGAGTGATTGAAACACCGAAAGCTATTTGGTGGTTAATTTTGAATGGCATAGTTCTTCGAACAAGACCTGCTAAGTCTGCTAAGGCATATCAGTCAGTTTGGACTGATGATGGATCACCTTTACTGCTTTATACAAAAAAACAAAAAAATCTAATTAAAGAACAATTAGAAAAAAAATATCCTAATCTTGTTTTTGATATTGGTATGCGATACGGCAATCCAAGTATTGCTAAAGGTTTAAATAATTTAAGAAACCAGAATTGTGATCGCATAATAGTTTTACCCCTATATCCTCAATATTGTGCAGCTACTACTGGCTCAACTTTTGATGCAGTAAGTATGGAATTACAAAAATGGAGATGGGTACCCTCACTAAGATTTATAGGTAGCTACTTTGATCAGCCACTTTATATCCAAGCATTGAAAAATAGCATTGAAGATTTTTGGAGCAAAAATGATAAACCTAAAAAGTTAATATTTAGCTATCATGGTATACCTAAAAAATATTTAGATAAAGGCGATCCTTATCATTGCTTCTGTAGAAAAACCACTAGGTTAGTTGCAGAGTCTATGAATTTACCTGAAGATAGTTACATGACAACTTTTCAATCTCGGTTTGGTCCTGCTGAGTGGCTACAACCTTATACAGATAAAACGATTGAAAGTTTAGCCAAAGATGGAACAGATCATATCCATGTTATCAGTCCAGCTTTTTCATCTGATTGCCTAGAGACAATTGAAGAGCTTAATGAAGAAAATAGAGAAATATTCATGGAAAACGGTGGTCAAAAATTTGGATATATCCCCTGTCTTAATGATCGAGATGATCATATACTTCTCCTTACCTCATTATTAGAAAATGAGTTACACGGATGGGTATGACATATCGAATAGATAATCAAAAAGTTTTAGCTGAGAATTGGTTTCGAGAACTTCGTAATCAAATGGTAGGTGCAATCCAAAAAGTAGATGGATCAAATTTTAAAGAACAAGAATGGCAAAGACCTGGAGGGGGTGGAGGAAAAATGTCTATCCTCAAAGGTGAGATTTTTGAAAAAGTCGGGGTTAACATTTCAACTGTACATGGTGAATTTAGTGAGGAATTTAGGGCTAGTATGCCCGGCACGCAAGAAGATCCTAGTTTTTGGGCAAGTGGTATATCAGTTGTAGCTCATATGAAAAATCCAAAAATTGCAGCAGCCCATTTTAATACTCGATATATCACAACGAAAGGGAAACAATGGTTTGGAGGTGGATGTGATTTAACACCTGCCATCCCTGAAAAAGAAGAAACAGATAATTTCCACCATGGCCTTAAAAGAACATGTGATCAACATCATAAAGATTATTATGATCGATTTAAAAAACAATGTGATGAATATTTTTATTTAAAACATCGTAATGAACCAAGAGGTATTGGGGGAATATTTTTTGATTATATCAATGATAATTTTGAAAAAGATTTATCTTTTATTAAAGATACTGGGCAATATTTTATTAATTTTTTAATTGATAATGTTAATCGAAAAAAAAATCTTGATTTTAATGACAGTGATTTAAAAGTGCTTTCTAAAAAAAGATCTCGATATGTGGAATTTAATTTATTATATGATCGAGGAACTTTATTTGGTCTTAAAACAGGAGGAAATATTGATGCTATTCTCATGTCAATGCCACCAGAAGCGAAGTGGACTTAACAATGTATGAAATTTTAAAAATTTTGCATATTGTTTCATTTGTTTCATGGTTTGCTGGGTTGTTTTATCTTCCTCGCCTATTTGTTTACCATGTTGAAAATAATACCAATAGAGAGATGAATGATGTTTTTCAAAAAATGGAATACAAGTTACTCAGAGTGATTATGAACCCTGCTATGATACTGACTTGGATATTTGGTTTAGGTCTTATTCATTATGTGGGATTTGCAAGTTGGTTAGTTTTGAAAATTATTTTAGTTATCATCTTATCTGGTTTTCACATGTATTTAGCAAAAATAAGAAAGAAATTGGAGCATAACTACAGAGATTATAGCTCTAGATATCTTCGTATAATTAATGAAGTTCCCACTATCCTTTTGATCCTAATTGTTATACTAGTTGTTGCAAAACCTTTTTAATTTATGGATCTCACACAAGGTAATATTAAAAAACAATTAATCAGTATGGCTGTGCCTGCTGGCATTGGTATGCTTTTTTACACATTATATAATGTTGTAGATACCTTTTATGCTGGCTTGATTAGCACAGAAGCCCTTGCGGGTTTAGCAATTTCTTTTCCAGTTTATTTTATCTTACTGGCATTTGCAGTAGGTTTTGGCCAAGGGACAACTGCATTAGTTTCTAATCTTTTGGGCGCGAAAAAAGAAGATGATGCTATTTATATTTACATACAGTCGCTTACTATTTCTTTAGTGCTATCTGTCCTGATAGGCTATATCACCTACATTATTTCAGAACCAGTTTTTATATTTTTTGGAGCAAGTGGCCTATTCTTAGAAAATGGTCTTCGTTATATGCAAACCTTGGCTTATGGTGCTCCTTTTTTTATATTTGCTAATGTCATTAACTCTTTTTTATATGCCCAAGGTGACACCAAAAAAAATAGAAATGCACTTATAATTGGTTTCATAATTAATCTGATCTTTAATCCAATTCTATCTTTGGGTTTGGGTCCATTTCCTGCTCTTGGAACCATGGGAATTGCTATTGCTACAATTCTTTGTCAGATTTTTAATGTTGTTTATTTAGGCTATTTTGTTTTAAAAAATCCTTTATCTAAAAAATTTCAATTTAGTTACTGTAAACTTCAAACAAAAATGGCTGTAGATATTTTTAAACAAGCCCTACCCTCTAGCATGAATATGTTACTTATTGGTTTAGGATTTTTTATTATACAAAAATATGTAACTGGTTATGGAGCGAATGCAAGTGCAGGATATGGCATAGCACTGAGAATTGAACAAATCATCCTCCTTCCAGCAATTGGCCTTAACACAGCCGTGCTAAGCATGACAGGTCAAAACTATGGAGCTAAAAATTTTGATAGGATATATGAGGTATATACTACATCCTTAAAGTTAGCATTATTTCTGATGGTTTTTGGATCTGCAATTTTGTTTCTTGCAGGTGAGCAAATGGCATTTTTATTCACAAGAGATATTAACGTGATAAAAATAGCAGGTGGCTATTTATTTATGGCTGCTTTTCTTACTTTTGTCTACCAAGTCATTCATCAAAGTGGCTCAGTGCTATCAGGTATGAAAAAGCCAAGTATTAATGCTTTTTATACTCTTTTAAGGTTAGCGATCATACCTCCGTTTACTTTCTATTTTTTCTCACAAACTTTAGGGCTGGGGCTAGATGGAATTTGGTGGGCTATACTTTGTAGTAATATTATAGCTGCTTTTTTAATTTTCTTTCATATGAGATATTTAATAAAGAAAGAAAGTACATCGCTTAAGCCTTCGACGGCTACTTAATCTCAAATTTTTTTTCAATTCTTCTTACAAAATATGAAGCTAATAAGACTAATATCAAATATTCTAAAACTAAAAATGAATAAATTTCTAACGGACGATAAGTTGTAACTATTAATTCATTGGCTCTTCTCGTTAAATCTCCAAGACCAATTACAGATATAAGTGAACTCATTTTTAAAATATAAATTCCTTGGTTTAAGAGAGCTGGGGTAATTATTCTGATTGCCTGGGGAAGTACTATTTTAATAAATACAAGAGATTGGTTAAGACCAAGTGACTTAGCTGCCTCTATTTGCCCTTTTTTTATCGCCTGAATACCTGATCGATATATCTCAGAAATAAATGCTGACTCGTGAAGAACTAACGTAATTACTCCAGCAACAAATGGATTAAAGGACAGACTTCCTCCAAAAATTGATGGAAGTCCATAATAAATCCAAAGCAATAGTACTAATACTGGTATCGCACGAAAAATTTCAACATAAGCAATATTCAAATATCTCAGTGATTTTCTAGAGCTAAGATTTGGCAATGTCACAATTAAACCAAGTATTGCTGCAAGAATTAAGCTCACTAAAGAAACTGATATAGTTGTAAAAAGACCTCCGATTAAAAATTCAATATTAGATGATCCTTGAGAGTGAAAAGGATTGATTGCAAACCAAGCAAAATTATAGTTTCCACTACAGCCAGTTAAAAAAAAGGACAATAGAACAATGAGAGAAAACTTCATAATTAATATAAAGATAGCTTAACTAATATTTAAAACCAGTAATTATGATAAGTCTTTTAAATCTTCTAAATGTTTGCTTAAGGCTCTGGTTGAAAGTTGGATTTCGTATATAAAAGTTAAAATTGCTAAAGCAAAAACTAGAACTCCAAGTCCAAAGAAATTAAGCGCAATTTCATACTTTTCTATGTAAGAACAATAAATACTGAGTAAATTAAGTATAAAACTCACTCCTGATAAAGATTGGCTTGCACGAACTAAAGCTAAACGCTGAGTTAAAATTTTTATTTGATCAAGATAGTGTTTTGCATTTTTTCTTGAAAGGTGGTTCACAACAATTAAATCATGGATTTTTCTAATTAAAGCCGCAAGAGAAGTATATCTATTCCCAAATGAGATCATCATCAAAGGTATAGCTGGAAATAGTAATGCTGGATAAAGTGTAGAAAAGTTATTCATGGCTCATAAAGGCTAAGAAGAGTGGTCAGTTATAAACTAGGAGGGTTTTAGCTGAGAAATCATTCTAACTAGGAGGATAGAAAATTTTTTTATCCACTCTTCTTGATAAATAATTTACCTTTTAAAAATCCAAAATAAATTGTTATGAATGCACAATAACTATGCAAATTTTAGATATCTATTTACATGAATTAAAAATTCAGTGATTAAATTAATTTAAATATTTCAAAAAAAACTAAATAGAAAACTAATCCTAAAAGATAAATTATAATTATTATATTAGTAATGTTCCAAATTTTTTTATTCAAAAAAAAAGATCTCAAAAAATATGAACCATAACCTATGCTATAAAAAAATATGATTGATGCTAGGCTTGCACCAAGTCCAAAAAAAATCTTTTGATGAAAAAATTGGTAAGATTTTGATAAGTTTCCTAACATAAATACTGTATCTGAGTAAACATGGGGATTCAAAAAGGTAAATCCTAGGGTTTGGGATATAATAGCTGACTTTGATTTTTGACCCTGATCAGACAGAATTAGATTTTCTCTAAAATTCTTAATCTTGCCCCAAATGAAGTATAGTAAGAAACAAATCAAGAGGATATTTAAAATAAGAGTTACACCTTTATTTAAAAAGGACTGTATTGAATAAAAAATAAATATACCAAGAAAAATTAATAAAAAATCACTTATTGCACATATTGTCGTTACTAAAAAAATATGATTTTTTTTGATGCCCTGCTCCATTACAAAGAGGTTTTGAGCA
The DNA here is from genome assembly GCA_004321805.1 of alpha proteobacterium HIMB59. GTDB lineage: Bacteria > Pseudomonadota > Alphaproteobacteria > HIMB59 > HIMB59 > HIMB59. The sequence goes on along the minus strand of SGZV01000010.1, from coordinate 5,248 downwards.
CCAATTGCTAATATGAAGCTTAAACCAGTGCTAAATCCAAAAATAAATTCATTCATGACAATTTTGCACAGTTTATATTCTTTACACTTGGAGTCTATTTAGTAAATATTACTTATGAGAATTTTTATTGGAGCTATTTTTTTTGCAGTAGTGTTCGTCTATGTAGTAACTGAAGGCTTCATGAAGATCACTCTACCTCTATAACTCTTCTTTTATTCTCATCTCTCCATTCATCGTTAAATCGCAGTGTGCCCATATGCATAGGGATATCTTGTTTTATTATTAAATTATTTTCTGAAAAGTTAATAAAAGTGGGGTGAAGATATTGAAATTCTAAAAGATGTTTAATAATACCATAGTTAATTTCTTTAATAATATCTGGGTCAACATTTTGATTAGTAATAAAAATATATTCTTGATCTGCAGGAAAATATAACACAGAACGAATAGCAAGATTAGAGGGCCTATTAAGCATATCCTCCTTCAAGATAACCGCATATTGAAATTGATTTTGCTCAACTTTTGTAATTATTTCATCCGCACTTTCATCAAATCTAATATTACACTCTAAAGTATTTGACCCACCAAAACTATGAGATATCCGCAGATCTCTATCTAAAAGTTTGCAAATACTTTTTGCTAAAACGTATTCCATTTTTAATGGTGATTGCACTAAAATAGTTAAAGAAATATCTTGAGTGAGAGAAAATGCAGAGTTTATCTTTAAAAGAGTTATAAAAATAATAGAAAAATATTTTAAATGCATAGATTACTTTTAGCATAAAACAATTTAAATTAGGTCAATTATTTATTATGCCCAGTTTTTCAGTTATTGCTATTATTGCTTGTTTTGCTTATGCAATTGAGAGTATTTTTGGCTTTGGTGGCACAATCATATTTTTGGGAATAAGTGGATTAATATATGATTTCGAATCTTTATTAAAACTAGCCATGATAGTTGGTCTATCATCAGGGTTAGCTGTTCTAATGCAGTCATATAAATATTTATCAATGAAACATCTTGCAACAATACTAATTTACACAATACCTGGTGCACTTATAGGAACAATGATGATTACTTATCTCGCTTCAGGGTTATTAATTAAATTATTTTCAATAATTTTAATAATTTATGGAATTATAAATCTTTTTTTTCCAAATATTATTATTCCAAAGGCAATAAAACTAAGTTTATTAATTTTAGGTGGCTTTATTCAAGGGATTTATACTGTAGGAGGTCCATTTGTTTTAATGGGCTATAAAGATAATTTTACATCTAAACAAGAACTTCGCTCAACAATGGCTGGTTATTTTTTTGTTATTAACTCATTAAGAGCCTTATTTTTTTTAGCATTAGGTGGGAGCTATACAACAATAGTGGGCACCTATTATCCAATAGCCTTTTTAGTAATGATTAGTGTTTGGTTAGGTTATTTGGTGCATACTCGCATTCCTGAATTGATGTTTCGAAAATTAATTATTATTGCAATTACAGCAATAGGAATAATAATTCTATTTACTAAATGATTGATTGGAAGCAATATGGGCCTATCTATACTGTTGCCCCAGGGATAAAAAATATTGAAGATTTACCTGTAATTGAATTTGATGATCAAGAGAGTAGATATTTAAATCTAAAAAAAAAATCTAAAGATAATATTTATTTTGACGATTTATTTTCAACCGAACATGATAATGCCATTTGTAATAAGGTAAGAAATATTTTAAAAAAAGAACATCCCTCAAGAAATCTATCTTTTCAAAATTTTGAAGAATTAGGGTACCAGCTACAAGAAGATCTGGCTGTTTTTCATCGTTCAAATAAACTAATCGCGCTGCATGTATCTTTTCCATCTGTATGGATACCTAAAGAAAAGATAGGCTTAAGTTTTGCATCAATTCATGCCCCCGTTCCAGGAATGGATATTTTTTTAAAAAATGAAAAAAAGTATGTCGAAATGATGGTAAATACCCCCTCACCAATCATTCGCTATGTATGGGGAGAGCACTATGGTTATTTTCTATGTGAAGAGGAACCACTTGAGGCAAATTTAAAAGTAATGCATACAGAAAGACAAACTTTTATAGGTCTACCAGAGTGGGATATCGGTTTATTTTTAATAAGAAAAAAAGTGATGCTATATACTGATACCACACAAGATTTTCAAAATTGGTATCAAGGACAAATCCAATCTATGACTGAAGATCAAAGAAAATACAAACTAAAGTAGTGTGATGTCGATACTATTGATCGAAAAAAGAGCTATATATTAGGATAATCAGAATTATTTTTCCTGATTTTCCTCTAGTGAAGCATTAGGATTGGTAAGTCGTTCTAACTCCGCTAACTCTTCAGCTTCACGTTTTGCTTCACGTTTTGCTTTTTTAGCAGCTAGTTTTTCTAATCTCTTACGCTCTTTTTCCATAGCTCGTTCACCAGCTTTTGATTTGTAGTCAAAATGTAATCCCATTTGTCAACTATATCACAAAAGTTATAAGACTAAAGTTTCTAATTATTTTAAGATTTTTTTAATCAAACTTAGCCAATTTTGATGGCAAATTTTGTTCATAAGAGAAAGATCAAAACCTTGATTTTGCATTAGCTCTATTAATTTAGGCATCTCTGTAACACAATTTAAATCCTTGGGCATCATAGCACCATCAAAATCAGATCCAAAACCAACATGGTCTTCTCCAAGATAATCTACTAGATATTTAAAATGATCGACGATGATTTGAATATTAGTATCTGCCAACATTTTTCCATCTTGTCTCAAAAATGCAGGTGCAAAATTAACTCCCACCATTCCTTGAGTTTCTTTAATAGCATCCAATTGGCGATTAGTGAGATTCCGCGTATGAGGGCATAGTGTATGCGAATTACTATGTGTGGCTACTAATGGATGATGTGAATATTTTGCAATATCCCAAAAACCTTTTTCATTTAAATGAGAGTTGTCAACAATGAGATTCAAATTATTGCAGTGTTTTATGAGTTCGATACCGTGATCAGTCAACCCGCCACCAGTATCTGGTGATTGAGGAAATGCAAAAGGAACTCCTTCACCAAAAATTGTAGGTCTTGACCAAACTGGCCCTATGGACCTTAATCCAGATCGATAAAGGGCCTCTAAATTATAAAAATTTTCATCAATGCATTCTGCTCCTTCAATATGCATAATGATTGATAGAACATTATGCTTAAAGCTATTCTCTAAATCCTCTCCGGTTAAGCAAACCTTCACTTGGCCTTGAGAATTTTTTTCAATTTCTGAAAGTAATGATATTTTTCTGATAACTACAGGAAGGGCTATATCTGCTCCAATTAATTCAGGTAAAGGAAGAGAATATTCATCTTTTTCCATTTCATCATATTTGACAGGCTTATCACTATCAACTACTCCCACTTCTGGTGAGGGAACATAAATAGCAAAAAAACCACCTTGAAATCCTGATTGTTTCATTCTAGGAAGGTCAAGGTGACCTTCATTGTCTCCTTGAATAAAATCTAAATAAGCATTTTTTTTATTTTTCAGGTAAAGACGGAATAAGACATCGTTATGCCCGTCAAATATTTTTAATTGCTGCATACCTTTACATACTAACATTTTATATTGTTGACTATAGGAGAAATGTTTATTGTCTTGCGATGGACTTAACCACAATGCTTTCCCTTTCATTTGCAGCATTTATTTTTGGCATTTCTCCAGGTCCAGGAACTTTAGCGGCATTATCTATATCCACTACAAGGGGACTTCGATCTGGATTAATACTAAGTGCGGGTGAGGCTGTTGGAGATGTTGTTTACCTAACATTAGCAATTTTATCATTGGGATATCTAGCAAATATCTTAGAGCCTGCCATGATAGCAGTAAGATGGATTGGAGCTGGATATTTAATTTACTTAGGCATTAGTCAATTTAAATTAAAATCTCTTAAAATTAATTCCAATACTCACAGTAGTAAAAATCTAATTAAGCTATTCTTAATGGGTTTTTTAATAGGGGGAACCAATCCTAAAGTTATATTATTTTATTTATCTTTCATCCCTTTATTTATTGATTTATCTGATATTGATTTAACTACAGGATTACAAATAGTACTAACTGTATATGTAAGTGTCTTTGCTTCATTGATTGTTGTTTGTTCCACAGGTAACCAAATTAAATTATGGATAAGTAAGCCAAAATCCATTGGAATTTTAAATAAATTGACTGGAACCACGATGGTCATCGTGGGGATATTGCTACTGGTCTCATAATAAGACAAGAGCTGTCTTATTTTAGCAAAAGTAATTTTTATCTATGAGTTCTATAAAGAACAAGTGAAAGGAACATTTATCAAAATGAATAAAATATACGGATTTACAGGAAAATCACTTAACTTCTGGTTAAGTTTTTTTAACTTTACCAAAGAAGATGGTATCGAAAACTTTTGTAAAGTAGAATACGGAACTGATTGGCAGTGGGCTTACTCTCACTATCAAAAAAATAAATCATTTCCTTCAACTATTAAGCAGGCAGCCTAATGAGCGTTCTATTTAAGACTATTAGACAGGTAGTAAAAAAAGCTACAATTAATCATGAAGATGATCAAAAAAAAGAGGAAATTTATCTAGCAAAGTCTTCAGATCTATTTGATTTAGAACGAAGACAAAAAGAATTAGATAGCCGATTTACAAGAAAGTTATAAAGCGCCCTTTTTAAAGGGCCTTTAACCTATTTTAATAACCAAATCTCAACAGCTACAAAAAGAAAAAGACCTGCAAAGATTAAATTTATGTAATTTTTTGGTCTTGTAAAGTAATTAGAAAATTTTTTCATTCCAAAAAAATGACCAATAATCGAATAATTCATTGCTGAAATAAAAAAAGAGCCCAGTGCAAAAATAAAAGCAATTTGAAAATTCAAATTATCACTAAATTTGATTGTTGCTAACGCTGACCAAAAAGCAAATGCTTTGGGATTGGTATAAGCAACAATAACTGCTTTTTTCATACTTGACATAAAATTTTTCTCATTGGTGGATTGAATTAATTGGTTCTGGTCTGTGAAATATTGTTTTCCGATTTGATAGGCTAAATAAATCATATAGGCACTAGCTAGAACTTTTAACAGATAAAAACCCCATCCCATAATATTTGACACTAAAAAAGAAATACCTGTAGTCGCTAAAAGGCACCATGTAAATGAGCCAATTGCAGTACCAATAGCAGCGCCCCAAATTTGATGCTTGTTACCACTCATTC
>SGZV01000001.1 GCA_004321805.1 alpha proteobacterium HIMB59 | reverse complement strand
ACTTTAAATCTGATGGGGATGTTGTAGCTTGTGTTTCAAGAAAAGCACACAAACAATTTTTAAAGATTTAATAATTACCCTCAATACAATTTCTAATTAGCCCTTCAAATTTGCCCTCATCCATCTCCAAGGGATTACCTCCAGTGCTAGGGTCTTCTTGTGCTAAAGGTGCTAACTTCACTTCATCTCCCGAATTGACTCCAATGTCTTTTAATGTTTCTGGGATTTCCATTTCCTTTTTTAGATCAATTATCCAATTTACTATGCCCTCAAAACCATTTGAAATATTTAAAAAATTGGCTAGACGATCAAACTTCTTTTCAATTACTTGTCTATTAAAATTAAGAACAAAAGGCATCACAGTCCCATTTGTAGTTCCATGATGTGTGTGATAAAGGGAATTTACAGGATGGGTAATTGAATGGATTGCTCCTAAGCCCTTTTGAAAAGCAGCAGCCCCCATCATTGACGCAACTAACATATGAGCTCGTGCCTCTACATTAGATCCATTATGATAAACTTCTTGAATATTTTCCTTAACTAATCTCAAACCTTCTACTGCCGTTCCCTCTGCCATTGGATGATAAAAAGGTGAGGAATAGGCCTCTATGCAATGTGCCAAAGCATCCATGCCTGTTCCTGCAGTAATTCCCTTAGGGAGATTAAGAGTCAGCGAAGGATCTAGAATAGCAATTTGAGGAAGCATTTTAGGATGAAAAATAATTTTCTTTTTATAAGTTTCCTCATTTAAGAAAACACCTGCTCGCCCTACTTCCGATCCAGTTCCAGCAGTTGTAGGAATTGCGATTATAGGCTTGATTAATGAAGAGTCAGCTCTAGTCCACCAGTCGCCAATATCTTCAAAATCCCATAATGGTCTTGACTGATGCGCAAGAAAAGCAATACCCTTTCCTGCATCCATCCCAGATCCTCCTCCAATAGCAATTACGCCATCATGACTACCTTCAAGAAAAACTTTCACACCATTTGTAACATTTGATCCAGTAGGGTTTCCTTGAACATCTGAATACACTGCAGTTTTAGATGTTAAATCATTGTTTATTTGGTCAATGATAGGAGTTTGAAGTAAACCAGGATCAGTGACAATTAAGGGATTTTTAATACTAAGACTATCACAAGCTTCTTGAATTTGTTTTGCTCTATCAATTCCAAACCAGATATTGGTTGGATAATTCCAGTTCATATTTTGCATAATTTCTCCTTATTTATCCTCTCTCAAAGTAACGTCGATGTTCCCAATCATTTACAGATTTATCGTATTCCGACTGCTCCCATTCAGCAGCATGGATATAGTGCTCTAGAACATCTGATTGAAAAATTTGAGGAAGTAATTTTGATTTCTTTGCCAAGTCTATAGCCTCTCTTAGAGTTCCTGGTACATTCTTAGCTTTTTTATTTTGATAGATATTTCCTGATAAAGGATCTTCAAGTTGTAGGTTGTTTTCGATTCCATATAAGCCCGCTTGAATAAGACCAGCAAAAGCGAGATAAGGATTAACATCTGCTCCCGGCACTCGACATTCAATTCTAATAGATCCTCCATGACCTGCTAAACGAAATCCTGCAGTTCGATTATCAATACCCCAAGCTGCAGTTGTGGGGGCAAACGAACCTTCTTGGAATCTTTTATATGAATTAACATTGGGCGCTAAAAATATAGAGAGGTCTCTTAAAAATAAAATCTGCCCAGCGACATAACTTTTAAATATTTTTGACATACCATATTTATCCTTAGGATCAGCAAAAATATTTTTTTTAGTTTTTCGATCAAATAAAGAATTATGAATATGACATGAGCTGCCACATACATCTTTATTGTATTTAGCCATAAAACTAGCTGCTCGGTTATGCTTATAGGCAATTTCCTTTGCAGCATTTTTAATTAAAATATGATTATCAGCCATATTTAAAGCATCTGTAAAAACAACATTTATTTCTTGCTGACCAGGAGAGGCTTCTCCTTTGGTGCATTCAACATATATTCCAGAATCTAATAAGCTATTCCTTAATTCTTGATTGAATGGCTCCTCTTTTGAGGTTTGAAAAATCATATAGTCTTCAATATACCAAGAGGTCTCTTTTAAATTTTTATAATGATTAGCATGAATTTCATCATAGGTTTGTTTAAATAAGAAAAACTCAAGCTCAGAACCAAGCATAGGCTCAAAGCCCATACCATTAGCTTTCTTTATTGCTTCTCTTAAAACTTGTCTAGTAGAGTGAGAGACTGGAGTTTTGCCATCATGTTCAAAGGCATCCCCTAAAACAATGGCCGTATTTTCTAACCAAGGTAAAACCTTTAAAGTGTTTTGGTCAGGTATTACGGTCATATCTCCATAGCCTGTCTCCCAAGAAGAAGATTTAAATCCTGGAACGGTATACATATCCATATCAACAGTGTAGAGGTAATTGCAAAAATGTGTTTCTTTATGGACATAATCTAAAAATGCCTTCCCTGTAACTCTTTTACCAACTAATCTTCCTTGCATATCAGAAAGAGATACAAGTATGGTATCTATTTCTTTTGATTTAATTTTTTTTTCTAATTCTTTAAAAGTAATGCTCATTGATTTTATTTGAAATTTTTAGATTAGTTTCTTCACCCTACTAAATAATTATAGGGTGAAGAAAAAAATAATTATCTGTATGGATATCCAGCTTTTTCCATTGTGTCAGCATATAATTTAAATGCTTCAACAACTTTGCCACTTCTTGGAGAAGAGGCCGCTACATCATCCCAGAACTTTCCAGCATCACTTACAACGCCAGCCCATTCATCAGCAGGAAGACTTGTTAATTCCATCTTCTTACCATTAACACGAAGATCAGCTTCGCCACCCCAATACCAAACTTGTCTGTAGTAGTGAGATTGATCAATAGACATTTTAAATAATTCTTGAAGTTTTGGAGATAGTTTGTTCCAACTCTCAGAGTTAGCAAAGTAAGAACCAAACCAAGCACCTGTAACTGAATTAGTTAATGCATATTTACAAATATCAGCCCATCCAACTTCGTAGGCTTCAGTAAATCCGCACCAGCAAACACCATCTAGTTCTCCAGTTTGCATTGCAACTTCAACATCATCCCAAGGGACAGTAACAGGGATTAAACCGTACTGAGCCAAGAAACGACCTGCTGTAGGAACACCAAATACTCTTAGTCCCTTCATATCAGATAGCTTTTCAATTTTTTTGTTAACTGTGAATAAGTGACATGGATCCCAAGCGCTTGTGCTTAACCAAGTTACATTATCTACTTCACCGTAAGCCTCAGCCCAAATTTTATCCAAACCATAATATCTAAACATCGCTGGGACATCTAAGCTGTAACGTGTTGCAAACGGGAAATAACCACCAAAAACAGAGATGTCTACTGGTGATCCCATTGTTGCATCATCACTTTGTACTGCATCAATAGTGCCAGCTTGCATAGCTCTGAATAACTCATCAGTTGGAACTAATTGGTCTGCATAGAAAAGTTCAATTTCCATTTCTCCATGAGCGGCTTTGTTAAAAGCTTCAATTTGGGGAAGAACAACGTGAGCTCCCAATGGAGCGCCTGAGTAAGTTTGTAGTCTCCACTTGATTGGATTTGTTGCTGCATAAACGTATGGAGCTTTTGCTGCTGTTGCGCCTATAGCAGCTGCAGATACTAAACCTGCTTTTTTTAAAAAACCTCTTCTAGAAGATGAAGATGTTTTGTTTTTATTTTTTGTCGACATAAGGATACCTCCAATACCTATTATAGTCTTAAAACGTATGTTTTTTAAAGTTTAAAATTAATTTAACCCAATATAGTTGTGGGTAGCCATAGTGCTATTTGGGGAAACATCATCATAATAATTAATCCAAACAACATGACCAAAACGAAAGGTATGATAGATCTATAAATATCTATAAGAGTAATTTCTTTCGGAGCCATTGCTCGCATTAAAAATAAATTATAACCGAAAGGTGGTGTCATGTATGCAATCTGACAAGTTATAGTATATAAAACCCCGTACCAAATAGGATCAAATCCTAAAGCAATAATCAAAGGAACATAAAGAGGTGCTACAATAACTAACATTGCAGTATCATCAAGAAACATTCCCATAAGGATGTATGATAACTGCATCATAATTAAAACTCCCCAAGGACTTAAATTCCATCTTTCAATAAACAAAGACTCAATAGCTTTAGTGGCGCCAATACCATCAAAGACCGCCCCAAAACAAAGTGCTGCTAAAATAATCCACATGAACATACATGAAACACCTAAGGTTTTTTTACAAACATCCTCTATTACTCTAAAACTAAGTCTACCCTTACTCCAGGCAGCTAGCGTTGCTGCTAAAGCACCTACCGCAGAACACTCAACTAAGCTTGCTATGCCCATAATAAATAGTCCTGTCATGACGAAGAAAATGGCAAACGGAATTATTCCCGCTCTTAATAACTTAATTTTTTCAATTAAAGGAATTTTTCTCTCTTTTTCTGGAAGTACAGGACCTAATTCTGGTTGTAATTTACATCTTATATATATGTATAGAATAAAAAGAGTAGCCATGATTAAGCCTGGAATTAATCCAGCTAACCAAAGTTTACTCACTGGTTGTCGGGCTATCATTCCATATAAAACTAAAACTACACTTGGAGGAATTAATATACCCAGCGAGCTACCAGCTTGGACTACCCCACTAATCATCCGTTTGTCATAATTACGTTTTAACATTTCTGGCAATGCAATCGTTGCGCCAACTGCCATACCCGCAACACTTAGTCCATTCATCGCAGATATTGCAACCATCATAAACATTGTACCAATCGCTAAACCACCCCTAGTTCCACCAAAATAGACATGAAACATTTTATATAGATCGTTAGCTATTCCTGACTCTGAAATCATATATCCCATATAAATAAATAATGGGAGAGTGAGCATTGGATACCACTTGAATAATTTCCACGATGCAGTGAATGGCATTTCTACTGCTCCATTACCCCATATCAAAAGAGCTGCAGCAGCAGCAACAAATCCAATGGCGCCAAAAACACGCTGCCCTGTAAGCAACATTAGAACCATTGTAGAAAACATTAAAATTGCTATTGCTTCATAACTAAAATATTCAGCAAACATTAAATTTTAATTCCTTTTACTTTTGCATAATCTTTAAAAACCATTGAAATAGTCTGAAGTATCATCAAGAAAATCCCTAAGAACATTATGCTACTAATGGGCCAAACATAAGGTCTCCAGGCAGAGAAAAGAGTTTTCTTTGTTTCTAGTGTGTAAACTAGGCTGTTATATGATCCTATAAGCAATACCACTAAATAAAATATTAAAAATACGCTAGTAAAAAGATCCATTCTCGCTTTATTTTTATCTGATAGATTTCCATATACTAAATCCATACGAACATGCTGATGCTCTTTCATCGAATAGGCGCCTCCCATAAGGTAATAACCTGTCATAATAAATTGCGCCATTTCAATAATCCAAAGCAAAGGAAAATTGATAATATTTCTTGTAACAAATGATAAAACTAAAATGCCCATCATGGCAAAAACTGTATACATAGTAATCCGTCCAATAATATCAGTTATTTTATCTATAACTTTTACATACAAGAGGAAAATTACAGGCATTGTGATTAAGCTAACATAATACTATATAAAGTCTAACGAGATTCCTTAACCAACATTTCTTAAATGAAAACTTTGAGGTCTAGTAAATTGATCAAACGCAAGAGTTGATAAAGAACAACCGACTCCAGTGTCTTTAACACCTGTCCATGCTAATGCAGGATCTAGATAATCACATCTATTCATAAAAAATGTTCCAGTCTCAACATTTTTGCCAAAATCTTTTGCAAAATCTAGGTCTTTCGTCCATATCGAAGCAGTTAATCCATATGGACTATCATTCATTAATCTTTGAGCCTCTTCGGAGTTTTGAACTGGCATGATGCCCACAGTTGGGCCAAATGTTTCCTCCATCATAAATCTCATTGAGTGGTCTACATTAATCATAACTTGAGGTGCAATATAGCAACTATCTTCTCTGGCTATAGAAAACTTACTTTCATCAATTAATCTTTTGGCACCTTGCTTTTCAGCTTCGTTCATTTGTGCTCTGATAAATTCTGCAGCAGACATTCGAACAACAGGACCAAGATTGGTATCCTCTAACGACGGGTCATTTAAGTTATATTTTTCAGTGATAGCTTTAAAACCATCAATAAAATCATTATAAATTGACTGGTCTACATAAATTCTTTCAATACCACAGCAAGATTGACCAGAATTAAATAAAGCACCATCAACAAGATTTTCAATTGCATGATTTAAATCAGCATCGGATCTTACATACGCAGGATCTTTACCTCCAAGCTCTAATCCTACATTGATAAATCTTGTTCCAATATATTTTTTAACTTCTTGTCCACCTCTGACAGAACCTGTGAAAACAACATGTGCAACTCTAGGATCAGCTATAATTTTTTCACAAGCTTGGTGATTGGTATGAATAAATTGAAAAACTCCCTCAGGTAGGCCTGTTCCCTCGAATGCTTTATGAATTAATTCTGCACATCTTGGAGTTTGGGATGAATGTTTAAGTACAAGTGAGTTGCCAGCTAATAACGCAGGTACAATAGTATTTGTAGCTGTAATAATTGGATAGTTCCATGGAGCCATAACAAATATTACTCCTAATGGTGACTTGAAAATATAATTATCAAATTCTTCATTTTTTCTAGCAGGAATATTTTCAAGTGATGTCTTTGCGATATCTACCATATGACGAGATCTTTCTTCAAAGCCTCTAAGTTCATTACCACACTGAGATATTGGTCTGCCAATTTGCCAACATATTTCTTTAGAGACTTCTTCTTTAAGGCTTAATAAATTATCAATAAATTTATTAATAATAATAATTCGCTCATCAATAGTAGTATCTCTCCAAGAATTAAAACTTTTTTTGGAATTTTCTAAAACTACATTAATTTCATTGTCTGATGCTAGAGGCCTCTCTAAATAAACACTATTATCAATTGGTGTAATTGTTTTTTGTATTGTCATACATTCCCCCGTTTAAAATAAAAATATAATGAAAATTTGAGTGAAAAAAGTCAATGAGTTTATTTTAAATGATATGTTTACATCATATATAAATTATTTAAGTTTTTTCTATGTATTTAAGCTTAAAAGGTAAAACAGCTGTTATTACTGGTGCAGCTGGTGGTATGGGATTAGCAACAATTTCATTATTGCTTAAATACAATATTCACATTCTTGCACTCGATATACAAAAACCTACTAACAAGATTTTTAATAATAAAAGAATTACTTATCATGAAATCAATTTAATTGATCAAACAAAGCTCAATGAAATAATAAAGAATTTCGTTAAAAAACATAAACGCATTGATTACTTAGTAAATACAACCGGTGTTTTATGGTTTGGGAAAGACATTTCTGCAGTTGATCTAGACCTAGAAATATGGGACTCCGTTTTTAATATTAATTTAAAAACTATGGTCTTGTTATCAAAGGCAATTATACCTGTTATGAAAAAAAATAAGTTTGGATCAATGGTTCATATTTCATCAGTTGATGCTCTTTCGGGGGATGATAAACCTCAAGATGCTTATGGAGCTTCGAAAGCTGCAATGATAAGACTGTCTAAATCTTTAGCGATTCAATTTGGACGATATAACATTAGAAGTAATTGTATACTTCCGGGTGCTGTAGAAACGCCTATGCAAAATCGATGGAAAAAAATACCAAAAGCCAAAAAAAACCTTAAAAATTTTATGCCGATCAAAAAAATCATTCAACCCAAAGGTATAGCGGAGGGAATTCTTTTTTTACTTAGTGATCAAAGTGAGTATATTACTGGTACAGAACTAATTATTGATGGAGGCTTAACAGCAAGACCTTAGAAAGATTTAATCATGCCTAATTTCGAACTTTTTAGCAATAATATAACTCTTTATGGGAATATGTTTTTTGCTTCTACTATTTATATTACCTTGGTTATTGCAAGGTATGCGACTCTTGCAAAACTGATCAGAGACTCAAGAGCAAATATCGAAAATGATAAATTAAAATTCAACAATCAAGATGAGTATTCTTTTCATTTATCACATTATGAAAAAAGACTTAAATTATTAAGGTATACTTTATATCTCTCTCTTTTTGCTGGAATAGCTTTATGTGCAAGTTTACTATTTTTGCTTATGAAATTTGCCATCATTTCATCTTTAATTTTTGGTCTATATTTAGTTTTAGTGCTAGCAGCTTTGGTAACTTTGGTTTATGAATTAGCAGTCTCATTTGAAGCCTTGACTGAGCATCTTGAAATAATGAGAGGCTGGAAAGATAAGTTTTAAATTTAAATGTGCGGCTTACTAAAAACCGCACAGAAATTAAATATTTTATCTGTTCATCTTCGCTATCACTTCACCAGGAAATGCCAAAGCAACTTGATATTTGTACATCATTTCTTGTAGTGATTTTAAATCGGCCCAACCTTGACTAGCCTCACCATGCTTTTGAAGACCCATAGGTGTTTCATAGTGTTCACTTAAAAAATAAAAAACATTCCCCGTGTATCCTTTCGATGGATCTCTCATATCAACTACCTCATATCCTTTAATAACCGAATAAGCATTTAGACGGTCGTCTCCGGAGAGAGGATGATCACTATGCATAAACTCATGATGACTATCAATTAACGCTTCTACTTTTGCAACCTCGTCTGCGGGAACCTTTAGGACTACGGCAAATGAGTTGGGTTGCATGTGACCCTCAGAAAAAGATAGATTTGCATAAAATATTAGTAATAGAGTAAATAAAATTTTTTTCATTTAATACCTTTCATGTTTGGATTTCACAATAGAGACATCGTAAATATATACTCATGCTCATTTTGCATAAACGATATCAATGAAATTATTTAAGAGGTTTTAGAATTACTAAATCTTGAAAAAAAATTTTGCGCTAAAGTTTGAAGCATACTTAATTGTTTTAAACGAGAAACTCCATCCACAATTCCATCAACTGACTTGCTAATGAAATTTTTAGTTCCGATACCTTTGGTGGATTTATCATTTAGCCAATAAATTAAGGTCGATAAATAAATAATAGATAAAAGACCTCTTTTAGAATAATAACTGAAGTCATTGGATTTATCTCCAGAAAGTTTCCATATAAAATCACTATTTTCATGAAGCATTTTAATTGACATTAATATGTTACCAGGTCGAAGAAGAAACTTTAACATTTCAGGGAGTGCTTTTTTGAGATATTCGTTACTATCAAATTTTAATTCTAAAATTGTTTTAATCTTGTCTCTTGTATTTAATCTTGAGTTGTTAAAAGAATTATAATTTTTAGTAACTAAATCATTATTTTGAGATATTAGGAATTTTAAGACATCATACTCAAAAGAAGGAAACATAAGTGCTAGATTAGGTGTTGAAATTCGTAGTTTTTTAGCACAATGAAGGAGGGTATCTCTAGACCATCCATATTTAGGAACTTGTTCTATAAATAAGGAGCTTAATTTTTCTTGCTTTGATTTCATATTTATATATAACTTACGCCTTTATGAGGTTACTAGATTGACTATAGAAGTACAAGTTAGAGATAATAACGTAGAAGCTGCTATTCGCGTATTAAAGAAAAAGCTTTTAAGAGAAGGTATTTTCAAAGAATTAAAACTCAGAAAAAACTACGAGAAACCCTCTGAAAGAAAGCTTCGTGAAAAAGCCGAATCAATCAAAAGGTTCAAAAAGCTTATGCGTAAAAAAAAGTTCGATTAATTTTCTAATCCCTTAATAATATCTTCGCAAACTTTTTTGGCATCACCAAATAGCATTAAAGTATTATCACGGAAAAATAACTCGTTCTGAACTCCTGCATATCCGCTGGCCATTCCACGTTTTACAAAGAAAACTTGACCTGCATTTTCTACATCTAAGATAGGCATTCCATAAATAGCACTTGTCTTATCAGTTTTCGCTGCAGGATTAGTAACGTCATTAGCGCCAATAACAAATGCAACATCAGTTTCGGAGAAATCTCTATTAATCTCATCAAGTTCCAAAACCTCATCATAAGGAACATTAGCCTCAGCAAGAAGAACATTCATATGTCCTGGCATTCTTCCAGCAACTGGGTGAATAGCATATCTTACTTGAGCTCCTGCTGCTTTTAAAAGATCTCCCATCTCTCTTAGAGCATGTTGGGCTTGTGCCACTGCCATACCATAACCTGGAACGATTATAATAGTTTTACTATTCTTCATCATGAATGCTGCATCTGCTGCATTACCCTGTTTGGCTTGACGATCATCTTTAACGCCACCGGTGCTAGCAGCTTGCTCGCCACCAAAACCACCAAGTAATACATTTAGGAATGATCTATTCATACCCTTACACATGATATAACTCAAAATCGCACCCGATGATCCCACGAGAGCACCTGTAATAATCAAAAGATTATTTGATAGAGTAAAACCAATACCAGCTGCTGCCCAACCTGAATAGGAATTCAACATAGACACGATTACTGGCATATCCGCTCCTCCAATAGGAACAATTAATAGAACACCAATTAAAAATGAAGCAGCAACGATAAGCCAGAAGAATTGAGGGTTTTGATCAATGCAAAATTTTGCAATTAGGCCGATTATTGCTAACCCTAGTAAAAGATTCAAAAGGTGTTGGCCTTTAAAAACTAAAGGATTACCAGAGACAAAACCTTGTAATTTTCCAAAAGCAATGATGGAGCCAGTAAATGTTACAGCACCAATTGCTGTTCCAATTGCCATTTCAACTAAACTACCAAGAGGAATATTACCTTCAGTACCAATATTAAAAGCACTGGGGTTATAAAAAGCTGAGGCTGCAACAAAAACCGCAGCTAAACCCACAAGACTGTGAAAAGCAGCAACTAACTGGGGGAGAGCAGTCATTTGAATTCTAGTAGCAATAATACTTCCTATTAAACCACCGATAACGAAAGCTATACCAATTTCTTTATAACTTAAAACACCAGGGTTAGCGACAGTAGTGACAATAGCAATAGCCATTCCCACTATTCCGTAGAAATTTCCTCGTCTAGCAGTAGTTGGGTGTGATAGGCCTCTTAAAGATAAAATAAATAAAACTGAAGATATTAAATAAGCAACTGTTGATAAATTTGACATGTATTAGCTCCTACTATTAACTTTTCTTTTTAAACATTGACAACATTCTGTTGGTCACAACAAATCCGCCAAATATATTAACTGAGGCTAATCCCACAGCCACCAAACCGAAATATTTTGATATGGTACTGTCAATAGGACCCGCTGCTAAAAGAGCGCCGACAATAATCACAGATGAAATTGCATTTGTAACACCCATTAAAGGACTATGAAGTGCTGGAGTTACTGACCAAACAACATAGTAGCCTACAAAACAGGCAAGCACTAAAACTGTAATACCAAAAATAAGGAAATCACTATGTCCTCCAGATGTTTCAACAACAGTGGAGGCTAATTGATTGGCCTGATCAGCAAGCTGTTGAGCTTTATAAGATAAGTTTTCTAATTGGTTTGAAATTTCTGACATAATCTCTCCTTTACTTGATTAAGTTTTTTCCTGCTGAGCAAATCAAAGTGGCTTTGATAATTTCATCATTCTTGTTAATAACTGATTTCTTTTTATCTTCAAAATTCATTAATTTTAGAAAATTTGAAACATTTTTTGAAAAGAGACTTGATGCATTGTTTGCAACTCTTCCAGGAACATTAGCATGACCAACAATTTTAAGTCCGTTTTTAGAAACCACTTTACCTAATTGGCTATATTCACAATTTCCTCCAGATTCAACAGCTAAGTCAACAATAACGGATCCCTGTTTCATATTATCAAGCATATCTTTTTTCAAAATAAGAGGTGCCTTTCTTCCAGGAATTTGAGCTGTACATATTACGATGTCCATCTCTTTAAGAGTTTCTGCTAATAAAGCTTCTTGTTTTTTTTGATATTCAGCACTCATCTCCTTAGCATAGCCGCCTTTAGTTTCTGCATTCTTAGATTCATCATCTTCAACCATAACAAATTTACCACCGAGACTTTCAACTTGTTCTTTTGATGCAATACGAACATCAGTAGCATAAACAATTGCCCCGAGTCTTTTTGCCGTCGCAATAGCTTGAAGACCCGCTACTCCTGCACCAATAACCAAAACATTCGCAGGTGTTACTTTTCCAGCCGCTGTCATGAATAAAGGAAGTACTCTGTTAAACTCCTGCGCAGCATCAATAACGGCATGATATCCTGCTAGGTTTGCCTGAGATGATAAAATATCCATATCTTGTGCTCTTGTTATTCTAGGAACTCTTTCTAAAGAAAAAGCAGAGACTTTTTTTGAATTAAAAACTTTTATTGAGTCAGCTTCATTGTTTATATTAAGCTGAGATACAACCATGCATTTCGATTTAAGTTGTTTAGCTTCATCAGGAGATGGACAGTTAATTTTGACTAAGACATCAGCAGCTTTTAAAATATCTTTTGAAGATGCCATGCTAGCTCCTGCTTCTTTATAAGATTTGTCTGTAAATCCAGATAAAATACCTGCATTTTTTTCAACGAAGACTTGATGCCCAGATTTAACATAATTTTTTACCTCATCTGGAGTGATAGAGACTCTATTTTCGAATTTCTTTTTTTCTTTGATTGTTCCGATTATCATTTTTCAGTTCCTTGTGTGGTATATTGTATACCAAAGTTATTTCCTAGTTGTTACTAAATAAGTATGATTTTTAAACGAGTTATAAAGTAATTAGGATTAAATTCCAGCTGATTTGAGAGCTTTTTTTTGATCATTTTCAACTTTTTTCAAAGAAAAATCGCGAATTAACTCATGAAATAATTGATACCAATTAATTTCAGCTTTTAAATGGATAAATATCGAACCAAGACCAACGGCAGCTCTATCCATAAAAACAAATTCTCTTGGAGGTTTCACACCACCATATTTTTTTAACTCTTTATGGACTTCACCTGCAATTTTAGCCCCATAAATGCCACTATCAGAGTCTTGGATACGTCTAACTTCATCTTTTAATATTGGATCGTAGAGGAATAAGGCCCATTTATTTAAGACATTCATTAATTTATCGTCAATATCTTTAAACCCCCAAGCTTCATATGCTAATTTAATCTTTTTGTTATTATCTTCTTTCAGAGCAAAATAGAGGTCAATCACACCCTTCACAAATTTTGCTGGGAATATTCTCACACACCCGTAATCAAAAAGATTAATATTGTTTTCTTTATCTACTGAATAATTGCCTAAATGTGGATCACCATGAATAATTCCATATTTATAAAAAGGATAATACCATGCCATAAATAATTTTTTTGCTAACTCATTTCTTAATTTTTGTGGAGCTTGCTTATATTCAATGAGTTTTTTTCCATGCAAAAATTCCATCACAAGTAATCTGTTAGTAGAAATTTTTTCATATACATTAGGAATTCTGATATAAGAATTTTTTTCATGAATTTTTCTAAAAACTTTTAGGTGTTTATATTCCAATCTATAATCTAGTTCTTCTTTTAGTCTTGCTTCAATTTCTTTATAAATTTCACGTATTTGTATTGACTTATTATAGCTTGAGTAAATTTTGAAAATTATTTTGAGTTGGCTTAAATCAGCTTCAACTGCTGACGACATATCAGGATATTGTAATTTACATGCAACTTTATCTTTGTTTTGTAAGACTGCTTTATGAACCTGACCAAGAGATGCTGCAAAGCTTGCTTCTTTATCAAATTGAGAAAAGTTTTTCTCCCAATTATCTCCAAGTTCAGCTTTCATTCTTCTTCTGACAAATACCCATGACATAGGAGGGGCATTAGATTGGAGTTCTGCTAATTTTTGAGCATATTCTTGAGGTAATAAATCAGGAATAGTTGCGCTTAATTGTGCCACTTTCATCAAAGGGCCTTTTAAATTACCAAGAATTTCTGTTATTTGTGCAGCATATTTTTGATCACTTAAATCAAAATTTAAATATTTTTTACCAGCAAATTTTGTGGCGAGAGAGGTAAGTGATGTAGTAACTTGAGAATAACGCTTAACTCTTGAAACTAAATTATTTTCTTCTTTCATGGGCATTAAATAGATTTCTCAAATTCATCAATTAATCCTGAGATCATAGAAAGACCTTTTTGCCAGCTTTGCTGATTAGTTAGATCAACATTAAATGGCTTCAAAACCTGACTATAGTGTTTGGATCCTCCACTTTTTAACAAATCTATATAATGATTTTTAAAGTTAGGGAGCCCTTCATCATATAATTGAATAAGAATATTTACTAAACAATCACCAAAAGCATAAGCATAGACATAAAAAGGAGTATGAATGAAATGTGGGATATAAGTCCAAAAATATTTATAACCTTCAGATAATTTAATATGAGGTCCTAAACTTTCAGATTGAGTTGTCATCCAAAAATCTGATATCTGATCAGAGGAAAGTTCAATATTTTTTCTTTCGTTGTGAACTAACTTTTCAAATTCAAAGAATGAGATTTGTCTTACTACGGTATTAATCATGTCTTCAATTTTAGATGCTAATAAAAACTTTCTTGTATCTTTATCACTTTCATCAAGAAGGGTTCGAAATGTCATCATCTCTCCAAAAACACTTGCTGTCTCAGCAAGAGTCAGTGGAGTACTGGATAGTAATAAACCTTGTTTTGAAGATAAATATTGATGACAACCGTGGCCTAATTCATGGGCAAGAGTCATTACATCTCGAGTTTTACCATGGAAGTTTGTTAGGATATAAGGGTGTATCGATGGAATTGTTGAAGCAGCAAAAGCACCAGGTGATTTTCCTGATTTTAACTCTGCATCAATCCAATTATTTTGAAAAAAAAGTAAAACGATATCTTTAAAACTTTGATCAAAGTTTTCATAGGACCTAAGAACAATATCCTTGGCCTCTTCCCATTGAATTAATTTTTTTGGTGAATTTGGATATGGTGCATTACGGTCCCAGTAATCAAGTTGCTTCTTATTAAATAATTTTGATTTGATTTCATAATATCTGTGAGAAATATTTTTGTAATTAGACGTTACACTTTTTGTGAGAGCGTCTACTACTTCTCCCTCTACATTATTAGCAAGATTACGAGACTCAACTGGGGATGTATAATTTCTCCATTTATCATTTGTTATTTTGTCCTTGGCTAAAGTATTAGTGATAAAAGTAAATGTTTTAACATTAGTTTGAAATACACTCTCAATGCTCAATGCTGCTTTTTTTCTAATCTCTTCATCGTGATCAGATAATAAGTTAAGAGCATCAGAGCTATTATGTTCTTTCCCATTAATTTCAAATTTTAAATCGTTTATCTGCTCTTCAAAAAACCTTACCCATGATGAATTAGATGTAAGGTTTTTATCTAAAAAGATTTTCTCACTTTTTTGATCTAATTGATGATCTTTAAAGCGACGTAAATTGATTAACCAATTTTTATATTTTCCAGAACCATTTTTAAAAGCCTCGAAGTCATTATCTGAACTTGAATTTATTTCATTTGTAAAAAAAATTAGGTTTGAAGAAATTTCAGTTAGTTTTTCATTAATACCTTGGTAAAATTGCACAGTTTTTTGATCATTCATATTTGTTGCATAAATTAGAAAAGCATAATTACCAAGTTTGTCTCCTAATTCATTACCATCCTCATATTCTTTGACAATTTCTTCAAAATCTAAGGCAAAACTTAAAAGCTTATCCTTATACTTGTTGCTAAAATTTAAGGTAAAATTTTTAAAGAGCTCTAAGTCTTTTTCTATTTGTTTATCGTCAATAGATAGATAAAAATCTTTTAAATTCCAATTAGGTAGGGTTTCAGACATTATTCCTTTTCATTAAATTTATTCAATTGATCTTTCGTTGCTTCAGTTTGATATTTTTCTTTCCATTCAGCATACGGCATTCCATATATGATTTTTCTTGAATCTTCATATTCTAGATCATAATCCAACTCATTTGCGTATTTTGCATACCACTTTGATAGACAGTTTCGACAAAACCCACCTAAGTTCATCAAATCAATATTTTGAACATCAGTTCTCTCTCTCAAATGCTGTATTAAATGATCTAAAACTTTTGCTTTGATCATTATTTCATTTTCTTTAGATATATTACTCATAGTAATTTACTAATATCATGATATTTATTTATTTCTAAATGAATCAAATAAAATTAAGAAATAGAAAAGCAAAAATTGTTGCTACCCTAGGCCCAGCCTGCGAAACAGAAAAAAACATCGAAAAATTATTTTTAGCTGGCGTGGATGTATTCCGTTTAAATTTTAGCCATGGAGATCATAAAGACCATATAAATAAGGTAAAAATTGTTAGAAAATTAGAAAAAAAATATAATCGATACATTTGTATTTTAGGTGATTTACAAGGCCCTAAGTTCAGAGTCGGGAAATTCACAAATATCAAAGAGCAATTAAAAACAAATCAGGAATTTACATTTGATCAAGATAAAAAAGATGGAAACAATAAAAGAGTTTATCTGCCTCATAAAGAGATTTTTAAATCTATTTCTATAGGTCAAAGACTTTTGGTCAACGATGGTAAGGTTCGTTTAAAAGTAAAATCCAAATCCCCAAAAGCAATTAAATGTGTAGTTACTGCTGGTGGAGAAATTTCTAATAATAAAGGGTTAAACATTCCTGATACTAAACTTGATTTGAAAATAATTACTCCCAAAGATAAAAAAGATTTAGAATTGGCAATAAACTTAGACGTTGATTGGATAGCTCTGTCTTTTATCCAAACAACTAAGGATCTACTTACTGCTAAAAAACTTATACCTTCAAAATTTAAAGTTATGGTTAAAGTTGAAAAGCCATCAGCTATGGATGAAATTGAATCCATAACTGAAAATAGCGACGGAATTATGGTTGCAAGAGGAGATCTTGGTGTTGAAACTAATCCTGAAGATGTCCCTATTCATCAAAGAACAATGGTAGCAGCATGTCGTAAATTTGGCAAACCATGTATCGTAGCTACTCAAATGCTTGAGAGTATGATTGACTCCCCGACACCTACGCGTGCTGAGGCTTCAGATGTTGCAACAGCTGTTTTTCAGGGTGTTGACGCTGTAATGTTATCTGCTGAATCAGCTGCAGGAAATTATCCTAAAGAGGCAGTTGAAATGATGGATAAAATTATTAAACGTGTTGAATGTGACCCAAAATATTTATCAAATATTCAAAATTATAATTTGGATCATATTAAAACTTCAACGGAAGCAATAGCAACAGCAGCACTAGAAGTTGCAGGAATTGCTGAATGTCAATGTATCGCGACATTTTCTGGAACAGGAAGATCAATTCTACGTGTTGCAAGAATGAGACCAGATGTGACTCTTATTGGACTAACAACGAATAAAAAAGTAGCAAGGCAAAATGTTTTAACTTGGGGAACTTTTATGGATGTCGTTGATAAAATTTCATCTTCAACTGAAATGGTAGACCGAGCTTGTAGAGTAGCAAAGTCTCGAAAAATATTAAAAAATGGTGATAAAATAATTATTACTGCTGGTGTTCCATTCGGTAAAGTTGGAACAACTAATACTCTTCGTATCGCTAAAATTATTGCTGATAGTAAATTAACTTAACTTAGAACACGCTTTTTTTATTCTTTGGCAAGCATCCTCAAGGATGGAGTCTGATGTAGCGTATGAAATTCTAAAAAAACCATCTAGACCAAAAGCAGAACCTTGTACTCCAGCTACTCCTACCTCTTCTAAAAGATAATCCATAAAATCTCCATCGGTATCCAAAACCTTCCCGGTTTCTGTTTTTTTTCCAAGAATGCCCTTACAAGAAGCAAAGACATAGAAGGCACCCTCTGGTGTTCTACATGATAAACCTGGGGTCTCATTTAAATTTTTCACAACCAAATTTCTTCTTCTAAGAAAAGACTCATTATTAGAATTTATAAAGCTTTGATCACCATTTAGCGCCTCTACTGAAGCGGCCATTGAAATTGAGGCAGTTGAAGAAACATTTTGTGACTGAACTTTATTCATTGCATTGATTACATTTGAAGGGCCAGCTGCGTAGCCAACTCTCCATCCAGTCATACAATAAGATTTTGATAGACCATTCATAGTAAGAGTTCTCTCTTTTAAATCTGGGCAGGCTTCCGCAAATGTATGAAAAGTATGATCGTCATATACAATTTTTTCATAAATATCATCTGAGAGAACGTAAACATGTTCATGTTTTTTTAAAACTTCTCCTAAGGCAATGAGTTCACTTTTAGAGTACAAGGAACCTGTAGGATTGCTTGGGCTATTAAGCATTAGCCATTTAGTATTTTTGGTAATTTTTTTTTCTAAATCCTCTGGACTGAGCTTGAACCCAGCTTCTTCCCCACACTCTACCACAACAGGAACACCATCATTAAGAATTACTATATCTGGATAACTAACCCAATATGGCGCAGGAATAATTACCTCATCGCCGGAATTAACTGTAGCAGAAAAAGCATTGTAAATAATATGCTTTCCACCCACCCCTACTGTGATGTTTGAAATATCATAATCAAGACCATTATCTTCTTTAAATTTTTTTTGAATTGCTTTTTGTAAATCTGGTGTACCTTTACCAGGAACATATTTAGTAAAACCATTATTAATAGCTTTAATAGCAGCATTTTTAATGTGATCTGGTGTATCAAAATCTGGTTCACCAGCTGCCAAAACAATAATATCTTTTCCTGCACGTTTTAATTCTTGCGCTTTCATATTGGTAGCTATTGTTAAAGACGGTTTTATATTGTTTACTCTGCTTGAAATCATTTTTTTTTAACCAAGATATCTATAAACTTATTTAAAAAAAACTACAAGCATGCCTTTTAAAATAGTCAGTGAAAATCAACCAAAGGGTGACCAGCCTCAAGCTATTAAAAAATTAGTTGATGGATTGAGTGAGAATAAAAGAAGTCAAGTTTTATTAGGAGTTACAGGTTCTGGCAAAACATTCACTATCGCAAATGTTATTGAAAAATATAATAAACCAACGCTTATTATGGCGCCAAACAAGACATTAGCTGCACAATTATATGAAGAATTAAAAGTTTTGTTTCCTGAAAATGCAGTAGAGTATTTCGTTAGCTATTATGACTACTATCAGCCAGAAGCTTACGTACCGAGATCAGATACATTTATAGAAAAAGAGTCATCGATCAATGAACAGATAGATAGATTCAGACACTCTGCAACAAGATCACTTGTGGAAAGAGATGATGTAATAATAGTTGCAAGTGTATCGTGTATTTATGGAATTGGTGCGGTTGACTCCTATTCTCAAATGACTCTTGAAATAAAAAAAGGGCAATCAATTAATTTAATGAATTTTTTGAGAGAATTAGTCGACCTTCAATATAAAAGAAATAATATTGATTTTAGAAGGGGGATGTTTCGTGTTACGGGAGATAGAGTTGATATATTTCCAGCGCACCTGGAAGATATTGCTTGGAGAGTTAGTTTTTTTGGAGATGAGATTGAAGAAATAAAAGAATTCGACCCTTTGACTGGAGAATTCATTCAAGAATTTGATGAAGTTAAAATTTTTGCCAATAGTCACTATATAACTCCAAAACCAAGATTAGAGAAAGCAATTAAAGAAATTAAAAATGATTTAAAGAAAAGGTTAGAAGAATTTGATCAAGAAAAAAAACTATTAGAGCATCAAAGATTAAAAGAAAGAACGAATTTTGATTTAGAAATGATTCAAGCAACGGGTACTTGTTCAGGAATTGAGAATTACTCTAGATATTTAAGTGGACGAAACTCAGGAGAAGCTCCCCCAACTTTATATGAATTTATTCCTGAAAATGCACTTTTAATAATAGATGAATCACACGTTACTGTTCCCCAAATTAAAGGCATGTATTTAGGCGATCGTTCAAGAAAGACAACATTATCAGATTATGGATTTCGTCTACCTTCATGCTTGGATAATAGACCTTTAAAGTTTGAAGAATGGGATATGATGAGACCATCTACAATATTTTTATCAGCTACGCCTGGTCCTTGGGAATTGGAAGAAGTAGAGCATAATTATGTCGAACAAATTATAAGACCAACTGGTTTAATTGACCCTGAATGTGAAATTAGATCAACAGTAAATCAAGTTGAGGATTTGATGGGGGAAATCCAAAAAACATTAAGTAAAAAAAATCGTGCTCTAATTACCACATTAACAAAAAAGAATTCTGAAGATCTCACTAACTATTTGAAAGAACAGAACTATAAAGTTGAATATATGCACTCTGATGTTGATACCATTGATAGAATTAAGCTCATTCGATCTCTTAGAATGGGGGAGATAGATATAATTGTAGGTATTAATTTACTTAGGGAGGGACTAGACATACCTGAATGTGGTCTCGTTGCAATATTAGATGCTGATAAAGAGGGATATCTTAGATCTAAGACTAGTCTTGTTCAAACTATTGGCAGGGCAGCTAGGAATGTAGATGGTAAAGTTATCTTATATGCAGATATAAAAACTAAAAGTATTCAAGCTGCTTTAGAGGAGACAGAATACAGAAAACAAAAGCAAATCGAATATAACAAGATTAATAATATCACACCTCAATCAGTTAAACGAAATATTGGAGAGATAATTGAAAGCATCTATGAAAAAGATACATATACTGTAAGTTTAACTAAAAAAGAAGATTTGAGCCCATCAAAATTTGAAAAACATTTGCAAAAA
The DNA here is from genome assembly GCA_004321805.1 of alpha proteobacterium HIMB59. Classification (GTDB taxonomy): domain Bacteria; phylum Pseudomonadota; class Alphaproteobacteria; order HIMB59; family HIMB59; genus HIMB59. The sequence goes on along the minus strand of SGZV01000001.1, from coordinate 101,319 downwards.
TTAGAAAAAAAGATGCTATCAGCTGCAGAAAATTTAGATTTTGAAAAAGCAGCAATGTATAGAGATGAAATAAGAAAAATTAAAAAAGATCAAATGGGTATTAATTGATTATTCAGAACTTTATAGGAATAGCTTTCAGCTTAGCCATCTTGATTTGGTCATGTAATTATGCAATCAAAAATTCAATAGCTATTGCTCAAAAATACAAAATTCGAGATATATTTGTAGGAATTTTCATTATTGCAATAGGTACATCACTACCTGAATTCGCTGCAACATTTCAAGCATTGCAATTTAAATCTGAAGGAATTGTGGCAGGTAATTTAATTGGGAGTAATATAGCTAATATTTTACTGGTTGGAGGTATAATGTTATTTCCAATATCTAAATTAAAAATACTAGATCAAGATAAGAGTACATTTTTATTTTTTTTAATTTTTTCAATATTTTTCTTTTTTTTGATAATTTTTGATATCACAATTGATATCAAATTAGCAATTGTATTTATTTTTTTATTAATTGTTTTTTTTTATTATGAACTTAAAAAACCTATTGATGAAGAAATTTCTTCAACGATCGTAAATAATCAACCCTCTTATCTACTGGCCCTTAAAATAATTTTCTCATTTTTAGTTCTATTTTTTAGCTCACGTTATTTTATTGAATTTGCAAAAAATTTAACTGAATTATTTGGAGTTGCAGAGACAACAATTGGAATTACCGTTGTTGCTTTTGGAACTTCTTTGCCTGAAGTAATTGCAACTATCATTTCAATAGTAAAAAAGCAAAATAATTTAGCTATTGGAAATATTTTGGGATCAAATATAGCCAATATATTTGGAATCACGCTAATTGCTGTGTTTTTGAATAGTGAAATAAATTACTTCTTTCTTTTAACAATGATAGACAAATGGCTATTTTTATTAACATCTTTAATGTTCTTCACAATAATTATGCTTAGGTTAGCTGGAAAAATCTTATCAATAGCACTAATATTGTGCTACTTAACTTACTTCTCATATTTATATATGTAAAATCGATAGTTGATGAAAAGAACAAAATTACTCTCTATTTTAGCATTACTACTGATTGTAGTATTAATTTCTTTAAGTTTTATAAAACTTCCTATCTCAACTTTAACTAATGAAAGAATTCAATCAGAAACCCAAGGTTATATATCCTTTCACGGTGCAGAAGCGCAATCTCTTTTGTTACTTCCTACTCCAAAAATTGAATTATTAGACTCTTTTTTTTCTATAACCCATCCTTCCATTAAGTTGGATATTTTTTCTTCATATACAGAATTATCTAAATCCCTTTTTAATGATGAGAATATTCACATTACATCCTCTAAGACAACTTTAGAAAATATTGAAACTGACCTTTTTAATAATTCTGTCTTACTAGAGGATGTAATTGAAAACCTTAAAATAGAAATTTTAAGTGAAAAAGAATTTACTGAAATTAAATCGAATAACTTTATTTATAAAGGGGCTGAATTTCAATTTAGTTTTCAATTACAAAATGAAAAATTAAAAAAGTTATCTTTTTCAATTGATGGCCTTGATGTTAATGAATTAATTTTACTTTTAGATAAAAAATATCAAAAATTTTTCAAACAAATTAGTTTTGCAACTCTTAATATTAAAGGTGAGTATTCCTATGACAATCTAGTATTTGAAAAATTTGATTTGATTACCGAAGATGATGCAAAATTAAGTATTTTGGGCTCAATCGATATAAAAAATATATTCAATAGTGATTTGAATATAATTGCAGACAACCTCTCTTCAAAGACTGTATTACAGATTGTTAAAAATTTCGATTTAATAGATATATTTCCTGAATTACCTGAAGGTACAATAAATAAATTTGATATTTCATTACAAGGAAATAAAATTGAAATCAATAATATTGAATATTTATCTAAACTTCTAACTAAAATTAATTTAATTGGCGATATCAGTAACTTAGATATTTATAATAGTGTTTTTAAAATTCAAGTTAGCTCGCCATCCTCTAAAGAAATAATGAATTTTACCCAAACTCTCCTACCTAATATCAATATTCCAAATTTTAAATTTGATCAATTTGATTTAGATGGCACAATTGAAAATAATAACTTTGTTATAAATTCACTAACTTTAAATGATAAAGAAACAGTATTAGAGACTTCAGGTAGTATAAATCTTAGCAATAATTATGAGCAAAATTTTGATTTAAAATTATTCAATTTAAAAAAGTCAAAATTATTACAATTTTTCCCTCAATTATCAGATACTATAAATCTAATTCCTGGAAAAATTATAAATTTTGATGGTTTTATATCAGGATCTTATATAGAAATTTCAAATTTAGAAATCTTAAAAGAAGATGAACCTTCAATAGTAATTGCAGGTGATTTAAACTTACAAAACTTAAATGAAACATTCCTTAATGTTAAGATAGAAAAAATTACCTCTTCTGATTTAGAAATTATTTTAAATAACTTAGATCAACAAAGTCTTAGAAAATATCTTGACACTTACAGCTACGATAAGCTATCTGGTAATCTTTTCTTTGATTTCAAAGATAAATCTATTTTAGTTGATAAGATTATCATTCACCAAGAAGATAAAGAAGTTGGGAATATTGTTGGAAGAATTTCAGATTACAAATTCACAGGTGATATAATTTTAGAGAATATTAATTTATCAAGTATTGATCAAAATTTTCTAAAAACTGAAAGGCTAAATGGATTTTTGAATCTGATAATTAAATCTCCAAGTTACGTATCTGATAAAAGTTTCACTGATTTAGAGGGTTCAATAAATGGAGAGATTAAAATCAATATTTCAGAGGATGAACTTGCACTTGTATTGTTTATGCAATTATTATCTCAAGATATTGAAGATTTAGAACAAATTAATCAGTTATTAAGCACACTATCAAATTCATTTATTAATAAAAAAATTATTATTAATTCAAACATTGAAAATCCCTCTAAAAATAAAATTGTATTAAATGATCTATCTTTTAAATCTACTGATGGCAAAGTACTTTTTGGAAAAATAGAATACATGGAGTCAAATTTCAAAATTACTTTATTTGATATAATTGATGAAGATGATTTCATAATTAAATATGAAAATGGGAGTTATTCCTACGAAAGAGTCATACCAGATGGGACTGTTCGTAAACCCTTGGAAGAATTAATTCAAAAAAATATAAATAAGTTATTTGAAAACTTACTTCAATGATTTTAATACAAAATTAATAATACTTTTTTCTATATTTACACCATCCAAACGATTAATTTCTTGAATACCCGTTGGAGAGGTAATATTTATTTCGGTCAGAAAACCATCAATTATATCTATTCCAACAAAATATAATTTTTTGTTTATTAAAAAATTTTTTATTTTTTGACATATCAATTTCTCTTTTTTGTTTAATGATGTTTTAACTGCTGATCCACCAGCATGGAAGTTAGATTTAATACTATTTTTTTTTGGAACTCTTAAAACTGAACCTTTAACATTTCCATTGATTAAAATGACTCTTTTATCCCCTCTTATGTAATTTTTTAGAAATCGCTGTGCGATAATTGGGTTATTTGAGAATTGATTTATATACTTTGATAAAAAATTCGTAAGATTTCTTTTACTAGCGTCTACTTTTACTATTCCTAAACCTCCATTACCATAAGCAGGCTTGAGAATAACCTCATTATTTTTTTCAATAAATTTTATTAATACTTCCACATCTGAGGAAATAATTGTTGATGGAGTTAAATCAGGGAAGTTCATCATAATATGTTTTTCTGGAAAATTTCTTAATTCTGAGGGATTGTTAATAACCATTGGTTTTTTTAATTTTTCTAGCAAATATGTATTAGAAATATATTTCATATCGTAAGGAGGGTCCTGTCTGATAAATATTGCGCTAAAATTTTCTAGATCTACATTTATTTTATTTTTTATATCATAAGTAAGTGTCCCATTGTCTTTTAAAAAAATTCTAAAAATATGAGATTTGATTTTATTTTTACGATTAATATCAGCATAAACCCAATTAGGATCATTATAAAAACACTCTATTCCTCTATTCAAAGACTCTTTAATAATCATATATGTAGAGTCCTCGGATATATTTATCTTCTTGGGGTCATCCATCTGAAATAAAAATTTCATAATTTAATAATACCTTTGATTTAACAATGAATTAAGATTTTGGGACTGATTAAACTCCTCTATCAAGACATCAGCAGGAGTTTTTTGATCTTTAATAATATTTTTTAATTTATCCAAATGAATACTTTCATCTTGACCATTAGAATTAAGATATGCCCTTCTATTTAAACCTGATATTGCAATTTCAAGTAATCTTTGTGCTTCGATATATACTTTCTTTTTCATGAATTCACATTGAAGTCCATATTTGGGTACATTGTTATATAAGTTTAAAATTTCATCATAAGACCAACTATGTGTTTCTTGCCATAACGTCTCTAGATTTTCTTCATCATAAAGAATTCCTGTCCAAAAAGCTGGTAAGGCACAAATCATCTCCCATTTACCAGCATCAGCTCCTCTAACTTCCATATAAGACTTTAACCTCACCTCTGTAAAGATAGTTGAAAGATGATTAATCCAGTCGGTTATTGAAAGACTGTAGTCATTTAGGTTACTATCATTTGTAGATTTATTTAATAATTCTAAAAAACTATATTGAGTTGTGTCTACATGCTTTCCATTGATTTTAAGGAAATAATTTTTAACACTCAAAACATAATCTACATACTCTTCAATAGAGAAATTTTTATTTATGAAATTAGTTTTTATTCCACATCTTTCACCATCTGTATCTTGCCAAGTATGTATTCTGTTACTCAACAAGTTATTTTTTTGTGATTCTTTGAATGGTGAATTGCAAAATAAAGACATAACAATTGGTTGTATTCTATTGGAAACAACAAATTTTTTTATTAAGTCCTCATTATCAAAATAATCAAAATTTGCCTGAACTGTGCACGTTCTTGTCATCATATCTAGGCCTCTAGTACCTACTTTTGGCATATAATTTTTCATAATTTTATACCTATCCTTAGGAATAAAATTAATGCTATCTAAATCACTGATGGGATCAAATCCCATACCAATAATACATAGATTATTTTGCTCAGCATATTCTTGTAATTCATTTAGATGCTCATAGGTTTCAGTACATGTTTGATGGACATTTTTTAAAATCTTCCCAGATAGTTCTAATTGACATCCAGGCTCAAGGGTTACGCTCGCTCCATTTTTAGAAAGTGAAATTAACTGATTGTAAGCATTATATTCATTTTTTTGCCAGCCCTTACTTAGTAAAAATTTAAATAAGTTTTGAATGCTTACTTCGCCATCAAATTCAATTCTTTTTTTATTCTTACAATGAAAGATAAATTTTTCATGCTCGGTACCTATTCCTTTGTGATCTTTATCTGTAAAGCTTGAATGAAAATAATTTATAAGATCAGATTTTTGTAACATTTAAAAAACACTATTCTTGTGAAAGTTACATTTTTTAATTTGGCTTGAATACTCTTTAGCTTGTCTTTCAACTTTTTTTGCTACATCCAACAGCCATTTCTTCTTATTAAATGATTTTTTTTGATATCCGCCTCTGCCTTCATGGTAAGCAAGATAATGATTATAAACATCACTTTTATTGAGTTTCAAAAGTCTATATGAACCATCAATGTACCAACCTATAAAATCACTAGCATCTTCAAAATTTTTTCTGTCAGCATTTGAATTACCTGTAGAAATTTTATATTCCTCCCAAGTACCATCAAGTGCTTGGCTGTACCCATAAGCGCTTGAGGCCCTAAGACCAGGTATGAAGCCTAAAACCTTTTTTCTTGGTGGTCTTGCTGTCCTTTGAAATGAAGATTCTTGCTTGATAAAACTTAATTGTAGACTGACAGGAACACCCCATTTTTCTTTTGTATTCTCAGTGTATAATTTCCATTTGGGGTTTGTTTTAAAAATATCGCAAATATTTGATTGATTAAATGACCTATCAGTAACACAACCAGCTAAAAAAAGAAAAAAAATTAATAAAAACTTTATCATGAGAAATTCTCATTTAAAAAATCACTCATAATATCAAGGCCTTGGAGCGCTGCACCTTTTGATGAAATCATCGATCCTGATGACCATGCATAAGTATCAAAGTGAACCCATGGAGTTTTAGGTGATAAAATAAATTCCTCAATAAATAATGCTGCGGTTATTGAACCTGCCATTCCATCAAGCGATGCATTACATAAATCAGCTACTTTAGATTGAAGTTTAGATTTATAATTTTTAAATAGAGGTAATCTCCAACACCTTAACTTTCTACTATTTAACATTTCAATTTTTTTTATAGTAGGCTCATGATTACAGAAGTAAGCAGGCAAATCCTCACCTAACGCCACTCTAGCTGCACCAGTTAAAGTAGCAAAATCAATTATTATTGATGGATTTAATTCATTAGCCAATTCCATAGCATCTGCTAGTAGTAATCTTCCTTCAGCATCGGTATGAGAGATCTCAATAGATTTTCCAGATCGAGAGTTGTATACATCTCCTGGCCTCATTGCCTTAGATGAAATAGAGTTTTCTGCTGCAGGGATAAGAAGCACAATTTTACTTTTCTTTAATAAATAAGACGATAATAAAAATAATGATAAGGCTATAGAGGCGCCCCCCATATCCTTTTTCATATTTCTCATTGAATTCCCGGGTTTAATATTGACTCCTCCTGTATCGAAAGTAACTCCTTTTCCAATAATAACTATCGGTTGATCTTTATTATTAATTTTTTTATTTGAGACTTGTAAAAATTGTGGATGAATATTTGATGATTTTCCTACTGCGTAAGTAAGAGGAAAGAGCTTTTTAATTTGAGAGTCTGTATATTTTTTAAAATAAAATTTTGAAAATAGCTTATGATTTTTGACAATGTTATTAAATGTTAACGGATTGAGTTCATTAGCTGGCATATTAATTAAGTCCAATGAGAGTTTTGTTGCTTTTGAGTAATGATTTAAAAATTTAATTTTATCCTTATCTTTTACATATAAAGAATTTTGAGAAGTTTTATGCCTTAATTGATGTTGGCCCCAAATCCATGCTTTTTGAACATCTGTTTCAGAAGAATCAGAATATTTAAGAAAGCTGAAATAATTACCTATATTTGTTGAAGAAAATGAACTGATCCCTGATAAATCAGCATTTTTTCCCTCTCCAATTACAACCTCTTTTAAACGGCCATCATCATATGGAATCTTTAGGATTTTTCCTTTTTCACCCTTGAAATTATTTGATAAACACCAATTTTTATTAAATATTGACTGTTTTATTAACCATTGATCAAATTTATTTTGTGAAATGATTGAAATTTTTGTAGAACACTCAGTGTTATCATTGGTAAACATAACTTATAAAGGAATATTAGAAAAAAATGACTAAACAACAAGCGGAAAAGAAAACTGTTAAGTTTGAAACAGAAGTTTCAAAACTGTTAGATATCGTAGCTAACTCACTTTATACAGAGAAAGAAATATTTTTAAGAGAATTAATTTCTAATTCATCTGATGCTTGTGAAAAACTTCGTTATGTAAGCCAGACAGACTCCAGTGTAGAAAAGACCAAACAATTTGAAATACGAGTTCATATAAACGAAAAAAACAAAACAATTACAATTAAAGACAATGGTATTGGAATGGATGAAAAAGATATGCAATCTAATTTAGGCACCATTGCCAAATCTGGAACAGAGGATTTTATTAAGAAGATGGGTGATAAAAAAGGAGACATTAATCAAATTGGTAAATTTGGAGTTGGTTTTTATTCCTCTTTTATGGTTTCAGATCAAGTAGTAGTAAGATCCAAAAAATATAATAGTCAAGAGGGTTTCTTATGGACTTCAGATGGCAAAGGAACATTCTCAATTGAAAAAACAAATTATAATAATAACGGAACTGAAATCGTTTTATCTATAAAAAAAGACGAGAGTGAGTTTTTAAGTAAATATCGTATTGAAGAAATAATTAAAAAATATTCTGATTTTGTCCCTTTCCCTATTTTTGTCTCATCAGAAGAAGACGATAAAGAAAAAAAAGACAAAAAAGAAGTTGAATCACAAATTAATTCTGCAGAAGCAATATGGTTAAAAGATAAATCAAAAATTAAAGAAGAGGACTATAAAAACTTTTTTAATCAAATTTCAAATTTTTATGATGATCCACTGAAAACTATTCATTTCAAAGCTGAGGGAGTTGTAAACTATACTGCCCTGCTTTACTTGCCTAAGTCCCAACCACAAGATTTATATCATCCTGATAGAAAGAACAAATTAAAGCTCTATGTAAACAAAGTTTTTATTTCAGATAAACTCGAGTCTCTTATTCCAGCTTGGCTTAGATTCATTCCTGGAGTTGTTGATACTGAGGATTTAAGTCTTAATATTTCAAGAGAAATATTACAAAATAATGCTGTTATTAATAAAATTTCAAATGCAATTACAAAAAGAATTTTAAAAGAAATAAGTGAATTAAAGAAAAAAAAACCTGATGAATTTCTTTCATTTTGGAAAAACTTTGGACCGGTTATTAAAGAAGGACTTTATGAATTTAATGACTTTCATGATCAAATTTTTGAATTCACTCTTTTTCATTGTTCTGAAAAAAATGAGATGATTTCTCTTGATGAATACATTTCAGATTTTTCAAATGAGAAAAAGAAAATTTACTATATCTCTGGTGAAAATAAGGAAAATTTAATTAATTCTCCTCAAATGGAGTTATTTAAAAACAAAAATATTAATGTCCTCTTAATTATAGATCCAGTTGATGAATTCTGGATGCCTATGAAAATGAAGTTTAAAGAATATGAATTCACTTCCATTACAAAAGGTGAAGTAGATATAGAAGAAAAGTCTGACAAATCTGAAGATATAAAAGAACCTAAAGAGAATTTAGATTTTGTTGCATATCTTAAAGATCTTCTTAAAGATAAAGTAAAAGATGTTAAAGTTTCAAAAAGGTTAACAACAAGTGCTTCCTGCCTAGTTGCTGATGAAAATGATATGGATATGCATTTAAAAAAGTTAATGGCAGCTAATAATCAAAATATATCTGATGAAAAAAGAATATTAGAAATTAATATCAATCACACTCTAGTATCCAAAGTAAAATCTCTTGAAAAATCTCAAAAAGATAAATTTAGTGAAATCCTATATGATCATGCAAAGTTAATGGAAGGAGAAAACCTTGATGATCCTAAAAAATATACTAATCTTATTGCAGAACTTGTATCATTATGAGCGATCAATCTAAAAATCAAATTGATGTCGAATATGTATCTCCAAAAACAGATAAGGTAATGTGTGATGGAGGTAACGAAGAATTAGGTCATCCAGCTGTTTATTTTAAAATTGATAAAAATCAGGAAGTGGTCTGTAACTATTGTAATAAAAAATTTATTAGAAGAGATTAATTCTTTTTTTCTTTATTAACTTCACGAACCAAAAAATCTCTTAAAGCTTCAATTTTTTTTGAACCCTTTAACTCAGGAGGGTAAGTGAAGTAAATTGTTGCTTTTGGTGTTTTCAAATTTGGCAAAATAGGTACTAAATTATTTTTAGAGGTCTTCATGTATTCTGGTAAAGCACCGATGCCTGCACCACCACTAATGGCACGCATAACACCGTACATATTTGATATAAATAGTTTTTTATATTTTTTATTTTTGGGGAGGAAATCTAAAATACAATTTACATCCGGGATAGATGGTTCAACATCATGGCCAAAAGCAATAATATTATGTTTGACTAGTTCGCTATCATCTTTAGGAATGCCATGTTTTTCAATATATTCTGGTGAAGAATATATTCTAAATTGAAAAGCGTATAAAGGTAGTCTAATTAAATCTACCTGTTTGGGTTCATTTAGTCTTAAAGCTACGTCTGCTTCTCCCTGTGATAAATCTGTATATTTATTCTCAATTCTTATAGAGACATCTATATCTGGGTATGAACTTGTAAATTTATTAATTCTTGGAGCTAACCAAGTTGTACCGAAGGCTACAGTTGCAGCTATTGTCAAAGGGCCGGTGGGTTTTTCTTTTGACTCAGTTAATTGAGCCTCTGTTAGGGCAATTTTGCCAAAAATATCATGTGCGGTTTTAAATAGGATCTTTCCTTGTTCAGTTAATGTCAAACCTCGTGCATGTCTTTTAAAAAGTGAAACTCTGAGCTCTCTTTCTAGCGCACTTATCTGTCTACTAATAGAGGAGTGACTTATATTCATTTTATGGGCAGCTTCAGATATATTTAAATCTAAAGCAACATTATGAAAAATTTTTAATTTATCCCAATCCATTTTTTGAAACTATTCTCTTATATTCATTTATACTATTGATTTTTTTATTAAACAATGACCAGTCATCATTTTTTTCAATTTGATACCAAATTTTTTCAATTTCTTCATAAAGTAAGGTCTCTGGCTTGTAGAACTCAAGAGAATTAAAATTTGATATAGCCTCTTGATTACTAAAAATCTTTTCTAAGTCATGATTTTTATACTTTTCCTTAATTTCAGTTTTAAATCTTTGATTCTGTCGTCCACCTCTAAAGTCAAAAAAAATTTCTTCATACATATATGGATACTGACTTAAAATTTGATAAAAATTATTCAGAAATAATTGATTACTCTCATAATCATCACTAGGTTGAAGTGATAGTTTTTCATAAAATAGTTTAATAACTTCTTCATTATAGTAGTTAACATATTTTTTTAACTCATTTACAATTGGATTATCTTCTAAGAAAATAGTCATTATTGAAGCTAACTGTTGTAGGTTCCAAAAAATTGCATCAGTTTGATTAGAAAATTTATATAAACCTGAGTGATCAAAGTATGCTGCTATTTTGTGAGGGTCATATTTTTCTAAAAATCGGTACGGCCCATAGTCAAAGCTTTCTCCATTAATATTTATGTTATCTGTATTCAAAACCCCATGAACAAAACCACAAATATGATAAGATGCAGCAAGTTTTGCGCATTTTTTAACAACACTCTTGAAAAAGTTTAGAGGACTATTGTTTTTTTCATCAAGGAATAGATAATGTTTACCCACTGATTTTATTAATAATTCCAGACTATCATGATCTTGATGGTAAGCATGATATTGAAAAGTACCTATTCTTATGTGTGAATGGGAAACTCTAACTAAAATACTTGATCTTGTTGGAGAAGGTTCATCGGATCTAATGAGGTTTTCACCCGTTTCAATTAATGATAATGATTGAGAAGTGCTAACACCTTGAGCATCGAGGTAATTACTACACAATACCTCTCTTACACCTCCTTTAAGCGTCAATCGTCCATCTCCACCTCTAGAGTATGGAGTCACACCACTCCCTTTAGTTCCTAAATCATAAAGTTTTTTATTCTTATAAAATTGAGCAATCGTAAAGCCTCTGCCATCACCAATATTAGGATTATATACTCTAAATTGATGTCCATGATACTTCATGGCAAGATTCTTTTTTAATGGCAGTTCTTTATGTTCAAATAAAGCAAAAAAATTAATCCACTCTTGATCGTCAATATTTGAAAATTCTTTAAAATTGATATTTCTATATCTTATTATTGTATTTGGAAAATTTGCAGGCTTAACTTCATCATAAAATTTTTCATTTAAGAAAAAATATGGAGATATTAGTTCTGGAAGAGTGCTTTTATTCAAAAAATATCAATTGGAGAAGAATATGTAAGTTTAAACAAATCTGCTACAGGTTTATATGTCAACATCCCTTTATAAGTACTTAGTCCGTTTAAGTGATGAGCAGAATTTTTGCAAAATGCTTCAATACCTGAGTTAGCTAATTTTTGAATATAGGGTAATGTTGCTGTGTTTAGAGAAATTGTTGAAGTTCTTGGAACAGCTCCTGGCATATTTGCAACACAGTAATGAATAACATTATCAATTACATACGTTGGATCTTCATGAGTAGTAGCCTTACTTGTCTCAAAACATCCCCCCTGGTCAATTGCAACATCAACCATAACACAAGAGTGTTTCATTAATTGAAGGTGTTTTTTTTGAATAATTTGAGGTGCTTGAGCTCCTGGTATTAATACTGCTCCAACAATAAGATCATATTCAGAAACAATATCCTCCATATTAATATCATCAATATTTAGAATTTGAGCCTTTGGAAATTCATTTTTTAAAAAATCAATTCTTTCATTATTTTTTTCTAAAATAGTCAAATGAGATTTCATTCCATCTGCAATTAATGCAGCATTGTACCCAACTACACCTCCACCAATGACTAAAGTATTTGCAGGTGGGCTATAACTAGAACCCCCAAGTAAAATTCCACTTCCACCTGAATGTTTTTCCAAGCACCTAGCTCCAGCTTGAATAGATAAACGTCCTGCAATTTCACTCATAGGTGTTAACAATGGCAGTCCCTGAGAGTCACTTGTAATAGTTTCGTAAGCAATAGATGTACATTTACTCTCTAAAAGCTGTTCTGTTAAATTTTTTGATGAAGCTAAATGAAGATAGGTAAAAAGAATTTGATTGGGTTTTAATAATTGAGTTTCACTTAATTGAGGCTCCTTGACTTTGATTATGAGTTCTGATTTTTCATAAATATCATTGGGTGTTTTAAATATTTTTGCACCAATATTAATATAATCTTCATCAGAAAACCCTGAACCAATACCGGCATTAGACTCCACAATGACTTCATGACCATTATCTATTAATGTTTCGATACTTTGAGGAGTTAAACCAACTCTAAACTCATTATTTTTAATTTCTTTTGGAACACCAATAATCACAAATTAACCTCTACTAATTCTTTTTCTCTATCAAGAAACTTGTACTCCATTTTAATCGTTTTAAACATTAAATTAACTTGATTAAAAACATCATTAGGTAAAAAATCAGCACAAGAATAAACATCTAATTGCATCAGTCCTGGATTACTTTCATCCCATATATGTAATGCTATATGACTAGTTTCAATAATTGCAACTGAAGTCATGCCTTTATTACCCTTTTCGTTGACGTAAGTAGTGTATGGACCTGCTAATAATTTCATATCAATTTTTTTAATTAGGGCTCTGATCCAATCAGAGATCTTATTTAAATCCTCTTCTTTAGGACACCAACCAATATCAGCTCTAACGATTAAATGATTATGTTTTTGAGTCATTCTAACCTCCTATAATAGAGGTATTCGTCTCAGGGAATACCATTACCTGTGTATTCGTTTACAGAGAATAACTATCTGACTAAGTAAAGGTTATCACAAAAGTTATTTTTGATCGATTAGATTTTTATAAGTAATTTACAAAATAATTTTTTTGTGATTCTTAAAATGTCTGTAAAATACATATATGATTGGCTTGGAAATTCTCAAAAATAGAATAAAAGAAGCCCCAAAAACATCAGGTGTCTATCTTTTCAAAAATAAAAAAGATATTCCAATTTACATTGGTAAAGCGATTAATATCAAAAGAAGACTATCTAATTATGGGAATCTTCCAAAACTTCCCAGAAGACTTCAAAAAATGGTCTCTCAAACTGTTAATATTGACTTTGAGCTAACCGAGTCTGAGAGAAATGCTTTACTTCTTGAGGCTTTATTAATTAAAAAATTTTCGCCTCGATATAATATTCGGCTCAAGGACGATAAATCATTTCCTCTTATCAAAATCACAAATGGTCATTTCCCAAGATTAACTCGATTTAGAAATGATTTTCATCAAGATGATCGCGTTTTTGGTCCTTTTACCTCTGCTCTGAAAACAGATAAGGTAATAAAAATACTGCAAAAGTCATTTAAATTAAGAAGCTGTTCTGATTTAGAATTTAAAAATAGAAAAAGACCTTGCCTGCTTTTTGATTTAAAGCAGTGCTCAGCACCTTGTGTGCAATATGTCAATCAACAAGATTATGAACAACAAGTAAATGATACAATCAAGTTTTTTCAGGGGAATCAGAAATCAATATTTAACAAACTAGAAAAACAAATGATTTTTTTTAGCAAAAATGAAAATTATGAAAAAGCAGCAGAAATAAGAGATAGTCTTCAGTCATTAAATTATATTATAAGAGAAGAAGTTAAGATTGGGAATCAAGATGCAAATTATGATTACATTCATATTAATGATAAAGATTACTTTTCTATTTTCATAGGCTTTATTCGTTATGGTCGATATTTAGGAGGTAATTTGATTTACTATTCTGAGAAAGTTGAAGATGATATTGATGCTACATCTTTAATCATTCAATTTTATTTAAAAAGTTTTAGGCCTAATAAGATTATATTATCAAAAAAAATAATTGGATATTCTGAATTAAAATCAATTATGAATGATAATTATAAAATAGACACAATTATAAAAAAAAACTCGATACCCGGTATGAAGCAAATTTCTAAATTAGCTCTTAAGAAAAATGATAAAGAAGTCCTTTTACAAAAACAAAAATATCAAAATAATAATGAAATTTTAGAATTGTTAAAATATCGTTTTAAAATTAATTATCCTATTGAGAGAATTGAAGCGTATGATAATAGTTTCTTTGGCAATAATTATGCTGTTTCTTCCTATGTCGTTTTCAATGAGGATGGGTTTAGTATAAAGGACTCAAGGACTTACAAATTTAAAGACTACGATTTAAAAAAGTTTGGGGATGCTGATCTAATGAGAAAAGTCTTTGAAGCCAGATTCTCTAAAGATGATAAGGTCCTTCCTGACATTATTATAATTGATGGGGGTCTTCCTTATTTAAAGATTTGTAATGACATCATTCAAAAAAATGGCGTTAAAGAAGACATTTTTTTAATTGGAGTAAGTAAAGGTTATAAAAGAGATTTTCGCTTTGACCGATATCACACATCAAAGGAGCGAAATATCTCTTTAAAAGAAGTTCCTCAAATTGAGGGATTTATTCAAAAAATGAGAGATAAAGCACATAATTTATCAAAAAAAAATAGTATGAAAAGAATGTCTGATTCACTTAAAACAAGTTTTCTTGATGGAATTTCAGGAATTGGGAAAATTAAAAAAATGAGGGTAATAAATTTTTTTGGAAATGTGCAAAATTTAAAGCAGGCTACACGCGACGAACTAATTCAAATTAAAGGATTAAATTCGAAAAATATTCAGGATATATTAGATAAAATAAATGGCTAAAATTTATACGATACCTAATATAATTACATTCATCAGAATAGTATTAATACCCATAATTCTTTATCTCCTATTTTCTGAAAATCCAAATATTGTCTTGTTAGCCGGTGGACTTTTTATAATTTCATCTATATCTGATTATTTTGATGGCTACTTAGCAAGAGCATTGAATCAATCTTCAAAACTAGGAGCTTTATTAGATCCCATTGCAGATAAATTATTAATTGCTTCTGTTATAGTTGTATTAGTAGACACAAATGTGATTTCAAACTTACATGTTATTCCTGCTATCGTAATTTTACTTAGGGAAATTGCTATATCCGGACTCAGAGAATTTCTAGCGAAAATGAACACAGATATGCCTGTCAGTAAGTTAGCTAAATATAAAACAACATTTCAAATGGTTAGCCTTTCAATATTAATTATTAGTCTGGGCTTTGAACTCAACGACTTTTTATGGAATTTAGGTCTTATAACTCTTTGGATAGCAGCTATTATCACATTATTATCTGGATATAAGTATATGGCCAAAGGACTTAAACATATTTGAAAATTACAATTAAATATTTTTCTTGGATTAGAGTTAAATTGAAAAAAGGGTCTGAAGAGTTTGATTTTGAAAAAAATACTTCTTTTAAAACTGCTTCAAATATTTTGATAAAAAAACATCCTTATTTTAAGGAGATATTTGATGACTCAAGTATCAAATTTTTTCTAAATCTTAGTGAGATTGAGGATCATGAAATAATTCTTAAAGATGGTGATGTTATTGCTTTATTACCTCCTGTAACAGGTGGGTGATGATTAAAATAACTAATGAAGACTTTAATCTTGAAGAAGAATTTTTAAAAATAAGTTCAAAGAAAAATGGAGCCTATAGTTTTTTTTTAGGGACCGTTAGAGATGACATTCTTAAAAATAAAAAAAAAATTGATGGTATCTTTTTAGAGTGCTATCAAGATTTAGCCCACCAACAATTAACAAAAATTCGCAATCAAGCAATTCAACAATGGCAGCTTACTGAATGTAATATCGTTCATCGTATTGGATCTTTAGGTCTTGGTGAAAAAATAGTTTTGGTTATCACTTCATCAAAGCACAGGGCCAATTCTATAAGCGCATGTGAATATGTCATTGATAACTTAAAAGCAAATGTAGCATTTTGGAAATTTAATATCTTTGGTGAAAATCAGGAAGCTGTTGAATTTAAAAAAAAAGATTTAGATAAATTTTTACAGTGGTCAAATATAGTTAAAACTAATTAATCAGCATAGTTTGGATCTACAGTTTTCATATAGAGCTCAGAAATAGATTTCGTAATATCGCCCACATTAAATGTTTGATCATCTATTTTTCCAACTGGTGTGACTTCGACAGCAGAGCCGGTTAGGAATATTTCATCAGCATTTTTTATCTCATCAGGATAAATTTCTCGCTCAACAACATTGATATTTTGAGATTTGGCTAAATCAATAACTGTCTTTCTAGTAATTCCATTTAGAAAACAGTCAGGGATAGGAGTATGAATTTCTCCATTCATCACAAAAAAAATATTCGAACCTGTTGACTCGCTTACCCTTCCTTTATAATCGAGCATTAAAGCATCACTATAACCATTCTTTTCTGCTTCATGTTTACTAAGAGTGCATATCATATATAAACCTGCTGCTTTCGCATCAGTGGGTATTGTATCAGGTGATGGTCTTCGCCATATTGCTGTTTGTAAAGCAATTCCCTTTAATCGATCTTCTTTAGAAAAATAACTAGGCCACTCCCAAGTTGCAACAGCAACATTAATTTTATTTTTTTGTGCAGATACAGCCATCATCTCACTACCTCTCCAAGCGACAGGGCGGACATAACCGTATTTAATATTCATTTTTTTTATTGTCTCTTCTTGAGCAAAATTTAATTCTTCTTTGGAATAAGGAATAATCATTCCCATTCTTTCGGCTGAATGAAAAAGACGATCGGTATGTTCTTCTAATTTAAAAATTTTTTCACCATATACTCTTAAACCTTCAAAAACACAGCTAGCGTAGTGTAGGCCATGATTTAATACATGAGTAGTTGCATTTTGCCATTCAACAAACTCTCCATTATACCAAATGAAACCAATTCTTTTATCAAAAGGGATTATTTCCATAATTCGAAATAATGTAATATTATTTATTTCAATTCACAATATAATTATAATCGCTTCTAATGAATTTAAGTTTTGCTGATACTCTTTATTTTAAAAAAGAAAATATCCTAGAAATTATCCTAGGATTACATCGCTCATACAAATCACTACAAAGAGAAATTCAAACATGCTGTGAGATATATCAGTTAACATTCAATGAATTATTAGTCTTATTAGAAATTAGAAAGGGCTTTAATAAAAAAGTTGATATTGCAAATAAAATTCATATCAAAAAACAAAATCTTAATCTCATTATTAAAGATCTAATCAAAAAAAATATCATCAAAAGTAGTGATAAAAAGATTATGATTACGGATCATGGAAATGATCTTATTGAAAAAACGATTAACCGTATTAATAAAAAAATTATAAAAATTTTTCAGAAAACTGATCCTAAAAATATGGCAGGATTTATTAACATAATTGAGTCACTTTGATTAACGATCAACATATATTACTAGTTGAAGATGATGAAAGCCTTCAAATTCTTATCGAAAAATTACTTAAAAATAATAATTATATAGTTTCAAAAGCGAATAATATTAGTGAGTCAGAAAAACTATTAAAATTATTTATATTCGATTTAATTATCTTAGATGTAATGCTTCCAGATAGCACTGGCTTAGATTTCTATAGAGATCATATTAAAGATAGAGTTAACACTCCTGTGATTTTTCTTTCAGCCCTAAGTAATGTTGATGATCGCGTAACAGGATTAGAGCTTGGCGCAGATGACTATATAGGTAAACCTTTCGACTCAAGAGAACTGTTATTAAAAATCAAAAAAAATATACTCAAAAAACAATCTGCTGATACGGTTAAACTTGGAATAGACACAGAATTTGATTTAAAAAAAGAGCAGTTACAATTCAAAGGTAATAAAATAAGCCTATCAAGCAATGAAGTTAAAATACTCAAACTTCTCATTAATAACTCACATCAATTTCTTACCAGAGACCTATTAAATAATGAATTAGGTCTCGATTTTTTGTCAAGGAGTGGTGATATGCAAATTTCTCGGCTAAGACTTAAATTAAAAAAAGAATGCAACTTAGATGATTTAATTCGATCAGTTCATGGAAAAGGATATAAAATTTTTCTATAATGTTTAAATGGAGTAATTTCTCAGGCAGTCTTTTAGTTCGTTCTGTTTATTTAATTACTGTACCTATTGTTCTAGTACAAATAATTGGAATAATTATATTCTTTGAGCTTCACTGGGACTTAGTTCTAAAAAGAAGCGCTCAGTCTATTTCAAATGAAATAAAAATTTTAGAGCTCACTAAAAACTCAGATTCAATTAATGAATATGCCAATGTCTTAGAAATTATTAAAACAGATAATTTTGACCTTTCAGGTACTTATGAAATATCAAATTGGATTTTCAAAAAACGAATAAGACAATCCTTAGGTCAAATTCCAGGTAAATTTGTATCCATTCAGAATGATCAATATTTTATTTTTTATGATACTTTAACTAAGGATATTTTTTATCTCATACCTAAAAGAAGAGTTGAAACAAAAACGGTTGGTGGTTTTTTCCTTTGGACTTTGGCTATTAGTCTTATTTTATCTCTAATTTCATACTTTTTCATAAAAAAGCAAATACAACCTTTGAAAAGATTGGGAATTATTACGAAAAGTTTTGGTAGAGGAGTAGAGACTCCAAATTTAAAGCCGAGTGGGTCATCAGAAGTAAGAGGCTTGATAAGTGACTTTAATAATATGCAAAATAATATTAATAGCACATTGGACAATCAAAGAAATATGCTTGCGGGAATAAGCCATGATTTAAAAACACCCCTTACTCGTATTAATTTAATGATAGAAGAATTAGAAAATTTAGAACTTAAAGACTCTATTTACAAAAATATTTCAGAGATGAATTTGATGTTGAATCACTATTTAGATTTCATAAAAAATGAAAAAAATGAAAACCTAGATGAAGTATTAACTAAAACTTTGATTGAGGATTTATCAAAAAACTATTTAAATTTAAAGATTTTAACAAATGAAAATAATGTTGTATTAGTGAGAAAAAGTCAAATATCACGTGCATTAATCAATATTTTAGATAATGCTAAAAAATTTGCAGAAAATATATATTTAAAATCATCATTTGCTGAAACTAAATGGATTATAACTATAGAAGACGATGGACCTGGTACTAACTTATCTCAGGAGCAAATGGTCAAGCCCTTTACCAAAGGAGCTGAACAACTCAATCAAGGAACAGGATTAGGATTATCGATAGTGCAAAAATTGATCAAACTTAACAATGGTGAGTTAAATTTTGAAAAATCATCCTACGGTGGGCTAAAAGTAATTATTTCTCTAGAAATAACTTGATATTAAAAAAGCTTTCCACCATTAGGTACTTTTTGTGATGGCATAATTAAAATAGGATTTCTTTCTTCATTTGGAAAACCTAAAACTAAAACCTCTGATATCATTTTTCCAATTTGCTTAGGAGGAAAATTTATTACTGCTGCAACTTGCTTACCAAGCAAATCATCAGGATTATAATTTTGCATTAATTGAGCAGATGTTTTTTTAAGCCCAATTGACTCACCAAAATCAATAACTAAAAGCATGCTTATTTTGTTTGCTTTATCATTGACACTAGTTTGTACTATTGTGCCAACTCTGATATCTATTTTTTCGAAATCATTAAAAGTTATCATTTATGATTTAAAAAAGTCTTAATTTTATTAAAACCTTCAAAGGAATTACCAATAGCTGCCATTGTTTTATCCATTTCGTTAGTATCTTCGATCCAAATATTAAAAGCATATATATATATTGCGTATGCAGTTGTATACTCTAAAGGTGATTTTAAATAATTTTTAAAATATTTAGTTAAATACTTATTAATTGTTAAAAAATATTTTGGATTTTTTTGAGATTCTAAATAAATTTTTATTACAAGATTTTTATATTCTAGCAAATAATCTAGTCTTAAAATTATTCCTTCAAATATCCTATCTTTAGAGGAAAGATCCTTAGATGGAATGTCAATCTTATCTGCAAGAAAAATCTCAAAATCGTCAATAAAAATATCGAAATTAGAGTAGTCCTTATTAAATTTTTTTAAGTGGGTAAATAATTTACTAGAATGAGCTATTTTATTGATTTGACTCAAAAAGACTTTATTTAGGACTTTTTTTTTCATTACCTATTTCCTTAGCACGTTTATAAGCTCTATCCAAAGTAGTGGATATCATCTTATTTATATTTTGAGATTTTAAATAATTTACTCCTGCTTGTGTAGTCCCTTTTTTACTTGCGATAGACATTACAAATTTTTCTAATTCTCTAGAATTATTATTTAATGCCAAGACATTTTGAAATAATTCTATTAATTCAATGTCTTTAATTTTAGACTTATGTGATATTTTTTTAGCTGCAATCATGTAAGAATTTATTATATGTGCAATAAATGCAGGACCGCTGCCAAAAACTGCAGTGGCTACATTAATATCATCTTCATTATTAGCAAATATAACAGAGCCAAAAGACTTTATTAAATTTTTAAAATTACTATTAAGTAATTTTTTATTCTTAGAATATACGTAAGTTTGTGATAAAGATTTTTTTGCCATAACATTTGGCATAATTCTTATTACTTTTTTACTATTAAGTGTTTGAGAAATAGAATTTATTGAAATACCTGCCATACAGGAAATAATAGTAGGATTATTTTCAGTAAAGATTAAAAAGTCTTTTCCAATCTTTTTAAAGACATCTGGCCTTATGAGTAAAAAAATATAATCGTAATTATAATCTAATTTTTTTGGAGTTTTTTTATCTTTGACGTAAAAGATAGAATTTTTAGAATTTATGTAGTGAATATGGTAGTTCTTAAGTAAATTTGAAGATAATAAAGATTTGGCTAAATGACCATAGCCAATAAAAAGTATTTGAGGCTTACGCGTGGCCAACGATTTTTTGGTTTATAAGACTATATGATTGTTGAATAGTTTTATCACCCTTCAATAATACAGATACAAGGTGATTAAATTCTGAAAGAATATTTTCAAGATAAATTCTAATATCTTCTGTTGTGGACTGACCAGCAATGGGAAGGCTATGTTTATAAACAATTTTGTTATTTGTATTTTGTTTAAGAGTACCGATTATCAAATTATTATTAATTTTATTAATATGATGAGTTAGAAAACTATATTCATAATTATCAATACTAAATGAGGTGATTAAAACATTGAGATCTTTGATCCATTGAAAGTCCATTATTACTTTTTGATCATGTATCTCAGTTAGAAGTGAAATTTCGTATCCTTTATTTTTTGCACTTTCTTGCTTAACGTTAAAAATTGCCTCTAAATGAGAAATTGGGCCAGAATCAATGTTTTTCTTAGACATACACTATATATATCACATTCATTAATATTGAATATACTATATATAGTATAAAGTTGTGAGTAATTTATCCCCTATTTATTGATTTTTGGAAAATATTTTTTTAAACGACTAAAATCAGACTTTAAATAACCACATAATTCATAAATATTTAAGAAACCATAAACTAAATTAGAAGCCTTGGAATAAAGTTTATCTTTGCTCGATACATAACTTGTATTATTACTTTTGGGAGTGTTTGAATATCCAGACTTCTTGAGTCCTGTGGCTTTTACTTTTTTAGGCTTTGGCATTAGATGGTATAGTTTATCGTATATATTTGGTTTTATTTATTTTTATTTATTTGCAAAAAAAAATCTACAATACTTTAATTTAAATAAAAAGGTATTAGATGATCTTTTTTTCTATCAATTCATATCGATAATTATTGGTGGAAGAATTGGATATATAATTTTTTATAATTTTAATTTTTATATATCAAATCCAGTTGAAATTTTCAAAGTGTGGGAAGGTGGCATGTCTTTTCACGGTGCTCTTTTTGGTGTGATAATGACAACAATACTATTCAGTAAAATAAAATCACTATCTCTTATGCTAATTTCAGATTTATTAAGCATTTGTGCACCTGTAGGAATTTTTCTAGGAAGACTTTCTAATTTTATGAATCAAGAACTAGTGGGAAGACAGACAAATTTTTTCATAAGTATAAAATATCCTAATGAAGAATTTTATCGTCATATTTCCCAAATATATGAAGCGATATTCGAGGGATTAGTTCCAGCAATTGTTTTAATAATTTTATTTTATTCTAAGAGACTAAAACAGGGGGTCATTACAGGACTATTTCTATTAAATTACTCTTTAAGTAGATTTATGATTGAATTTATAAGAGAGCCAGATAGTCAAATTGGATTGAAAAATGAAATTTTTTCACAAGGTCAATTACTCTCAATTCCAATATTATTTTTGGGATTATTATTTATTTATAAATGTCAATTCAAACAAAAGTAGATCAAATTATAAAAAATCTAGGATCAATTAGCATTCAAGATTTTATTGAAATTTCTAACTTTGACAGTGAAGGTTTTTATAATGCTGAAAATGATGACAAAATATCTATTAAAGGTCATTTTATTACCTCTCCTGAGATTACTCCATTATTTGGTTATACCGTTTGTAATCAATTTCTTGAGAAATTTCCAAATCCAAAAAAAGTACATTTATTAGAGCTAGGACCAGGTAATGGAACCTTAACTCAAGATGTTATAAATTTCCTTAGGTCTCATCACATCAGTATTAGTCAAATTACACTTATTGAAAAAAGTATATATTTTCAAAAAAAATTAGCCGCTAAATTTAGTAATAAAGTGAACATTTATGAGAGCCCTTCACAGATAGACCAAAAAAATGATGAAATACTATTCATTTACTCAAATGAATTTTTTGATGCCATAGGGTCGAAACAATTTATATATAAAAAAGGTGCTTTTTATGAAATAGCGATAACTAAAGATCAAAACCTATATAAACTAATATATCAACATTCTTTATTATCAGATTTTTTAAAAGAATATTATTGCTCATATGATTTCAAGGATGGGGATATATTAGAACATTCTAATCTAATTATAAATATTCTTGAAGAAATAAAGATTAACCTTAATGGGTCATTTTTTTTTAGCGCTACAGACTATGGGTATAAGAAAATTTCAAAAAAAAATTCACTCAGATTAATTTCTAATCATGAAAAAGTAAATTTTTTTGAGCAATTTGAAAATGTTGATTATTCATTTGGAGTAAATTTTGAATTAATAAATAGTTTTTTCATAAATTTTAAACCAATAATCTCAACTCAAAAAGATTTGATAAATAATTTTTTACCTAAACAATTTCAAAATACTAACAATGAAGAAACTTTGAAGGCTATAGAATTAATTAAAGGAAAAAAATTTGATGATATGGGTGGTTCTTTTTATAATATTTCCTTTTATAAAAAATAAAAAATGACCAAAAAAATAAAATTTAAATTTTTTACAAGGAATAATGGCTATTCTAAAGGTAAATATAAATCTTTAAATTGTGGATTGAAATCTAAGGATAATTCTAATCTCATTCAATTAAATATTTCAAAAGCAGTTACACAAATATCAAATACTCCAAAAAATTTAATTTTACCATCACAGTCACATTCCAATAAGTGTATTATTGTATCAAATAATCAAAAAAATTATAATTGTGATGCATTAGTATCAAACGATTTAAATTGTATTTTAGGCATTACGACAGCCGATTGTTTACCGATTATTTTTTATGATAATAATGAAAATAATATTGGAATTTGTCATGCAGGTTGGAGAGGATTAATAAGAGGAATTATTGAAAATACAATTAATAAAATGAACTATTTAGGATCTAAGAATATAAAGATTACTGCTGTTATTGGACCTTGTATAAGAAAAATGTCTTATGAGGTTACAGAGAACTTCATAAAAGACCTACCAGATAATTATAAACAATTTAGTTTTTTATATAATTCAAAGCTCTACTTTGATTTACCTAAGTTAGCTTCATACATATTATCTAAACAAGGTATTAAAAAAATAAAAGATGTCAGAAAAAATACATTTTTAGATAGCAATTATTTCAGTTTTAGAGAAAGTAAAAAAAAAAATTGGGATGACTATGGCAGAAATATAAGCTTGATTACGATAAATTAAGTTTTGATTGAAAATCAAATTAATATATAACCAAATAATCCATGAAAATAATTTCTGGCAATAGTAATTTAGAACTATCTGAAGAAATTTCCTCTTATACAAAAAACGCTCTTTCAGATGTTAATATGACAAGATTCTCAGATAAAGAGATTTTTGTAGAAATTGGTGAAAATGTAAGAGGCGAAGATGTTTTTTTAATCCAATCAACCTCTTTTCCAGCTAATGATAATTTAATGGAATTATTGGTTGCAATTGATGCTCTAAAAAGAGGCTCTGCTAAAAGAATTACTGCCGTTCTTCCTTACTTTGGTTATGCCAGGCAAGATAGAAAAACAGGTCCAAGAACCCCTATATCTGCAAAACTTGTAGCTGATTTAATAACTACTGCGGGTGCTCACAGAGTTTTAACAATGGATTTACATGCAGGTCAAATTCAAGGTTTTTTTAATATACCATTGGACAACCTTTATGCCTCCAATCTTTTTATTAACGACATAAAAAAAAATAAAAGAGATAAAAATCTGGTTTTTGTCTCTCCTGATGTGGGCGGTGTTTTAAGAGCTAGGTCTTTTGCAAAAAAATTAGATGCTGATCTTGCAATTATTGATAAAAGAAGAGACGCTCCAGGTGTTTCTAATGCTATGAATGTTATTGGTTCTGTAGAAGGTAAAAAATGTATTATTGTTGATGATTTAGTCGACTCAGGAGGGACTATTTGCAATGCCGCTAATGCACTGATCGATAAAGGTGCTACTAATGTTTATGGTTACTGTTCCCATGGTGTTTACTCTGGAAAAGCCCTTGATAATATTAATGATTCTGCCTTAGAGGAGATGGTTTGTACCAATTCAATTAAACCAACCTTTGAAGTTCCAAAATCTATGCGATATATCTCTGTAGCATCTTTATTTGGTGAGGCAATTATGCGTATAAATAGTGAGTCCTCTATCTCATCTCTATTTGATTAATTAAATAATTTATTGTATAAACTCAGCCTATGAAAATTAGTGGAAACATACCCGCAAAAGAACGAAAAAAAGGAAATACGAATCCTTACCTAAAAGATGGATTTATTCCATCTATAATTTATGGAGGAAACGCAGATCCATTAATGGTTGCTGTTGAGACTATTCAGCTAAAAAAAAGATTTGAGGAAGGTGGTTTTTACTCAAAAATTTTCGAGGTTGAAATAGGTGACAAAAAAGAAGCTGTGGTTGTTAAAAGCATACAAAGACACAAAGTCAAAAATAATCCCATCCACGTTGATTTTCAAAGAGTTGATGAAAAAACCAGAATTATTATTTCTGTTCCTGTTGAGTTTACTAATCAAGAGCTCTCACCTGGCTTAAAGCAAGGTGGTGTTTTAAATGTAGTGAGAAGAGAATTGGAACTAAGCTGTCTTGCAAATAATATTCCTGAAAACTTTGTAATTTCGTTGGAAGGTAAAGAAATTGGTGACGATATTCGCTTAAGCTCTATTACCCTAGGTGAAGGAATGAAACCTACCATTCTTGGAAGAGATTTTATGCTTGCTACTATCCAGGCACCAAAAGTTGAAAAAGAGCCTGAACCAGCTGCCGAAGAAGAGACCAAAGAAGAAGAAAACGCAGAAGAAAAGAAAGAAGAAAAGGCAGCAGAATAATATAGTCTGTCTTAATGCTTACTTTATACTGTCTAGGCAACCCCACCCTTAAACATAAAAATAATAGACACAATGCTGGTATCCTTTTGGGAGATTTTTTGGTTAAAAAATTTAACCTAAGTTTAAAAAAATTTAAAAACTATAAACTCTCAAGCACTTTTCAAATAGATGGAACTTCCTGTCAGATAGCCCTATCTGAGAACTACATGAATGAGTCAGGTCTAGGAGTATTGAGTTTAAAGACAACAAAATTGAATAAAAATGATGAACTTTTTGTTCTTTATGATGAATTAGATTTAAAATTAGGAGAGATAAAAATTAAGCATTCTGGTGGAAATGCTGGCCATAATGGCCTAAGAAGTATTACTAGTAAAATTGGTGATAATTATTGGAAGTTAAGGATTGGAATTGATCATCCTGGTGATAAAAATAAAGTTACAAAACATGTTTTAGGAAATTTCAAAGAGGTTGAAAAGAAAAACTTACTCTCACTCTTTGAAATTATTTATCTAAATTTTTCACAAATATTTATCTCTAAACACCTATCAAATTTAGGCATCTAAATGAAGTGTGGAATTATTGGCCTTCCTAATGTTGGAAAATCTACATTGTTTAATGCTCTGTGTGAAAATGAACAAGCATTAGCTGCAAATTACCCTTTTGCTACTATCGATCCGAACAGTTCTTTAGTTAAAGTACCTGATGAAAGACTTGATCAAATAGCAAATATTTGCAATCCACAAAAAATAATTCCTGCTGCTTTTGAGATAGTTGATATAGCAGGTCTTGTAAAAGGGGCTTCAAAAGGAGAGGGTCTTGGTAATGCCTTCTTATCGCACATTAGATCTGTTAATGCATTGTTTCATATAGTTCGTTGTTTTGAAGATGATGACATTCAACATGTGGAAAATAGAATAGACCCTCTATCGGATATTCAAATTATCAATGCCGAACTAGCATTATCCGATCTAGATATATTGGAAAAAAATCACCAAAAGTTAAAAAAAATGCAAAAAACCGATGATGATAAAAAGAAAGTTTCTATAATTGAAAAAGCTATCCAGTTAATTTCTGATGAAAAAAAGATTTTAGGAAATTTAGATAAAGAAGAGATAAATTATTTAAATACCTATCAATTGATTTCAACAAAGCCTGTAGTTTACATTTGTAATGTTGATGAAAATTCTGCTTTATCCGGAAATGAATTCACAAAAAAAATAGATACATATTCTAAAGAAAATAACTCTGAAGTGCTTTTGATTAGTGCAAAGATTGAGTCAGAAATATCTCAAATAACGGACTTTAAGGATAAACAAGATTTCTTAGAAAGTATGGGATTAAAAGAAACAGGTTTAAAAAGGGTAATTAAAAAAGGATATGAGATCCTCAATTACATAAATTATTTTACTGCTGGTGAAAAAGAATTAAGAGCCTGGACTATAACCAAAGGAACATTAGCTCCCAGTGCTGCAGGGACTATTCACAGTGATATGGAAAAAGGCTTTATTAGAGCTGAGACAATTTCATTTAATGACTATCTTTCTCATAAGGGAGAAGCTGGGGCAAAAGAAAAAGGAAAGTTAAGACTTGAGGGAAAAGAATACGAAGTAAAAGATGGGGACATCATGCACTTCTTATTTAACGTCTAACTCAATATTTGACGTCTCTCCAAATTTGCTGTTTTGAAATATAAGCAAGGATGAATAATACCACTAGAAATAGAATAACTTTAAATCCCATTCTTTTGCGATCTTCTAAACTAGGCTCAGCGGCCCAAGCTAAAAAGGTAGTTACATCAGTAGTCATTTGATCCATAGAATTTTGAGTTCCATCATCATAATCAACTAGGCCATCTGATAAAGGGGATGCCATCGCAATTAAATTACCTGCCATATATTTATTGTAGTGTTGACCATTTGGAATAGTCATATCTTTTGGTGGATCAACATAGCCGAGTAATAACGATTTCACATAATCAGCACCTTTAGGTCTAGCTTTGACTATTAGAGATAAATCTGGAGGATAAGCACCATTATTAGCAGCCCTTGCAGCTTTATCATTAGCGTATGGATTTGCAAATTTATCAGATGGTAATCCATCTCTTTCAAACATTTCTCCTTCATCATTAGGACCATCTAAAATTAGGTTTTCAGCAGCAATGACTTTGATATGATCTTCACTAAAACCTAGATCGCTTAAATTCCTATATGATAAATAATTCATAGAATGGCAGCCTGCACAAACTTCTCTATATACCTTTAGACCTCGTTGAGCTGAGGCTCGGTCATAAGTTCCAAAAAAACCTTTCCATGACCAATCATATTTGGGGATATCTATCTTTGATCCAGCAGAAAAGACATTAAAACTAGACAGAAAGAATAATATAAAAAATAATTTTTTCATATTAAGCTTTTTTACTTCTTAGATAATTACTAATACTCAAAGGTTGTCGTGGGGTTTCTAGAAAGCCGACTAAGGGGGCTAAAACAAAAATGAATAAAAACCAATATGCTGTTCCAATTCTTGAGATTAAAACATAAATTCCCTCTGCGGGTTTACCTCCCATGTACATTAAGACTAAAAAATTTATCGCAAATAATAAAACACAATATCTCCAAACTGGTCTGAAAAGACATGATCTTACTTTAGATGTGTCTAACCAAGGCAACAATCCTAATGCAAGAATTGAACCAAACATTGCTAAAACACCTCCAAGCTTATCAGGAATGGCTCTCAAGATAGCGTAGAAAGGCAAAAAATACCATTCAGGGACAATATGAGCAGGAGTAACCATGGGATTAGCTTTAATGTAGTTATCTGAATGTCCTAAAATATTTGGATAATAAAAAAGAATGAAAGCCAAAATTATAAAGAAGAATATTGTTGCATTTAAATCCTTAATTGTAACATATGGGTGGAAACTAACAGTTTCATCCCAACTTTGAGGTTCTGAGCCAGTTGGATTATTAGAACCCGTCATATGAAGTGTAATAACGTGAAAGACAACTAAGCCTACAATCGCAAAGGCTAAAAGCCAATGCAATACATAAAAACGGTTAACGGTTGCATCACCAACTGTAAAGTCACCAAGAAGTAATGTTAATATGGCGTCTCCAATTACTGGAATTGCAGAAAATAAATTAGTAATTACAGTAGCCCCCCAATATGACATCTGCCCCCAAGGAAGAGTATAACCCAAAAATGCTGTAGCCATCATTAACATGAACATAGTTAAGCCAAAGATATAAACTAGTTCGCGCGGAGCTTTGTATGATCCAAAATATAAGGCTCTAAAGATATGAATAAATGTAGCAATAAAAAAGAACGATACTAGGTTTGCATGTAAATATCTTATCAGCCATCCAAAACTCACATCTCTCATAATTCTTTCAACAGAGTCAAATGCATCATCAGCAGAAGGTTTATAGTGAAAACCTAAAAAAATTCCGGTTAAAATTAAACCAATAAGACAAAACATTGCTATTCCACCAAATGACCAAAAATAATTTAAAGATTTAGGAACTGGAAATTTAAGGTATTCGGCTTCCATCATTCGAACGAGTGGGAGTCGGGAGTCGATCCAACCTTTAAATCCAGTATAAGGGGAGTTTAATGTTTTTTTATAGCCTTGAGGGTCACTTGAACTCATAAAATATTATCCAATCTTTATTCTGTTATCTGTCAAAAAAACATATGGAGGTACAGGGAGATTTGTAGGAGCAGGACCTTTTCTAATTCTACCTGAGGTATCATAGTGAGAACCATGACATGGGCAAAACCATCCGCCATAGTCACCTTTAGTATCTGAAGTTTTTTGACCTAATGGCACACATCCTAAATGAGTACATACACCTAAAACGACTAGCCATTTATCATTTTGAACACGCGCAGAGTCCTCTTCTGCATCGGGCAAATCAGCAAGAGAGGTATTTTTAGCATCTTCAATATCTTTTTTTGTTCTATGTTTGATAAAAACAGGTTTACCTCTCCATATAACTGTTAAGCTTTGGCCCTCCTCAAGAGGGGTAAGGTCAATTTCTGTAGATGCTAAGGCAAGCGTATCCTTTCCAGGATTCATACTGGAAATAAAAGGAATTGCTAAACTTGCTGCGCCTACCCCACCCAACGTCATAGCAGAAAGTTTTATAAAATCTCTTCTAGGTGTTTTTTTATCAGACATGTTTTAAATATTTGTTTATAGATTTTATTAGTAAGATGTAGCATAAGTAGTAGTCATCATGACGCATAAATTTGCAATTTGTCTCTATATGCCCGACATGCCGCAAAATGTAGGTGTTATTATAAGAACTGCTGCCTGCCTTGAGTTTCCTCTTCATATCATCAAGCCTTTGTCTTTTTCAATGACGGATAAAAGATTTAAAGGCGCAGTTATGGACTATCTGAGCCATTGTGATCTGAATATTCATAACGACTGGGAAGATTTTATGATTTATTGTAAAAATGAAAACAAAAGACTGATCTTAGCAACAACAAAAACCAATAATAGTTTTTATGATTATGATTTTAAGTATGGTGATGTAGTACTTTTTGGCAAAGAGACATCGGGGGTACCTGAAAACATTCATAAAACCTTAAAAGAAAAAATAACCATACCTATGAATACAAAAACTCGATCCTTAAATCTTGCTACATCAGTTGCAATAGTAGCATCAAAGATAATTTCACAATTATAATTTTATATAGTCCAAAAAAATATTTAACTCCTTGTGTGACTTTAAAAAATTCAGGGTATTTTCAGGATATGGCATTTTATGAATTTTATTAAATTCCTGAGTTATTTTTTTTATTTTAACAAATTCAGTTATATTTTTAGATAATAAAATAAGACTATCAACATCATACTGCTTGGTTTTAGTTTCTTTGAATAATGATAAAAATCGAATATAGCGAATGGCTCTAAGATAATCTTGCTGTATCTGATCTATTGGATCAAATATAAATCTTAAATAGTAATTATGAAGGTCGTCGATACCTCCATAAAAATCAACAGCATCCCCTAAAAGATTGATGTAGATGCAGTTAAAAGTGAAATCTCTTCTTTCTGAGTCCTCTTTTAGGCTTTGAGTTGAAGCAACCTTAGAATGTCTACCCGTTGACTGAATATCTTTTCTAAAAGAATTAATTTGATATTCAAATTCTTCAGTTTTTATGGCAATACTTTTATAGCTTGGAAAATAATTAATTTCGTATTTTTTAGATAAGCTCTCTACTAAATTTTCATCAAAATCAGGTATAACAATATCAACATCTTTTGAATAGTATTCATCAAGTATTATAGCCCTTGATATGCCACCTATAAAATAAATTTCTTTATTATCATTTGGAATTAAATTTATTATTTCATCCAAATGAGTATTTTTTACAACCCTTAGAGCTCTCTCATAATAATTCATCAATTTTCATCTAACTCCATTAATTGCAACCACCTCTCCTCTTTTTCTTGAAGTTTTAATTGAATTGAGCCTATCTTGTTGGATGTATCAATAAACAAATTATTATCTTTTTCATAAAGCGATGGATCTGAGATGATTTGTTCTAATTTCTCTAATTGATTTTTCAGCATATCTATTTCTTTAGGTATTTTATCTAATTCAAATTTAAGTTTAAAAGTAAGTTTTTTTTTCCCACTTTTATTAGAATTAGCCTCGCTATCTTTAACATTTGATCTTTTTTCATCTATGTTCGTGTTGCTTGAAATAATTTGTTCTTTTTGTGACAGAAAATCATGATACCCACCGTTAAAAATAACAACATCACCATTACCTTTGAAATATAAAATTTTATTGACTAATTTGTCTAAAAAATCTCGATTATGCGATACCACAATTAAAGTTCCATTGTACTGAGATAAAATAGACTCTACCAAATCTAAGGTGTCAGTATCTAGGTCATTTGTTGGCTCATCTAAGATTAAACCAGTTTTTGGGTTTGATAAAACTTTAGATAAAAGAAGCCTATTTTTCATACCCCCAGAAAGACTTCCTACAGGATCATTAGATTTAGAAGGGTCAAAGTGAAAGTCCTTCAAATAGCTACATACATGCCTTTCTCGGCCATTGGTTTTTAAGTAATCTCCTCCTGAAGGGACAAGGATTTTTCTTATAGGCAAATTATCTTTTAAATCATTCCTCAACTGGTCAAAATAAGAAAACTCTAATTCTTTTCTAATTTTTAGAGAACCTTTTTTAAGATTTAACTCTTGCAATAAAAGTTTTAAAAAAGTTGATTTTCCAGAGCCATTAGGACCCAATAAACCAATACGATCTTTTTTATTAATTTTAAAATTAAAATCTTTAATTATCGGGTTTTTATCAAGATCCTCATAATAAAAAAAAGCATTATGAAATTCGGCGACATGCTTAAAGTTTTGGTTCTCATCTTTAACTAACTTTATATCAATTTTCTTTGTCGCTTGTTTAAAAGCACTTATATCTTTATCTAGATTATCTTTAAGCTCTCTTGCTTGATCAAGTCTTCTAATATTTCTTTTTACCCTGGCTTTGACTCCTTTGTTAGCCCAATTTACCTCTATATTTACAGACTGCTTTCTATTTTGAAGTTCTCTTTCTTCCTGATCTAAAAGAGTTTGGGACCAAAGGTCAAAGTCACTATAACCCTTACTATTAATTTTTACTTTTGATCTGTCTATCCAAAAGATTTTATTTGTAAAATTTTTTAAAAATTGTTTGTCATGACTAACGCAAATAATTGCACAGTCTAATCGTCTTAGGTAATTTTCAAGCCAAATTATTGTATCAAGATCTAAATGATTGGTTGGCTCATCTAATAATAATAAATCAGATTTGTTAATTAATGTTTTAATTAATCCAACACGTTTTTTTTGGCCACCTGATAAGTTTTTGATATATAAGTTTTTATTTATATTTAAATAATTACAAAATACGTCTATCTGATACTCCTCTTCAAGATTAATGAGTGAGGAAGCAATTTCTTTCTCTATAGATTGATTTTCATTAATAAATTGAAAGTTTTGATTAAAATACTTAAAAGAAAAATTATCAATTTTCCATATTTCCCCATTATCTATTTCATGAACTCCTGATATGACATTCATTAAAGTTGATTTACCAGCACCATTTTTACCAACAAGTGCAATAAAATCTTTTCTGTGAATATTAAGATCTAAATTATTAAATAATTCATTTTTATGGTAACTAATGATTGCCTCCTTAAGAGAGAATAATAATTGGCTACTCATGGAACATAAAATTTAATATGGCTGGGGCGGTAGGATTCGAACCTACGCATGCCGATACCAAAAACCGGTGCCTTACCGCTTGGCTACGCCCCATTAAGATTTTAAGAACTTAACTGAAATAATATGATTTTTCAATTCTAAGTAGAGGAAATTTCTCATGAATATTATGAATTATAGATTTTTCGACATAAGCGGACTTAAATGAAACAAAAATAGAAGATCCACTCCCACTCATATCAAATAGTTTAAAATCATCTCGAAAATTACATAAGAAGTCATAAATCCTTGTAAATTCAGGATTTAACGCTCTAGAGGAATATGTAAGATCATTTTTAGTTTTAATATTTGTATGATGATACTGTTTTTTTTTAAAATTTAAGAAAATATCTTTTGTTAAATTTTTTTGATTTGGAATAATTATAAAGATTTTTTTCCATCTTGGTTTTGAGGGCTTAATCCTCTTTATACTTTTAATACCATCAATCATCTTAGGATTTTGATCAATAAATAATAAAACATCTGATCCAATATTTGGAGCATCAATCCAAAAGTTATTTGGATTAATTTTATAATAGCTATACAAAAATTTTAAAATAGATGCAGCATTAGAAGAACCACCTCCCAAACCATAACCAACTGGTATTTTTTTTTCTACATTTATATTAAAAGAAGATTTTTTTTTATATTTTTTATCAAAATAAGATATTGTTTTTTTTATTATATCATCAGCAAGATAGATTTTTTTATTTAACTTATGATATTTGATATTTAATGACTTTGACTTAATGATTTGAATTACATCACACAATTTTAATATAGAAACTCTAGATTTTAATTTATGTTTACGAGAATTATTATCAAATTTTATAACTTTTAAATTCAAATTAATTTTTGCAGGAGAATAAATTTGAATTTTATTCAATTTCTATTTAATACCTCATTGTATTTAAAATAATCTTTGTGAAATAAAATAATTTTATTATCTAAATATCTAGACTCTTTTGTTCGATTTAGTTGAAGATAGATTTGAGATAAGTGATCAATAATTTCAGGTTCTGAGGGTTCCATAATATACGCTTGTGTGATCCATTTTTTAGCAAGTTCAATTTTTTTCTTTTTAAAATATAACCAGCCAAGGCTGTCAAGGATAGCTCCATCTTGGTAATTTGACTCTTCCACAGCCTTAATTAACATTTCCTCTGCCTTATCAAGATTTTGATCGTTCTCCACCCAAAGATAAGCAAGATAATTAAGAATTGATGGGTAAGATCCATTTGAAATATCAATACTTTTTTGAATTATATCTTCAGATTTATCAATATAATCATTTCGCTCTAAAAGAATGCCATATTTAAATAATTGAATAGGATCTTGGGATTTAGAAAAATTATTTAAACAACAATCATCCAAAAATTCTAAAGCAGTCAAATTATAGTTTTTACTATAATACTCCATAGCTATAATTAAGGCTAATTCTGTTCTTTGCCATTCAGTACTCCAGTTGATACTTTTGAAATAGTCAACCATCTCATTTAAATTATAATCAAAGTCAGTAGCTGTTTTTAAATAAAGATAATCTTTAAAGTATTCAAAATTTTTATTTTGAAACTCAAAATTTTGTATTAATTCCAACGTATTTGAATTTGGTGTTAATTGAGCAATAAAGGAAATTTTTTGGTAATCATAATATTCTTTATTTTTAGAGTCTCTTTGTTGTAAATAAGAAAGTAAGGCTAAAGATTTTTTGTAATCTTTTGCATAAAAATAATAAGTACTAGTTTGTAAAACTTGCATGCTAATAAAGTCAAAGTAATCGTCAATCTGATATTCACGGTCTAAGTCAAAAGTGAGCTTACTGAGTGACTCTTTAATTCCAATGAAATTATCTAATGAAAAATCTAAATCACTTTTAGAAAAGATGTAATTTATTAAATTTAATTGTTTAAA
This sequence comes from alpha proteobacterium HIMB59, assembly GCA_004321805.1. Classification (GTDB taxonomy): domain Bacteria; phylum Pseudomonadota; class Alphaproteobacteria; order HIMB59; family HIMB59; genus HIMB59. The sequence goes on along the minus strand of SGZV01000001.1, from coordinate 65,979 downwards.
ATTTAATTGTGAAAGCAGCTCCCTATTATTTTTTATATTTTTATAAATATCTCTAATTTTAAAAATATCTCCTCTTAAATGATAAAAATATAATTTGTTTAATACTTTTAAATTTTCAAATCTATTATCAATTTTTTCCAAATATTCAAAATTTACATTATTTTGACAATAACTATTCCAAAATTTGATTGTCAGAGACAAAGACTCCTCAAATATATAATTAAAATTATTTAAGTTTAGATTAGTACATTTTCCAGACCTTATTTGAGTTAAAGAATTAAACAAATCAGCAATATAACTATCTAAATTGTGCTTTTGATTTTTTGTGTTATTTTGATTGATAATAAATTTATTTAAATAATTTATTTCTTTATCTTTATATTCATCATAACTAGGTAAATTTTTCCATGTTTCATAGTCATTGTTATATTCTGAATAGATAGAGCTTAAAATTTGGTTATCATAATTAAATTCTAACTTTGACGCATTAGCATGTACAATTATCAAGAAAAAACATATAAAATTCGCTACATAATTAACTATTTTAGACATGGATAATAAACAGTATCAAAAAAATATTCTTTTGGAATTGATGAATTTGAATGAATTTAAATCAAATGAACCCATCAATGTAATAGATGTGAACGTTATTCAAAATAGTCAATCTAAAAAACCTAGTGTTAATGACATAAAATCTCTAGATGAGTTGGAAAAACAACTTAGAGATAATTTTTCTTTCAAAAATTCAATTGTTGAGGGTGCGCCATCTTCAAATATTTTATTTTTTTATGGTAAGTGCGCCCATCATGATGAAAAAATATTAGATGGTTTGACGGGAGATCTCTTTGATAAAATGCTTTCTTCAATCAAATTAGATCGTAACTTGATAAGTCTTTCATCATATATTCCAAGAGGATTGGAAAACTTATCAGATGATGAAAATTTCTTAAATACAATACAGCTTTTTAACTACAAATTAATTGAATTAATTAATCCAAAATTTCTAATCATCATGTCAAATTTTTGTATAAAAATGTTATTAGCTACTGATTTATCTTCAATGTCTTTAAGAGGAAAGTGGTTTGACTTTAATACACCAAACGATGTAACACCAAAAAGGTGTAGAGTTTTATATGAGCCAGAAATTTTAATTAACAACCCTGACTTGAAAAAAGATGCTTGGGAAGATTTGAAAGAAATAAAAAGACAATTGGGTGGTTAAAATGAAATATGTTTTTATAATTTTATTAATTGGTTTTTGTCAAAATTTATCTGCGTTAAGTAATAAAGATGTTGCATTATACAAATCTATTTTCAAAGATTATAGGGATGGTAATTTTAAACAAGCTGACAAAAATATTGAAAAATTAAATGACCTTATATTAATGGGTCATGTTGAGGCTCTTAAATTACTTCACCCAACCAAACATCGCTCAAGCTTCAGTGAATTAGATATATGGCTTAGTAAATATAATGATCAATATGAAGCTAAAAGAATTTATAAGCTTGCTATAAAAAGAATGCCCTCCGGATCACAAAAGCCTTTAAAAAATAAATTTCCTGAATTAGATAAAATATTTCTTGAGAAACAATCAATTGAAAAGACGGTTAGCCCTTTGAGAAAAATTTTTACAAGTAATAACTACTCAAAAAAAATAAGTATATACAATACTGTAAGATCAAGAGTTGGTAGAGGGTGGCCTACTGGAGCTCTGGAATATTTAGAACACCATAAAAAGAATTTTAATGACAAAGAATTGTCTTTTCTATTATCAAAAATTGCTAATGGTTACTACTTGGCTAATTTAGACGATAAAGCAATCAATGTTTTAAAAAATGAATCTTTTATTAAAGACCCCTACTCTGAGGGCCTTTGGATAAAAGGCTTAGCCCATTACAGAAAGGCAGAATTTCAGAAAGCATCAAGACAATTTTTAATTTTATCAAAAATTACTAATAACAAATGGTTAAAGAATGCTGGAGCTTATTGGTCTTTCCTATCGGCAACTAAAGACCCAAAAGACAATATTACTTTTGAAGCCTCCCTTGATTCACTAAATGCTGCGTGTAATCCAAGCTTTAATATTTATTCTCTTCTTTCTTGTAGAATTTTAGATAAACCTATTATTGACTTTGAATTTAACGATTTAGAATTATCAAAAGACCTAAATTCTTTTACTCAAAGTGTTTTAGGAGAAAGAATTCAAGCTTTAATTGAAATAGATGAAATTCCTATTGCAGAAATTGAATTAAATAGAATTCAAAGTATCTCCAATGACCGTTTCAAAATGACATTATTAGGTTTTTCCAAAAAAAATGACCTGAGCTCTCTTCAAATTAAAACTGCAAAATATTTATTTAAAGAAAATGCTCCTATAGAATTTTTGTACCCTACCCCTCAATGGATAGAAAATTATGAATTCAATGAAGTAGACCCTATATTAATTTTAAGCATGATAAGGCAGGAGTCACAATTTAGTGCTTTTGCTAGGAGTGGAAAAAGTGCTTATGGGCTTATGCAAATTCTTCCATCAACAGCAAGGATGGTAAATAAAAAATATAATTTCAAATCTAACCCTAGACATCTTTACGATCCACAAATAAATGTTGATACCGGAAGTCTCTATCTCAAAAGTTTATTAAACATGAAAAGTATTAATGGTGATTTGTTAAAAGCTTTAATATCTTACAACGCAGGGCCAGGAAATTTATCTAAATGGATGAAAAAAACATCATTTAATAATGATAGTTTTTTGCTTATTGAGTCAATACCATCAAGAGAAACAAGAATATTTGTAGAAAGGGTTTTAACCAACCTTGTGATTTATGAATTAATCAATCATAATTCATTTAATTATGCAGATGAGCTCATTGCACAAAATACTATTATGATACAATGATTGATGAAAAGATAATTTTCTCACCTATTAACATAGCTGTGCTAACTATTTCTGATACCAGAAATAAAGATAATGATAAATCTGGAACATATTTATTTAAAGCTATAAATGAAAAAGGGCATTTTTGTTTATATCATGAGGTAATTAAAGATGATGCTCAGGGAATAATAAATACTGTTACAGATCTAAGCTTAAAAAATGAAATACAAGTTATAATTACAACTGGTGGTACTGGTTTAACAGGTAGGGATAATACTATTGATTGTGTAAAATCTATATCAGAATTAGAAATTCCAGGTTTTGGGGAGTTATTTAGACAAATAAGTTTTCAAAAAATTGGGACCTCAGCAATACAATCAAGGAGTAGCTCTTTTCTAGTAAATAAAAAATACGTTTTCTGTTTACCAGGATCCAAGTCTGCCGTTCAAGATGCCTGGAAAGAGATTTTATTTTACCAATTAGACATTAGGCATAAACCCTGTAACTTCATTGAGTTAATACCTAGGCTCGATGAGTAATTTCATTGTTGGAGTAGATGAAGTTGGAAGAGGCTCTCTTGTAGGAAGCGTAATTATATGTGCGTTTAGATCTAGAGATGATTTATTTGAATTATTACCTTTTTCAATCAAAGACTCAAAAAAAATAAATAAAAAACAAAGAGAAGAAATTTATAACTATTTTAAGAGCAATAAAAATCCAAATTATTCTTATCAAATTACTTTTGGGAAAAAGAGAGATATTGAAAAATTAAATATCCATAAAGTAGTTTTACAATCAATGTCTATTGCTATTAAAACTATTGCTAAAGCTTCTGATCAAATCATCATTGATGGTAAGTTTATCCCTGAAGACTTAAATAAGTTTCAAGTTTCATCTTTGATTAAAGCTGATGATAAAATTAATCAAGTGTCTGCTGCCTCAATAATGGCTAAGGTATTTCGAGATAAACTAGTTTTAAAATTACATCAATTTGAAGGTAGATATGAGTGGAACAAAAATGCAGGATATGGAACAAAAAGTCATCTCAATGCTATTGATAAATATGGTATAAGTCCTTTTCACCGAAAAACTTATCAACCCATTAGTCGACTTATCAAATAGTTATCTACTTAGTTATCAACAGTCTTAATCATATTAACTAACTTTAAAACAAAAAAAAAACTAAGATTCTTGAGTGTTAAAGATTAACAAAATTCACCAAGGAGATTGTTTAGAATTAATCAATAGAATTGATGAAAACTCAATTGATCTTATTTTTTTAGATCCACCATATAATTTACAGCTAAACAAAGAGCTCACAAGGCCCAACCACTCTGTTGTAACTGGTGTAAGTCAAGATTGGGATAAATTTGATAATTACGCAAGTTATGATGAATTTACATTATCTTACTTAAAAAATTGTAAAAGAATTCTTAAAAATGATGGTGGGTTATGGATTATTGGCTCTTACCATAATATTTTTAGAATTGGTAAAATTCTTCAAGATTTAAATTTTTGGATATTAAATGATGTCATTTGGGTCAAATCAAATCCGCTACCAAATTTTAGAGCAACTAGACTCACCAATGCTCATGAAACACTTATTTGGTGTTCTAAAAGCCCTAAATCAAAATATCAATTCAATTACCATACTCTAAAAACTAGCAATGAAGATAAACAAGAGAGAAGTGTTTGGAATTTTCCTATATGCTCAGGAAAAGAAAGATTAAAAAATGTTGATAATGAAACCGCACACCCAACACAAAAACCATTAGCGCTAATGAACAAAATTTTATTACAATCAACAATAAAAGGTGATTTGGTTTTAGAACCTTTTGCTGGCACAGCTAGCTTTTGCGCAGCTGCAAAGCACCTAGGTAGAAAATATATAGGGTTTGAAAAAGATAAAGCATATCAATCTTTGGCAAATAAGAGATTGAATTCAATCAAAACACTTGATGAAAAACTTTTAGAAATCAATGAGAGAGACAAGCCACAAAAAAAAGTTCCATTTGGAACACTTATTAACACTGGATACCTAAAACCTGGATCAAAGCTCTACAACATTAATAAAGATTACAAAGCTACAATACTACCTGATGGAAGTATTACTTATAATAATGATCGAGGATCAATTCATAAAATAGCTGCTAAAGTTAATAATACATCTTCCTTTAATGGATGGGACTACTGGCATTATGAAGATAAAAAGAAAAATCTTGTCTCTATTGATGAAATTAGAAAAAAAATAAGATCTTAAATTAAAATTTTTTTGAATAAAGATGGTAATGCGATTTTTGGTAATTTACTTTCATCTATCCAAATAATTTTTTTATTTTTAATTTTTTTAATTTCTGCAAAAAATACTTGAACTTCATATCGATTATTTGTAATTGAGTATTTAAATTTTTTAATTTTAGTTTTCTTCTTCAAATTAATTCCAGATATAAATATTGAATCTAAATTTGACGGTAAGTGTAAAAAATTTTGATAAAACTGAAAATTTGGCTTTTGAATAAAACAAAAAGATGTTTTGTTTTTTAATATAAAAAAATCTATTTTCTTTATATTAGGTTTTGACTTTCTTATAGCCTTAAATTCCTGAAAAGCAGATCCACAAAAAAGCTTAAATGTACATGACTCACACAAGGGTGAATTTTTTTTACATATAGATGAACTAAAGTCCATCATTGACTCAGTAAAATTTCGATAGCTTTTTTTATTTTTAAGTATTAGTTCTAAAATTTTTGCTAACTCTTTATCATTAAATGCTCTTCCTGTAAGTCTTGTTAACAATCTTCTAATGTTGACATCAATTGGAAAGGCTTTTTTATTAAATGCAATCGCTAACACTGAGTTTGCTGTGTAATTACCAATCCCAGGTAAAGTCAGCAATTGTGAAATTTCACTTGGTAACTTTCCATTGTATTTTTTGTTAATTATTTCTACAGAGTTAAATAAGTTTTCCGCTCTTTTATAGTATCCCAGTCCAGACCAGCTATTTAATACATCACTTAAATTTTTATTTTTATAGGAATTAAAGTCTGGAAAATCTTTTAAAAATGATTTTAGTTTATTTTCAACTGTCTTTACTGTCGTTTGTTGAAGCATTATTTCCGTCAAATAGGTCAGATATATACTTCTATTCTGACGCCAATATAAGTGTCTTTGATTTTTTTTAAACCAAGATAATATAAGATCATAAAAATTATTTTTATGAAGAAAATCTCCAAATTGAATGATGTCGCTTTTCATTTACTTAATAAATTAAATAAAAAAAAATTAAAGATAAACACACTTCTTACAAAAAACTGGAAAATAATCTTTGGAGAGCACTCTGAAGATATTGAGCTAAAAAAAGTATCAATTCTAGGCCAGTCAGATTCTTTAAAATTAGAATTTAAAATTAATTCATCGAAGTCTTTTGAGCTTCATTCTATCCAACGTGAAATAATTTTAAAATGTGAGGAAATCTTAGGTTTAAAAATTAATAAAATCCTATTTTTTCATGATTTTTTATCAAAAAAGAATGTTAACAAAATTGACAACGAAAAAATTGCAACAAAAAAATTAAAAGATGTTAATAATCAAAAATTAAATGATATAAAAGATGCAGAAGTGAGAGCAATTTTTAAAGATATCTTTAGTAAAACCCATGAATAAAATCAAATATCTAACTATTTCTCTGTTATTTTTACTCGTAGGAAATTGTATTTCTAAGGAATATAAATATGAGAATTTCATTAAAAATAATGAGTTAATTCCTTTACACCAGGCAACCGCGTCAAACACTGTTGATATAATTGAATTTTCTTCCTTTAGCTGCTCTCATTGCGCTTCGTTTCATAATGAAACCCTTAATGAACTCAAAGAAAGTGGTTTATTTGAACATATAAATTATTACGTTGTTGATTTTCCATTAAATCAGGCAGCTTTTTATGCTTCAATTATTGCTAGTTGTGATCAATCAATAAGGCCAAGCTATATAGACTCGGTTTATAGTAACTACGATACATGGACAAAAGCGGAATCTGGTGAAAAAATTGTTGAATTACTCAATAGCTATGGACTTCAATTGGGATTGGAAGATGAACAATTGCAATCATGCTTGAGCAATGAAGCTCTACAAAATAAATTATTGGGCCTTCAAGTAGAGTCTCAAGAATCATTTGGCATTGAAAGCACCCCTACTTTTCTGATTAATGGTGAAAAAATTCAAGGCAATAGACCTGCTTCTGAGTTTTTAAAAATAATCAAAAAAGAATTAAATAAATAATTTGTTATCTTTAGATAAACTCTCAATTAAAGGTTTTAAGTCCTTCGTTGAACCTACAGAATTTGAAGTTAAATCTGGGCTAACTGGTATTGTTGGCCCTAACGGCTGTGGTAAATCTAATATTGTTGAAGCAATAAGATTTGGACTTGGAGAAGTTTCCGCTAAACAATTAAGAGGTAAGGAAATTGATGACTTAATTTTTAACGGAACAGATAATAGACCTTCTTGGAATTTAGCTGAAGTTGGTTTGTTTATTAATCTTGAAGGAAGTGATTTAGAAAATAAATTCCAAACTAAACAATTAGATATATCAAGGAAGATATATAGAGGTGAAGGTTCAAGTTCATTTATAAATGGTAAAGAAGTAAGATTAAAAGATATTCAATTGCTTTTTGCTGATGCTTCAACTTCTGCCAGATCTACATCAATAGTTAGCCAAGGTAGAATTGGAGCAATTACTCAGGCCAAACCTGAAGACAGAAAAATGGTTCTAGAAGAGGCTGCAGGAATACTTGGACTTCAGTCAAGAAGACATGACTCTGAGCTAAGACTCAAAGCAGCGAATAATAACTTATTACGCGTAGAAGACGTAATAGACACATATGAAGAACAATTATCAATTTTAAAAAAACAATCTAAAGAGGCTGAAAGATTTCGAAATATATCCACTTTAATCAAAAATGCTGAAGCTTCAGTTTTTTTTGTAAAAAGAAATAAAATACAGAAAACAATTGAGTCTCTTGAGCAAGAAAAAAGAACAATTGAAATCAAACTCGCTGATTTTCAGGGGGATGTATCTTCACAGGATCAAGCCTATGAGGATTTAAAAGTAAAAATACCTCCCATGAGAGAAAAAAGCTACTCATTAAATTCAGAATTAGAGAGATTGAACATGACAGTAGAAAATCTTAAACAAGAAGAACTAAGATTTGAGGAACATAAAACTAATCTTGAACGTCGTGTTGAGCAATTGGAGAATGACTTATCAGTTGAAAAAAAACAATATGATGAAACTGATAAAAAAATAAATGAGATTATTAAAGAAATTGAAGATTTGTCTTCCAAAGATTTTGAAAAATCAAATGATAAAAGTATAGGTCAATCAGATAGAAGTCTTTTGAATAATATAAATTTTGATAAAAAATATGAAAATGTTGTAGCAGCTATTTTTGGAAAAGAACTTTTAGCTTCATTAGACAAAGATGAAATTTTTTATTGGTCAGATGTCATAGAAGAACATACTTCGTCTTCTTTTTCATTTGAATGCGAACTTGCTGCAAAAGTTATAAAAGCACCTGCAAGAGTAATAAATAAATTAAATAATATTGCTATTGTTGAAAAGAAAGAAGAAGGGTATGCAAATCATCAAAAGTTAAACCCTGGACAGGCGATAGTAGATTTGGATGGTAATTTATGGAGGTGGGATGGATTATTTATATCAAGCTCCTATGAAGCAAATATCTCTTCAATTTTAGCTGAACTAAAAGAAAAAAGGTTAAATGATTTAAAAAATCAAAAAATTGAATGGCAAAGAGTTTTAGAATTAACAAATCAAAAAGTAGTTGATTTAAATGACAGAATAAAAACTGCTAAAGAGGAATTAGAAATTTCTCAAACTAACCCTGGCGATATTGACAGTAAAAGACAATTTCTTCTTAATAAAATTAATGAATTAGGAAATGAAAAAAAACTTTTTGATAATGAGCTCCAAGAAAAAGAGAATTTACTTGAGGAGCTATCTAAGGACCTTCGCAATAAAGAACAAAATTTTTCTATAGTTAAAGAGGAGTTGATCCGTAAGGAATCTGAGATTTCTAATTTTTCAAATAACTTAAATCAATTAGTGCAATTGTGCCGTGAGAAAATCAATGCTGATCTTTTGAATTTGGAAAATGAAGTTGATAAATTTAAAAAAGATGAAGATCTAGAAACTGCCGAAAAAAGAGTACTAAGATTAATAGCAGAAAGAGAAAGGATTGGAGCTGTTAATCTTCTTGCAGAAGATGAATATTCAAAACTAAGAGAAAAAGTTGATGAAACAATCAAAGATAAAAATGAAATACAAGAGTCAATTGAAAAACTTCATGATGCTATCAATAAAATCAATAAAGAAGGTGTAACTCGTTTAAAGGATGCATTTCAAATTGTTAATGAAAATTTTGAAAAACTTTTTACTAAATTGTTTGGCGGAGGAAAAGCATATCTAAAATTAATTCAAAATGATGAAGATCCTCTAAATTCAGGCTTGGAAATTTTTGCTAGCCCTCCAGGGAAAAAAATGCAAAACATCACATTACTGTCTGGTGGAGAGCAGGCACTAACAGCTATTTCTCTGCTTTTTGCTGTATTTATAGCTAATCCCTCTCCTTTTTGCATTTTAGATGAGGTTGATGCTCCACTGGATGATAACAATGTTGATAGATTTTGTAGTATGGTTGAAGAGATTTCTCAAAAAGTTCAGACTAAATTTATTATTATTACTCATAACCGAATGACTATGTCTAGAGTTGATAGGCTTTACGGTGTTACTATGCCAGAAGAAGGAATATCTCAAATTGTTTCTGTGGAATTAGAAGAAGCTGTCAAATATGCAGAATAATGAAGAAGAAAAACAAAGTAAAAATAAAGAATCTAGCCTAAAAGGGCTGAGTTTTGCTTATCGAATCTCATCGGAACTTTTAGCTGCAATGGTTGTCTCTGTAATAATTGGTCTTACTCTCGATAAATTCTTTGACAGCAAACCTATTGGCCTAATAACGTTGATAATACTGGGATTTTTTGCAGGTCTTTTAAATATTTACAGGCTTATACGTCGCATAGAAAATAGTAAATAAATTTGTTTTATTAGCGCATGGCAAAAGGCGAGAGTCCCCTAAAACAATTTGAAATACAACCTTTGGTTGAGCTTAATTTGTTTGGACAAAATATTTCCTTTACTAACTCATCCCTATGGATGACCATTACTACTATCTTCATATTAGCTTTTTTCACTATTCCTTTTTTAAAATCAAAAAAAACAAATTCTGTTGAAGATTTATATCCTTCACGTTTACAGGTTGCAGCAGAAATGGGTTTTAACTTTATCAATAATCTTATTACCGATACGGCTGGCAAAGAGGGAAGGAAATACTTTCCTTTAGTTTTCTCATTGTTCATGTTCATTCTCTTTGGAAATCTGTTTGGTATGATTCCATATAGCTTTACTTTTACTAGTCACATTATTGTTACTTTCGGTTTAGCCTTAGGTGTCTTTATTTTCGTTACTGTTTTAGGTTTTATTAAACATGGATTTAAATTTTTTAGTTTTTTCGTCATTCCTGGTCTTCCTATTTATATGCTTCCTTTATTAATACCAATTGAAGTGATTTCATATTTGTCAAGACCTATAAGTTTAGCTGTAAGACTTTTTGCTAATATGTTAGCAGGTCATACATTGTTAAAAGTTTTTGCAGGTTTTGTTTCTGCATTGGGTTTTTTTGGAATTTTGCCATTAGTATTTATTGTAGCTTTAACTGGCTTAGAAATACTAATTGCTTTTTTACAGGCTTATGTTTTTGCTATATTAACATGCTTGTATATTAACGACGCTTTACACTTACACTAGATGAACATAAGGAGGTAAATATGGAACTAGTAGAAGCTTTTAAATACTTAGGTGCTGGATTAGCGGTGATCGGTGTGATCGGTGCTGGTTTAGGTATCGGAAATATCTTTGCTGCGTTTATTACAGCTGTTGGTAGAAACCCTGCTGCAAAAAACGAGGTATTTACTATGACAATGCTTGGATTTGCTCTTGTTGAAGCTATTGCGCTTTTTGCTCTTGTTATTGCATTGGTGATTTTATTTTCATAAAAAAATTTAATAAAATCACTTAATGCCTCAATTAGAACAAATAGAATTCTTTATTTCTCAGCTTTTTTGGCTGGGTGTATTTTTTGTAATACTCTTTGTGGTATTAACATATTTTACACTACCTAAAATTAGAGCTTTTTTGAAAAAGAGAGATGAATTTGTTAACTCGCATCTCTCAAAACAAGATGAATTAATCAAAAAGGCTGAGCAATTAATTGAAAACTATGAATCTAAATTAAATGAGGCTAAAGACAAAGCTTCTCAAATCATCAATGAAGCTAAAGAAAATGCACTTAAAGAAAGTGAAAAATTAATAAAAGAAACTGAGGAAAAAATTCAATCAGAAATAAAGAAGACTGAAGCAAGAGTAGACCAAGAGAAAAAACAGGCACTAGTTGACTTAGAAGGTCAATTAAAAGACTCTGCTACTTCTTTTTTAGGAAAAATTACAAATATTAATAAAGAGGATATAAAAATTTAAGATATGTTTGAAGACCCAAAATTCTGGTTACTAATATCATTTATCATATTTGTAATTCTTATGTATAAACCTTTCAATAGTATGTTGATTGGAGGTTTAGACTCAAAGATAGAAGATATTAAAAAAAATATAAATGAGTCATTACAGTCATTTTCTGAAGCTGAAATGAGGCTCAAAGAAGCTGAAAAGAAAACAGCCGATTTAGGTAATAAAATAGATGAACTTTTAAGTGGAGCTAAAATTCAATCAGACTCTATTTCTAAAAATATTGTAGAAAAAACTAAACAATCAATACTTTCTAAAGAAAAAAATTCTATAGAAAGGATTAAACAAATTGAAACTTCAGCTATTCAATCAATTAAAAATCAAGCTTCCAACGAATTAAATATGCTTATATCAAACTACTTAAAAAATTTATCTGATCCTGATAAGAATGCCATACTTTCAAAAAGCATATCTGAATTTAAATCTTTAAATTAGTTTAAAGAAATAAAAATTTTTATTCCCTCTTTGTATTTTTCTGAGTCAATTATAACTTGATCTTTAAAGCTAAATTGTGAAACTTCACTATCATTATCTATTGACTCAAAATCAATGATTTTTTGGAAAACCAATTCGTCAATTTTAATATTTTCCTTTTTATTAGTTAAAAAGACCCAAAAATCAAATGATAATAGACTTGTGTCAGTATCTGAATTAGTAGCATCAATGATGTAATTAATTTCAAATATTGTTTTGTCTGGCTGATCAGTATTATAAAAACAATCTATTCTATAATTCTTATTAATGCTAAGAATTACATCTTTTTCTATTTTTTTACTACCAGCTAATAAAATAAGTGACTTGGGACAATCTATATAAACTAATTCATTATTCTTTGGTATGAGGTTCTTGAAATTACAAGAAGTTAAAATACAAAGAAATAAAAATGTTAATATAAATTTTTTGAACATTATGATAGTTAATACTATTAAATTATCATGAAAGCACGAATTCTTTTTTAACATTACCATTGAGATGGCTGTATATACAAATATTAACCAAATAGATTTAATAGATCTTTTTCAAGGATTGGGTCAAATTAAAAACATAGCAGGTATAACAGAAGGTGTGGAAAACACAAACTATCTTGTATCACTAGAAAATAATAAAAAATTTATTTTTACAATTTTTGAAAAAAGAACAAAAGAGAGTGATTTACCTTTTTTTAATAATGCTATGAAAGAATTTCAAGAAAATGGAATAAATTGTCCAATACCATTAGAAATTGAAGGTCAAAATATCTTTAAAGTTAAAAACAAACCATGCGCAATATATTCTTTTATTGAAGGGGCTCAGGTACAAAAATTAAATCAAAAGAATATAAAGTCACTTGCAGAATTTGTAGCTAACATTCATAAAGTGGGGTTAAAATCAAAATTAAAAAGAGAAAATACCATGCTAAAACCTACTTGGAATTATGTTTGTAGTAAATTTCATGACTATAGTGGCAATTATTCAAATGAATTAAAACTAGTAGTTGAAGAGATTAAAGAAATTGAAAATCTTTTTCCTAAAGATATTAGAGTTGCTTTAATCCATGCTGATCTGTTTAAGGATAATATTTTTTTTAATCAAAATAACCAAGTTTCAGGTATTATAGATTTCTTTTTTACATGCAGTGATAGTATCGTTTATGATTTAGCAACTTTAGTTAATGCATGGTTTTTTAATGGAAAATTTTTTTATGAAAAAGATTTTCAGCTGTTTATTAAAAAATATTTTGAATTGATAAAATGGGAAGATAAAGAAAAAAAATTATTTAATTTTTATCTTAAGGCAAGTGCAATTAGATTTTTTTTAACACGACTATATGATCTAAACTTTAATAATCATGGTCAAGTAAAACATAAAAATCCACTGGAATTTTTTGAAATTTTAAAATTTCATAAAAGCAATAATCTTCAAAACTTCCTATGATTGAAATATATACAGATGGCTCTTGTTTGGGGAACCCAGGCAATGGCGGTTGGGCATTTATTGTCAAAAAAAAGGACTCTATTCATAGTCGGTCAGGATATGCAATTGATACTACTAATAATCAAATGGAATTGACTGCCGCTATTAGAGCTATCGAATTTATAGACTCTGATGAAGTTATAAATATTTTTACTGATAGTAATTACGTAAAAAATGGAATTACATCTTGGATAAAAAAATGGAAAATCAATAATTGGATAAATTCTTCAAAACAACCAGTTAAAAATAAAAAACTATGGGAAAGGCTTGATGAATTAAATTCTAATAAACATGTGAAATGGCAATGGGTTAAGGCTCATGATACTAACACTTTTAATAATCGAGTTGATTTACTAGCCAGACAGTCAGCAGAAAATTTAACTGAGTCTTCTTTTGATGGAGTCTAATGACTCTAAATTTTTAATTGGTCCAATTGATGACAGGGTAATATTGGATTTTAGAATATTCTGTCTTGCCCTTTCTAAGTCTTCTAATTGTACTTGATCTATTTCAGCTATTATTTCCTCGTGAGACATAATTCGATCGTGCATTAAATATTTTGAAGCATTGGATCTACACCTTCGAGAAGTACTCTCCTGCCCCATCAAAAGAGATGATTTAAATTGAGCTCTAGCTCGTTGTAATTCCTCTTCTGAAAATTCTTTAGCACTAATATTTAGTTGGTCACATAAAACTGGTATGAGCTCCATAATTTCTTTTTGACCCGTCCCAGCATAAACACCAAAAATACCAGAGTCTGAGAAAGATGATGCATAACTAGAAATGCTATACACAAGACCTCTTTTTTCTCTGATTTCTTGAAATAACCTGGAAGACATTCCAGAACCTAAAACAGTTGAATATACAGCGGTGGCATAATATAGGTCTGAATAAAAATCTACACCCTCAAAACCTAAGATGACATTCACTTGCTCCAAGTTTTTCTCTTGTCGAAATTCACCACCTTGATAATCAGCCTTAGGGGAGTGATCTTCAGTTCCCTGAGGTAAATTTTGAAAATATTTTTCAATTAATTCAATAACATTATTTTCATCAAAGTTACCTGAAACTGAAAATACCATTTTATCAGGTCTATAATAGCCTTTCATAAATCCTTCCACTTGATCTCTAGTAATCGTCTTAATAATTTCGCTCTTACCTAAAATAGATCTCCCCATAGGTTGATTTGGAAATGCCATCTCTTGCCATTTATCAAATACAACATCATCAGGTGTATCTAAATACATGCCAATTTCCTGAAGAATTACACCCCTCTCTCGATCTAATTCTTTTGAGTCAAAAGCAGAATTTTGCAATATATCGCTGATAATGTCGATCGATAAACCAATATCATCTTTTAAAACTTTCATATAATAGGCTGTGACTTCTCTTGAAGTATAAGCATTTACAGCCCCTCCAACCATTTCAACTTCTTTTGCTATATCTAGAGCAGAACGATTGTGGGTCCCTTTAAATGCCATATGTTCTAACAAATGCGCAACACCATTTACTTCTTGATGTTCATTGCGTGCGCCAACTTTATTCCACATTCCAACAGATACAGTTTCAACTGTATCGATGTAGTCAGTGACCAGTGTTAGTCCACTTTTTAGTGTGTGAATATTAGGCATGATTTTGAATATACTCCTTCATAATAGAATAATCATTTTTTAAAAGATCAAATTTTTCTTCATGATCAAAATTAAAATCTTTTTCAAATTTTAATTCTTTGTTGATAGACATTTTCACCGTATCTTGAAATTTTACTGGATGAGCACAAGCTAAGCACATTGCACCTTTAATCCCCAATTTCTCCGCACAAACCAGCCCTACTGCAGTATGGGGATCTATAATCAAATTGAAATTATTATAAGTTTTTTCAATTTGTGTTATTACTTCGTCTGAAGAAGCAGACATAGATGTAAAAAGATCAGACAAATTTTTGTGCACCTCTTCATCTAAGTTTTTTTTATGATCTTTATTGGGAATCTTTTGATACAAATCAACTAAAGAGCTAGTATCGAGAAATTCTGATAGTATTCTTTCAAAATTACTTGAAATTGTAATATCCATGCTTGGGCTATTAGTCTTTACAACATCAAAAAGTGTGAAATCATTATTTTTGATAATGCGATGAAGAATATTATTTTCATTAGTAGCTATAATTAGGTCTTTCAAAGGAAATCCCATTTTTTTTAATAAATAAGCAGAATAAATATTTCCAAAGTTTCCGCTAGGAACCACAAAATTGTCTATAGAGTGATTTAAATAGCACCATGCATAATAAATTGATTGAGGAAGAACTCTAAACCAATTAATTGAATTAACGGCTGTTAAATTATAACTTTCATTTAAAGACTCATCTTTAAAAGCTTGTTTTACAAGTGATTGACAATCATCAAAGGTACCCCCTAAAGCCAAATTATAGACATTATTTGCACCGCTAGTTGTCATTTGTTTTCTTTGGAAATGAGAAGTTGAATTATGAGGATGTAAAATAAAAATTTTTATATTTTCTATGCCTTTAAATGCATGAATTGCAGCAGAGCCAGTATCTCCTGAAGTGGCGCCAATAATTAGCAACTTCTGGTCGTTTTTATTAAGATAATATTCATAAATTTTGGCTAGAAGACACATAGCATAATCTTTAAAAGCTAAAGTAGGACCATGATATAAATTTAATAGATAATTTTCACCCAGAGATGAGGTGCTAACTATTTCTTTATCAAAATTTTGATAAGCCTCATTGATAATATTCTTTATTTCGATATCTGAGAATAAATCACTTAAAAAAGGCTCTAAAATAAAAAAAGCAATATCTTTGTAACTACCTCCCTTTAAAGCATTAATTGAATCTAGAGAAAACTTTGGAACAAACTCAGGAATAAACAAACCTCCGTCCGGAGCTAATCCATAGTTAAGCACCTGTTCTGATGAAAAAAAATTTTGCTTATTTCGTGTGCTTATGTATTTCATTTAATAAAACGATCTTTTAAATGTTTAGAATAATATGTTGAGTTAAGTTTTTCTCCCGATATGTTTTGTAACATTTCATCTGACGATAGCAAAGAAGCCTTTTGATGAATATTAGTATTTAACCAAACAACAATATCTCTGATATTTTGTTTTGAAGGATTATCTAAAAATGCATCATAAAAGGGGCAATGATACTTTATTTGAGAAGAAATCATTGCTCCTAAAGCATAGGTAGGAAAATAACCAAATATTCCCTCAAACCAATGTATGTCTTGAAGAATACCGACAGAATCCTCTTTAATATCAATATCAAGGAATTTTTTATAATAAGAATTCCATAGGGATTTAATATCTTGAAATTCTATTTTTTCAGAAAATATAATTTTCTCAATTTCATACCTAATATACACATGTATGGGATAAGAAAACTCATCTGAGCTCACTCTAATTGGGTTAGATCGTATTTTGTGGTAATGTTCATTAAATGATCTTGTAAGATTTTCATCCAGTTTAAAAATTTTAGCAAAATTTGAAAAATAGCTATGAGATTTAAAAATATGGTTTTCATAAAATAGAGACTGACTTTCATGTACACTTAAACTTCTAGATTGACCAACTGGTTCATAGAGATATTGATTTGGTCTATTTTGCTCATATACACCATGTCCTGTTTCATGAAAGATAGCTGATAAAGTTTCTAAAATATTGTCTTCAAATCTAGTTGTAATTCTAACATCATCATTTGCTCCACCACAGAAAGGATGAAGTGATTGATCAATTCTACCTCTAGTAAAATCAAAATTAAGTTCTTTTAATTTTATTTTAGTATTTTCTAAAATTGTTTCCTTAGAAAAATTTGAATTAAAAACATAAGGATCTTTAATTTTATTAGAATTTAAATATTGAGGTATGATTTCAGATTTGATAACTGAAAAAATATTATCAATTTTTGATGAATTATAATCCATATCGTATTTAGAAATTAAAGAGTTATATGAATTTAATTGAGTAGCATCAGATAACTGACTAGCCTCTTCTTTAACGAGACTTAAAAGATAATTGAATTCTTTTTCTATTATTAAGGAATTATTTTCTTGTCTAGCTTTTCTCCATAAATGTTCACATTTAAGTTTTTGTTGAATTAATTTAGATTTCAAGCCTGAGTCTACAGCATTTTCTCTCGATATTATTTCTTTCATCAGTTTAAAATTTTTAAGATTTATCTCATCTAATTCAGATGGATTAATTGAAGAAACTTCATTTATAATTTCAGAACTTCTAAATATTGTGTCAGTATATTCTGAAAGGATTGACATTTGCTCTGAACGAGAAGCAATACTTTCAGAAGGAAGATTAGTAGCATTATCCCAAAACAATATTCCGCTAATATCATTTAAAACATAATAATTTTTAAAAGATTTTTTTAATTTATTCATTTTTTCTTCTGATTATTATGAGCATCACAATACTTGATAAACTTAATAAAAACCATGTAATTGAATAGTTTAAATGGTTGTTTCTTAAAAATACGATTGGATTAGTATCAAATTTTATTTCAGAGTCTAATAAAACAAAATAATAAGGTGAAATAATAGTATCTTGAAAATATTTTTCTAAATCATCATGATTAATTGAGTACCAAGTATTAGAATCTAGATTATTTTCAGGGACAAATAAATTTTTCTTAGATGTAAGAAATCTTAAATAAACAATTACGTCTCTTTTTTGATTGAATTTGTTAATAATTTTTTCGACATTGCTATCATTTTTATTAGCAAACCAACCTAAATTTAAAACACTATAAATTTCATCATTAAAAAAAAGTGGAATGATTGCATGATAGCCAACTTTATTTTGATATGTTTTTGATTCTATAAAAATAGGTTGATTTTCAGCTTTGTATTTTTTATTCAATTTTACAGCAGTTAGTTCATTATAATCAATTATCTCTTGGGAAAACAATTCGGGATTAGTAATTGAAGAGTTAATATTATTAATTAAATCATTTTTCCAACTAAGTCTGTAAAGTTGCCAACATCCTAAAGTGAAAGTCAAGAGACTGACAAATAAAAAAAATACTGTTATTGATTTATGTCTCATTGCTGAAAAATAAACTATTAAAAGAAATTAACTTAAAGGGACTATCTACCCCACCAGTATATAGCGATGTATAAAAACAACCATACCACATCAACAAAATGCCAATACCAAGCAGCAGCTTCAAAACCAAAATGTCTTTCAGGAGTTAAATGACCTTTCCTAGCTCTCATCAAACAAACTAAAAGAAAAAGTGTTCCTACAAGGACATGAAACCCATGAAAACCAGTAGCCATATAAAATGTTGAAGGGTAAATGCCTTCCGTAAAACCAAAAGTAGCGTGCTGATATTCATAAATTTGAAGACAAGTAAATATCGCACCCAAGAAAACTGTTAAATATAATCCTTGAAGAGCTTCATCATTATGACCTTCGCGAACAGCGTGATGAGCCCATGTGCATGTTGTTCCAGATAATAAGAGTATTAAGGTGTTTAAGTAAGGTATGTCTAGTGGATCAAAAGTTTCAATTCCCTCAGGAGGCCAAATACCAATACCTAGAGATCCTGTGAAGACATCTTTGTAATCTTCTATAAACGCTTTCGGAAGTAAACTTGCATCAAAAAAAGCCCAAAAAAAAGCAACAAAAAACATGACTTCAGAAGTTATAAACAAAGCCATGCCCCATCGAAGACCAATTTCAGTGATCGAGTTGTGAACTTTTAGAAATGTGCTCTCCTTAATTATATCTCTCCACCACATAAACATTGTGAAGAAAATCAAAACTAAACCGGTGATCAATGGCCATAACATTTCATAGTGCATGTATAAAATAGCTCCAGAAACAAGGAATAATGCTGAAAATGAACCTACTAAAGGCCAAGGACTAGGATTAACAAGATGAAACTGGTGTTTCTTTTCGGAATCTTTAAATGTTAAATCTACCATCTAGGCCATTTCATTCTTTTTTCTCAAAAAAGGTATATGACAAAGTGACGTTCTTTACCCTACTCGCTTCAGGGTCATCAAGTATTAAAGGGTCTATGTAAAACGTAACAGGAAATTCGACACTTTCTCCCGGATTGATTGTTTGATCTAAAAAACAAAAACACTCAATTTTTAAGAGATATGGCCCTATTTTTGGAGGAAGAACATTAAAAATAGAAGTGCCTGTAGAAATGAGTTGAGTATTATTTTTAGCTTTGAATATAACATCATACTTTTTACCTTCATTAATACTCATGTTAGGAGGTGCTTCAAATACCCAATCCAAGCCCTCTTCAACCTGACTTGTAAAGATGACATTAATATCTAACTGACTTTCTAAATACTCGGAGTTTGAGGCAATATTTGATGTTTGTTGATTAAATCCTTGAAAACCAGTCAAGTCACAAAAAAGCTTGTATAAGGGAACTGAAAATATAACTAAACTTGACATAAACATGAGCACCAAAACTAATACGAACACAGTTTTAGATTTGTTAGTAAATTTCAAAATCCAGATTTAATTCTTTGGATGGTAATAAAATAAAAAGCTACAACAAGGCAACATAAGATAAATAGTACTACTAAATTTTTTTTCTTTCTATTCATCTAAATATATTTATCTATAACAGCAAAAAGGAAGATTGAAAATAAGTAAACAATTGAGAATCCAAAAAGCTTAATGGAGTCTTTTTTAAGGTTGCTGGAATAATTTAATTTATAAAGCTTCAATGTAAAATAACCATTAAGTATATTTGCAGTAATTAAAAAAAACCAACTAGCTAAACCGGTAAAAAATAATAAATTTACAGATATAATCATAGCAAAAGTATAAATATTCATCATCATTAGAGTTTTTTTAATACCATATTTGACTGGATACATCGGTACATCGGCTTTGGAGTAGTCTTGATTACGATAGATAGCTAGAGCCCATGAATGTGGCGGAGTCCATAGAAAAATAATTAAACATAGAATGATGGGATAAATTAACATTTCGTTTGAAACACTTATCCAAGCAATAACTGGTGGAAGAGCACCAGCTAAACCTCCAATAACAATGTTTTGTGCAGTTCGGTGTTTAAGATACATTGTATAAAAAACTGAATAATAAATTATTGTAAATGCCAACAACAAAGAAGCTTTAATGTTCGCAAAAAAGAATAGTAAAACTACTGAAAAAAAAGAAAAAATAAGACCTATCGCAAGAGCAGTGTTTGCTGAAATATTTCCAGCAGGTATTGGTCTGAACTTAGTTCTCTCCATTTTTGAGTCAATCACTCTATCATTCCACATATTTAGTATTGCTGAACCAGATGCGCCCATTGCAATTAGTAATAAAGAAACTGCCTTTAAAAAAAGACTTTTATCAGATGGTGCTATTAACATTGCACACAAAGCTGTAAAAATGACAAGAGATATTACCCCTGGCTTTATTAAAACATAAATCTGTTTTAAAAAATTTACCAATAAACCTAATGGCTCACTAAAGCCGCTAGAATTAATGTTGCTGTTGTGCTTATTGTTCAAAGACACAAATTAATTTTTTACTTCAGGTAATGTTTCAAACTGGTGATAAGGAGGCGGCGATGGTAAAGTCCACTCTAAAGTCTTTGCTCCCTCTCCCCATGGATTTGCTTCTGCTTTTTTACCTCGAAACAATGCAACACTCATAACTACTAGGAATAATAGGAAAGAACCAAAAGATAGGTAAGATCCAATTGATGAAATTGCGTTCCACCCAGCATAAGCGTCAGGGTAATCTGGAATACGTCGTGGCATACCTGCAAGGCCTAAGAAATGTTGTGGGAAGAAAGTTAAATTAACTCCAAGGAAAAATAACCAGAAATGTAATTTTCCAAAGAATTCAGAGTATACTTTTCCAGTCATCTTACTAAACCAATAATAGATACCAGCAAAAATTCCAAAAACTGCACCCATACTTAAAACATAATGGAAGTGTGCAACCACATAATATGTATCATGTAATACAACATCAACACCAGCATTTGCTAAAATCACTCCAGTTACACCACCTAGTGTAAATAAGAAAATAAACCCTAATGCAAAAAGCATTGGGGTAGTAAAGGTAATCGAGCCACCCCACATCGTTGCAATCCAACTAAATATTTTTACACCTGTGGGCACGGCAATAACAATTGTGGCTAGCATAAAGTAAGCTCTAACGTTTGCACTAAAACCTACTGTGTACATGTGATGAGCCCATACTACAAAACCAATAAAACCAATAGCAACCATGGCATAAGCCATTCCTAGATAGCCAAAAACAGGTTTTTTTGAAAATGTTGAAACAATATGTGAGATGATGCCAAATGCAGGAAGGATCATAATATAAACTTCAGGGTGGCCAAAAAACCAGAAAAGATGTTGAAATAAAACTGGGTCCCCTCCTCCTGCAGGATCAAAAAACGTTGTACCAAAATTTCTATCGGTCAGAAGCATAGTAATAGCTCCACCAAGCACAGGAACAGCTAATAATAAAAGAAAAGCTGTAACTAACATCGCCCATGCAAATAAAGGCATTTTATGGAGAGTCATTCCAGGCGCCCTCATATTGAGAATTGTTGTAATAAAGTTAACAGCTCCAAGTATTGAAGAAGCTCCAGCTAAGTGAAGAGAGAAAATAGCCATATCAACTGCTGGTGAGCTGTGGCCAGTCATTGAACTTAATGGAGGATAAATTGTCCATCCAGTTCCTGCTCCAGAGCCAACAAACATCGAGCCTACAATTAATAATAAAGAGGGAATTAATAACCAAAAACTAATATTATTTAGTCTAGGAAATGCCATATCTGGTGCACCAATCATTAGAGGCACAAACCAATTACCAAATCCTCCTATTAATGCTGGCATTACGACAAAGAAAATCATCAAGAGTCCATGAGCAGAAATTATAACATTCCACATTTGACCATCGGTCACTACTTGCATACCAGGGTCAGCTAATTCCATTCTCATAATGACAGAGAGGGCACCGCCAATGATGCCAGCTAAAATAGCGTATAAAAAATAAAGAGTCCCTATGTCTTTATGGTTTGTAGAAAAAAACCATCTTACAAAAAAATTAGGTTTATGATCATGATGATCATCTAGTGAAGCTATATCGGCGCTCATAATGTTTTCTCCTCTATTTGAATAATCTTATTTTCTGAAACAACTATCTCCTCTGATGGTGTTACATTAATTTGAATATCTTCATTAATTGCATAATTATTTTTAGCAGTATTTACCCATGCCATAAATTCATTCTCAGGTAATACCTTTACCACAACAGGCATAAATCCATGACCCGTTCCACAAATTTCAGAACACTGACCTCGATATGTTCCTGGTTCTTTAACGTTCACCCAAGTCTCATTTAACCTTCCTGGAACAGCATCAGTTTTAATTCCCATAGAAGGAACGGCCCAACTATGTAAAACATCTCCAGCAGTAATAAGAATTTGAACATTTTTATTGGCAGGAATAACCAAAGGATTATCAACTGTTAATAGTCTTAAATCACCTTCTTGCAAGTCTTCATCCTGTATCATGTAACTTTCAAAGTAAAAATCTCCATGATCTGGATATTCATACTCCCAATACCATTGGTGACCAATAACTTTTACTGTCATGTCATAAGCATCACTTTTTTCTTGCTGATAGAGCAATTTAAAAGATGGTATAGCGATAACCACTAATATAACGACAGGAATAGCTGTCCATAGAACTTCTATGACTGTGTTATGTGTCGTTGTAGAGGGTGTGGGGTTTCTTTTAGCACTAAAACGAAAAGAAACGTAAAAAAGCAAAAATAAAACAAATAAAGTTACAATTGTCATAACAATGAGGATTCCATTGTGGAGCGTAATTACTTTTTGCATTAAATCAGTTGCAGGATTTTGGAAGCTTAATTGCCAATCACTAGCACTTGCATAAAGATTAGTATTAAAAAATAAAATAAATACTGATATTAAAAATTTCATGTCACTTATATTAGTTAACTTTTACTGGCAGTATATTGACAGGTTGTCGCTTAAATTGGCTATAATTATGAAAAATAATGAAATGTTAAGCTCAGTGCGGCAATAACAGCAGTGTCTGCTTTAAGAATCTGAGGGCCAAGTGAAACATTTTGGAAAGTTTTACTATTTTTAAATATTAACTGTCTCTCTTTTTCCTCAAAACCACCCTCAGGACCAATGATTACAATAATTTCAGTTTTATCATCAGTATTAAATTGATCAATTTTTTGGATAGATTTACCCTTTAAGTTCTCATCAAACATTAAAACATTAGACTTGGATAATAAATTAATTCTTTGATCTAGTTTTTGATAATTATCAATGCTTGGAATAGACATTCGCCCACATTGTTGAGCTGCTCCAATGGAATATGATAAAAATTTATCAGTATTAATTTTCTTAATAACTGTTCTTTGAAAAAAAGTGGGGAAAATATTTTTTACACCCAACTCTGTTGATTGCCTAATTATCGCTTCACTATTAAGATTTTTAATAGGGGAGAATAGAAGACTAATATTTGGCTCAATTACATAGTCAGATATTTTGCTTACAACTTCTGCAGTAAGATTTTTTTTATTGATCCTTGTTATTATCGCCTTCCATTCACCTGAATAAGAGTTAAACAATGCAATTTCACTTCCAATATCTAATCGCATCACTCTAATTAAGTGGATATAATACTTTTCTTCTAGTTGATAAGTGCTACCTTCGTTTAAAATTGAATTACAATAGATCCTTTTCATGAACGATATTAATAAAGATAATTTAATTTTTAAAATTTTACCATCTTTTACACACCCTTTTATTACATTAATTCGTTTAGATAGGCCTATTGGCTTTTTGCTTTTATTCTATCCTGTGAGCTTTGCAATTGTTTCATACGGAAAAATTGGTTTAGACACTTTAAAGTATTTAATAATATTTTTTATCGGAGCTTTTGTAATGAGATCAGCAGGATGCATTATTAATGATATCTTTGATAGAAATATTGATAAAAAAGTTAACCGAACGAAACTTCGCCCTTTGGCTTCTAATCAAATTACACTTACTAATGCTATAACTTTATTATTAATTCTTTTTATAATTGGTTTTTATATTTTAACAAATTTGAATATTCCCTCTATCATATTAGGACTTGTGATTTCTCCATTGATTATTTTATATCCATTAGCGAAAAGATATTTTATTTTTCCTCAGTTGGTACTAGCAATGATTTATAATTGGGGTTGCTTAATAGGCTGGGTTACAATTCAATCACCTTATGAGTTTAGCAATATTTTAATTTTATATTTTGCTCTAATTATTTGGACAATTGTTTACGATACAATTTACGCTATTCAGGATGAAATTGATGATAAAAAAATGAAACTTTACTCAAGTGTCATATTTTTTGGAAAAAGAAGATTTCAAGCTATAAATATTTTAATTATTTTAAAATATGCACTTTTATCTATATTTGCTTATTCTTTGAACTACCATTTCATTTTTTATATAATAATACTCTCAATTCTTATTGTGAATTTATTAGATATTCATTTGAAATGGAGGAATTTGCCTGAAAACTCACTAGCATATTTTAAAAGAAATAACCATTACGCTTTAATAATTCTATTTAGTATAATGATTGGTAGTCAATTAAATGTCTAGCAGTCGAAAAGATTTTATAAGAATTTCAAAATTATTTTTAGCATATAAATCTCGAATGTTTATTGCAATTACCTGCATGATCATCGCTGCACTATGTACTGGATTTCATGCTTGGCTTGTAAAACCTGCATTAGACCAAGTATTAATAGAAGCAAATAGTTTTTATTTATACTTTATTCCATTAGCTATTTTACTAACTGGATTTATTAAAGGTATTGCTAGCTATACACAAATTGTATCTTTGCAGTTTATGAGTCATCGAATTATTGAAAAATTAAGAAAAGATGTCTTTCATAATGTTATAAATTTACATTATGGGTTTTTTGTAAAAAATAAAACAGGCTCCCTTATAACAAGAATAACCACTGATACATATTATTTAAGTGGGGCTATGGCAAATACTTATACAGCACTCATTAAAGACTCACTAACATTAATAGTACTTGTAGGAAATATGTTTTATCAAAATTGGAAATTAGCTTTCTTATCTATAATTGTATTTCCTATTGCTATTATACCTATAAGAGTTTTAGGTAAAAAAATTAGAAAAGTTACTAAAAATTTACAACATCAAGTTGGAAATTTAGCATCTATATTAGAAGAAACATTTAAGGGTATTAAAAATGTAAAATCATTTAATGCTGAAAATTTTGAAATTAAAAGAATTAATAAAGAAATTTCTTTTGCCAGAGAGTTAAATTTTAAACAGGAAAAAATTACTGCGAGATCAAGACCTTTTACTGAAACATTAGGTTCTATGGCAGCCGGATTGGCTATTTTTGGAGGAGGTGTTTTTGTCATAAATGATAATATGACTGCAGGCGAACTTATGAGCTTTTTAGTAAGTCTGATGTTAGCCTACGCTCCTTTAAAAAACTTAATAAATGTCAATGTCACTCTTCAAGGCGGACTTGGGGCAGCCTCTCGTATATTTGAATTCATAGACATGAAAAATGATGTTAGAGGGGGAAATAAAATCCTCTATCGATTTGAAAAAATTGAATTTGAAAAAGTTAAATTTAAATATCCCAACAGTCATAAAGATATTTTAAATGAAATAAGTTTTGTAATTCAAAAGAATAAAAAAATTGCATTGGTTGGTCCCTCTGGGTCTGGAAAATCATCGTTAATGGCATTGATGATTAGACTTTTTGATAATCAAGAAGGAAATATATCAATTAACAATAATAATATTCAAAAACTTAAATTAGCAAATTTGAGGAAGATATTCAGTTTAGTAACACAAGATACAGTCTTATTTGATGGCTCTATTTATGAAAATATAAAATACAATTCATCAAGTTCTAAAAAGAATATTGAAGATGCTATAAAATTTTCTTGTGTAAATGACTTTGTTGATGACTTACCTGAAAAACTAGAAACCAATATTGGTGAAAATGGTGTAAAGTTATCTGGAGGTCAAAGACAGCGGATCGCGATAGCCCGAGCTCTTGCTCAGCAAAACCAAGTAATACTTTTAGATGAACCTACTTCGAACTTAGACCTAAAAACTGAAGCAACTTTATTTAAAAACTTATCAAATTTAAAAAATAAAACTTTAATAGTGATAGCTCATCGTCTTAGCACAATAAAAGATTTTGATGAAATATACTTTATTGAGAGTGGTAAATTGATTGAAAAAGGAAATCATAAATCTCTTATGGCAAAAAGAAAAAAATATTATCATCTATATCAAAAGCAAATTCAAAAGAATGCTTAAACGCCTTAGTAAAAATTCATTTTTTTTAAATATATTTGCAAATTTAGTTTTTTTTGCACTTTGGTTTGTAAAAAATACCAGTCATTGGAAAGGTATTAACGAAAAGATCATAGAAAAAGAATTAGAAAATAAAAAATCTATAATTGTATTAATTTGGCATAACCAACTGATGGGCTCAACTTTTAGCTGGAAATTTAAACCAAAACTAAGACCAATCGCAACGTCTCATAGAGATGGGCAACTCAGCGTTCTAGTTCAAAAAAAATTTGGACTAGACCCTCTTTTAAGAAAAAAAGATAACCCAAGTTTTTTAATTAGAGATATTTCAAAAACTCAAACAAATGGAGATTGTATTTACATAACTCCTGATGCGCCCCACGGACCTAAGTATCAGATTAATACAAATATTTATAAGTTAGCAATAAAATACAACATGAAATTAGCTATTTTGTCTTTTAAAACTAATAGGTTTTTTAAATTAAAAAATTGGGATCAATTAAGGATACCCCTTCCATTTAGTAAAGGAATATACTTATGGGGAGAAAAAATAATTGATGCAAATCTTTTCAAATCAGAAGAGGAATTTAATTCAAGAATAATAAAAGAACTTAATGAAAATAAAAAAATAATTGAGTCATATGTTTAAATACAAATGCTTTCAATTAATAATATATCCTGTTGTAGTTATTTTTTCTTTTATCCGGATTATACTTAAAAAAGATAGTATTTTCTCAATAAAACAAAAATTATTTTGTATTTATGACTTTCAAAAATTCAAAGATTTAGAGGTAGCTATTCACTTTGCTAGTATCGGTGAGTTAAATTCCATAAGATTTATTACAGACAATTTATTAAATAAAAAAATTCTTTTATCTTGCTCTACTTTGTCATCTTATAATTTAGCAAAAAAAATCTATCCCCAATACCAAATTATTTTTTTATCATTTGATTTTAGTTGGAATGTAAAAAAATTTTTGAAAAATACAAATATAAAAAAATTTATATGGATTGACTCAGAAATTTGGCCATATTGGCTTGTGGAGTCAAAAAAGAATAATATCAAAAATATATTAGCTAATGGTAGACTCTCAGATAAAAGCTATTACAAATGGAAAAAAATTTCATCATTTGCAAAACTTATTGGTAGAAATTATGATTTAATTTTTACTAAAAGCGAGGATGATAAAAAAAAGTTTGAGAATTTATTTTTACAAGACGCTCTTTATTATGGAAACTTAAAATTTAACTTAGATATTAAATTTCAATCAAGAAAAAGAAACAATATTTGTTTTGCAAGTATTCATAAATTTGAATTTTCAAAAATTATTAAAATAATTAGAAATTTAGATCATAGCCTTTTTGATAAAATCTTTATTATACCCCGTCATGTTCAGTACTCTGAAAAGTTAAGATCAATGCTTGATTCAGAATTAAATGATAAAATATATATTCATAATAAATTTGGAGATACAGTTGATTTCTTTGATCAATCTAAATTAGTTTTTATGGGGGGATCTTTATTCAACCATGGTGGGCAAAACCCTTTAGAGGCCCTTTCGAGAGGATGTTATTTACTAACGGGAAAACATATTGGTAATTTTAAAAAAGAATATTACGATTTAGATAAACTTAATTTAGCTTCTATTATAGAAACTTCACTTGAAGAGATATCAAAAAAAATAAATAATTTAATTACAACTGACATACAAAATTCTGAAGTTATAAATAATTATTTTAAGAAAAATACTAAAGAATTTTTTAATATGATGGATTTAATCAATAAATGTTAAAAGCACCAAAATTCTGGTACCAAAAAAAAATTGGAATTTTTGCAATAATTTTAATGCCTTTAACTTTATTTTGGATAATTGGAACCTTATTAAGAAAAAGTTTTTCTAATGTTAACAAAGCTCCAATACCTGTAATAGCTGTGGGGAGCGCTAT
This sequence comes from alpha proteobacterium HIMB59, assembly GCA_004321805.1. Classification (GTDB taxonomy): domain Bacteria; phylum Pseudomonadota; class Alphaproteobacteria; order HIMB59; family HIMB59; genus HIMB59. The sequence goes on along the minus strand of SGZV01000001.1, from coordinate 37,161 downwards.
AATCGGTGGCTCAGGAAAAACTCCTTCAGTGCTCTATATTTGTGAACAACTTACTAAAGCGGGATATCACCCTCATATAATCTCTAGAGGTTATGGTGGTACCATTAATGAGTTAATAAGAGTAAGGCCCGAGATGAACTATGCTCTAGTTGGAGATGAAGCCTTGATGATGTCACACTACTTTCCTACTTGGGTGAGTAAAAATAAATATAGCGCTTTTAATGAAGCTAAAAAAGATGGTGCCAATATATTGGTATTAGATGATGCGCTGCAGTCATTTAATATTTTTAAAGATATATCAATTTATATTTATGATGGTATTCAATCATTTGGTAATAGGCTTTTGGTGCCAGCTGGGCCACTAAGAGAAAGCATAAAAAGCGCAATAGATAAATCCCAAATTTTTTTTCTAATTAATTCTACACCAAACAATGAACTGGGTGAAAAAAAATCTAGACATATTTTAAAATATAAAATTTCTGTAAATCCTGAAATTTTAGAAAAAAAACTTTTGGCTTTTTCAGGTTTAGGCTTTAATAAAAAGTTTTTAGATCAATTAGAGTCAGAAAATTTGAATATAGTTAAATTTAAAGAATTTCCAGATCATCATAGTTATACAGTTGAAGATATCTTTCAATTACTTGATGAAGCTAATAAAAAAGATGCTTTTTTAATAACCACTGAGAAAGATCATATTAGGATACCTAATGAATTTAAAAGCTCTGTTGGTATAATATATGGTAAAATTATATCTGATAATCCAAGTAAATTAGTTACAGAAATTGAAAAACATATTAAGAAAAATTAAAATATACATAGAATTTTTTATATTTATAAGTTTATTAAAATTTTTAACTATTTTTACTTTTAATCAAACCTCAAAATTTGGCTCTCTTCTAGTTGGATTTTTTGGAAGATATACAAGATATAATAAGATAATAAATAATAATTTGGGTGTTTTAAATTTTAATAAGAATCTAATCGATGAAATAACAATCAAAAATTTACAACAGACTGGCAGAGTTTTTTTTGAATTTTTAAATTTAGAAAAATTTGATTGGAATAATTTGGAAGTTAAAAATAACTATAATCTCGAAAAAATAAAAAATTATAGAGGATCAAGAATTTTTATATCAGCCCACATAGGAAATTGGGAAATCACCAGAAATCATTTACTGAATCAAGGATTTAGTCTTCATTCAGTCTATAGACAGGCAAATAATTCAAAAATAGATAATTTTATTCAATCAAAACGATATAAAGATAATGCTTTTTTTTATAAAAAAGGATCAGAAAGTGCAAAAAATATGATTAAGGCATTAAAAAATAATGAAGATCTAGCACTTCTAGTAGATCAAAGAGATAGCAGTGGTCCTTTTATAAATTTTTTTGGAAAAGAGGCTTATACCACTGATGGCTTTGCTAGTTTAGCCCTCAAATACAAGACAATGATTTGTCCTGTCTATACAGTCAGAAATAATGACAATAGCTTTCAATTCATTTATGACAATCCATTGCCTTATAATGAATTCAAAAATTGTGACTCAAAGAAATTAACTCAAAAAATCTACTCTGATTATTATGAAAAGTGGATATTTAAAAATCCTGAACAATGGCTTTGGGCTCATGAAAGATGGAGAATTTAGTTATTTTTTAATTATTAAAGATCCATCTTTCATTTTAATTAAAAATTCATTTATACCTTTCAGAGATTTAATATCTTTGATGAGTTTTTTATCTTTTTGAAGAATAGCATACCCTTTTTTTAAATTTTTATCGATAGATGAGCTATTTACTAACCTATGAAGAAGGGAAATTTTTTGTTTAAAAAATTTAACCTTGTTTTTTATCGATATTAAATTGCTATTATTAAGTACTCTAATTTTTTCATTAAAGTAAATAATTTTTTGTTTTGGATTAAAGTCGTTAACCTTAATGTGGAATTTATGAATTAAATTTTTCTTTTTATCAAAAAAACTGTTTATACTTTTGAGATTAACATTAATCAATTGATCTAACTTTTTTTCAGTATCAAAGAGTTTTTTAGAAATTAAACTAGTCGATTGCTCAAATGCCATGAGTGTCTGCATAGGGTGCATAATTTTATTTTTTAATAAATTGATAAATATTGAATTCATTTCACTTAAATTCTTAAATAATTGATTTTGATCTGGAACAGCAATTTCTGCAGCAGCTGTAGGAGTGGGCGCCCTGAGATCGCACACTAAATCCAATAAAGTATAGTCCGTTTCATGGCCGATCGCTGAAATGCATGGAATTTTACACTCAAATACTCTTTCAATTAATTCAGGTTCATTAAAAGGCATCATTTCCTCTAAAGAACCTCCTCCCCTGGCAAAAATAATTGTATCTGGTTTATAAATATTCTTAGTTGACTCAATTAGATTTAGATAATCAATGATTTCGATATGACTATTTTTTCCCTGAACAGGAACTGGAAAAAGAAAAATTTTTGTAAGAGGGAATCTGTCTTCAATTCTATGAATAATATCGTGAATAACTGAACCTGAACTTGACGTTAAAACTCCAATAGTTTTTGGAAATTTAGGTATAGTTTTTTTATATTTTTGGTCAAATAATCCTTTTGCCGATATCTCTTTTTTTCTTTCTTCAATTAACTTCAGTATAGAGCCATCACCGCTGTATTCTATTTCATCAACTATTAGTTGATACACAGATCTTCCAAATTTTGAATAGGAGGTGATTCTACCAAAAAAATTATATTCCGTTCCCTCTTCTAATTTTAAATTTAAATTTTCATAACTACCTTTCCAACAAATGCATGAAATCACTTCATCATTTTCTTTGATAGAGAAATAAACATGTCCTGAATTAGCTATAGTTATTGGGCCTGACTCACCAACTAATTTGATATACTGAAATTTTTCCTCAAGTATATTTTTTATAGATCTATTAAGTTGCGTTACTGTATATTCAGGAATATTATTCACTATATTAATATATCTTTTTTAAATTATAAATGAATGTCATTGTTATTGGTTCTGGTGCAAGAGAGCATGCTCTATGCAGATTAATTAGTAAATCGTATCTTTGTGACCAACTTTATTGTTTCCCTGGTAACTATGGTATAAGTCGGATAGCAACATGTCGAAATATTTCCGACATAGAGGTTATAATTGAAGAGTGTAAAAGTATTAAACCTGATTTAGTTGTCATTGGACCTGAAAATTATCTATCTGAAAATCTCGCAGGAAAATTAAGAGAATTAGGCCTTAACGTATTTGGACCAAATGAATTAGGAGCAAGATTAGAGTCATCAAAAGAATTCATGAAAAAATTTTGTAAAAATCATGATATACCTACTGCAAAATCTGAATCATTCAATAATATTGAAGATGCAAAAAACTACTTAGATCTAAATGATAGGCCAATAGTTGTTAAATATGATGGTCTAGCTGCAGGAAAAGGAGTTTTTGTTTGCAATAACAAACAAGAGGCAATAAACGCCTGTGAAAAGATATTTATACAAAAGGTTTTTAATCAAAATGAAAATACCATCATAATTGAGGAGTGCCTTGAGGGTAAAGAGATAAGTTATTTTACTATTACAGACGGTAAAGATTTTATGAATTTTGGCTCTGCCCAGGATTATAAAAGAATTGGTGAGGGAGATACTGGCCCTAATACCGGGGGAATGGGAACAGTTAGCCCTGCCCCTATTCTTGATAAAAATTTAGAGGATAAAATTATTGATGAAATAGTTCAAAAAACCATCAATGGACTTCAAAAAGATATGATTGATTTTCAAGGGGTAATATTTTTTGGTATCATGGTTGATAAATTTAACCAGCCTTATTTACTAGAATATAACACTCGATTTGGGGATCCCGAAATTCAAAGTATCTCTATGAGATTAAAATCTGATTTCTTGCAGTTAATACACGCAACTTCAACTAAAAATCTAAGCTTTGCTAATTTGGAGTTCTATCAAAATAAAAAAGCGATATGTTTAATTTTAGCATCAAAAGGTTACCCAGAAAATTATCCAAAAGATACTCATATAAAAAATTTAAACGAATTTGAAAATTCAGAAAATTTTTATATTTTTCACGCTGCTACCAGAATTCAAAATAATCAAATATTAGCAAATGGTGGAAGAGTATTATCTATTGTTTCCCTTAAAGAAACTTATGCCGAATGTAGAGATGAAATATTTGAGGTCGCTGAAAAAATAGACTGGGAGTTTAAATACTATAGAAAAGATATAGGAGCTAATTATTAAATCTTTTAACTTTAAAAAATTTTTTAATAATATTCTCTCCCTTTAATTCAATATGCTTATATTTTGCTTTATAGATTGTCTTTCTCTTAGGGTTATTATTTTTTAGTAAGAAATAAACCTTTTTTATTCTTGCTGATTTAATAACTTCTTTACACATACTACATGGCTCTAAATAAGTAATTAATTCTAAATTATCTAATCTTTTTTGATTAAGTTTTTTACAGGCCTTTCTTATGCACAGTATTTCTGCATGCGCAGTTGGATCATTATCACTTAGTTCTTTATTATGTGCTTTTGAAATTAATTTGTTTGACGCAGGATCAAAGATAACTGCGCCAATTGGAATTTCACCCTTATTGTAAGCAATATGACTTTGCTTCAATACAATTTGAATTAAATTTGTTAAAGTATTCTTCATGCAAAACAATCCTGTTATTGGTATCACAGTAGATTATCAAGAAAAAGTAGACAGTTATTCAAAATATCCTTGGTTTGCTCTTCGGCGTCATTATTCCCATTGTTTAGAAATTTTTGATTGCATCCCAATTATCCTACCTATAGGAAAGTTCAATAATTTTGACTTTCTTGATGGGTTGTTAATATCTGGTGGAGATTTTGATATCGATCCCAAGTTTTATGGACAAGACATAAATTCTGAAAAGGTAAATATAATGCCTGATAGAACTGATTTTGAAATGCAATTGATAGATAATTTTATCAAAAAAGATAAACCTATTTTGGGCATTTGTGGAGGAAGTCAGCTGATTAATGTTTATTTTAAAGGGTCTCTTATTCAAGATTTAAATACACATATTGAACATGAACAGCCTAATCCTAGAAATGAGACAAGCCATCAAATTATTTTGGAAAAAAATTCTTATCTTCAAAACTTATCAAACCAAAAGGATATCTATGTAAATAGCGCTCATCATCAAGCTGTAGATAAACTTGGGGAAGGTTTGCAAATAGAAGCTCAGGCATTAGATGGGGTAATCGAAGCTTTTCGTCATATAAAACAATCCTACTGTGTAGGCTTGCAATGGCATCCTGAGTTTTTAATTACAGAATTCGATAAATCTGTTATTCATGATTTCGCTGAAAATGTTAAAAAAAACTCTTAGTAAAAAAATATCTGAATTAAGTCAAATATCTAGAAAGAAAGCTGAGGCTTTGATTAAAGAGCAAGGCATTATCTTAAATGGAAAAATAGAAAAAAGACCTTACATCATTGTTGTTGATAATGATAAAATAGAAATTCCAAAAAAGAATAGTAAAAAAATTAATTTGATTTTATTCCACAAACCTAAGGGTTGTATTACATCTAAAAAAGATGAAAAAAATAGAACAGTTGTCTATGACTATTTACCTAGAAAATTTTCAAATTTTCATTATATAGGAAGATTAGATTATAATTCAGAGGGCTTATTACTTTTTACTGATCATACTCCCTATAAAAGATTTATGGAGTCACCAAAATCTAAAGTAAAGAGAGTGTACTTAGTAAACACAATAGGTTCGCTGAATAATGAGAAATTAAAGGCAATGAATCAAAAAATTTATTCATCATTTAATTATCAAAAACCAAAAGTTATAATGGCCCATACCAATAAAAATAAACATACATTAAGGTTTGAATTGTTAGAGGGTAAAAATAGAGAAATAAGAAATATATGTGAGATATTTAATCTTAAAGTAGAAAAACTAAAACGTATATCATTTGGTAAATTTTTCCTTAAAACAGTACCCCATGCAAATTATAAGGTAATGCAAATCAATGAGAGTTATTAGTGGAGAATACAAAGGTCGTATAATTGAAATTAATACCAATAAAAGTTTTCGACCCACTCTATCAAGAATACGTGAAGACTTATTCAATTTGATTGAGCATAGTTCAAAACTAAATATTGATTTAAAAGAGTCTATTTTTTGTGATCTATTTTGTGGATCTGGTTCTATTGGGATAGAAGCCCTATCAAGGGGAGCTAAAAAAGTGATTTTTAATGATATCGAGTCTTTAAATATAGAGTCTGTAAAAAAATTTTTACAAAAATCAAAAGCTTCTAATTTTGAGTTGTATAATCTCAATAGTTACAACAATGAAAGAAATATAATTGAAGAGTCTGATATATTATATCTAGACCCACCTTATGATCATGATCTTAATTTTTTAAAAGAAAATATTTTTAATCGAGTAAGTCCAAATTGTTTAATAATTTTAGAAAGTAATCAAAAATTAGATTATTCAGAAATACTATTAGAAAAAGTTTATAAAAATAAAATTTTATATTTTATAAGAAAGATTATTTAAATTTAAAAAGATTAAAAAATTTTTTAAAAAATTTTTGGAAGTAGTCATACTCTCCAAAAATTAATGCGGTTCCAAGTAGTGTTAATTGATAAAGAGGGAAAATTACTATTAGACGTATGACGATATATAAAGGATAAAAAGTAATTATTTTATCTAAGTTTATTATTCTTAATATTGGCTCTGATAGAATGACAGATAAAGAACCCGCTAATCCAAAAACTATAAAAATTTTAATTAAGTGCAATAAAGATCTTGCTTGAAATATATCAACTAATTTTTTTAACAATTTAAGCTCTTGTATTTTTCTTTAAAATTTCAACTGCAGGCTGATCTAAAAAATTAATATTTGAAACTTTAGCTCTTAGAAAGATATCAAATATTAAGTATATTAGAAGGTAGGTGTAATCTATAAAATTTTCCTCAATAGTAATTTGATTAACAAGGAATTTTTTTTGTTTTAGAGTGGTGATGGCGCCTTTTTCTAAAATTGAAGCTAAATTATATCCCTTAATAAGATCGCTATTAGTTTTCAATTTAGAGGACTTAGATACTATCGAAAAAAATATGAATTGTTTATCATGTGGACCATCAATATATAATTGAAATTGACTATGTTGATCTATTGAACCATAAGCAGATATATAGTTTTTGGCTTTATTGTTCTTACCAAGGCTCTCTGCAAAAATTTGTCGATACCATTCATTAACACCATTAATGCGATCATGATAGCTTAAGCCGACTACATTATTTAGTTTTTTATCATCTTCAAATTTCAAACTTGATAATGTCTGTTTTGCTAAAAAATTATGATTATTAAGAAACTTCTCTTTGGCTTTTGTGAATGACTTGATGAGTGAATTTAGGGAATGTCCCATAACTATTAGTGGTAATAAACCTGTTATGGAAAAAATGCTAAATCTACCGCCAATATCTGGATCATGATCAAAACATAAAATATTGTTTTTTCTCGAAAATTCTTTCATATAGTTTTTTTTATTTTCAGTAATAAAAATAAAATTTTTAAAAGGATTTTTAATATTTTTTTTCTTTAAGAGCTTAGTAACTAAATGAAGGAAATATTTTGTTTCAATAGTATTCCCAGATTTTGAAATAAATATGAAGCGGTCTTTGTTGCTAATTTTTATTTTTGAAATAGTTGATGAAATATATGCCAATGAAAGATTATCATAAATATAAAGAGAATTATTAATTAGCGTTGGGTCTATAAATTGAGCAAGTAACTTACTACTTAAAGATGATCCTCCCATACCAAATACGTGAACTCTAAATTTTTTATTTTGAAATTGTTTTAAATTATATTGAGAAAAATATTTTTTTTCATTAATGGGATTAAACATAGATAAATTCATAAATTCATCGATTGAATAATTAAGAGAATAATGCTTCTTAAATTTTAAATCTTTTAGGTTATTATTTATTTTCATGAAAAATACTTATAGAAGATATTTATTCTATTAAAAGAAAATTATCTTTCTTTTTCACCATTAAAAAGCCATTTAAAGAAACCTTCATCTGATTTATATCCACTATCTTCATCAATCTTATCAATAATAGAATTGTTCGCAGAATTAGCTTCTGTCTGTTCTAAAATGGAGTTTACAAGAGGATTCTCACTTTCTTCTATAGGATTAGTCTGATTAGAGTCGATTGATCCTGGTGCAGGTAGGTCATTACTAGGAGGTATGATAAGCGTTTTATTATAACCAACACCAACTTCATTCATTTTTTCTCTTTGACAACCAATAGATAATAGAACTAAAGAAAGTATTAAAAATTTTTTCATATTTTTTTGTTTAGAAAGAGAATATTAAACATGATTAAGATAAATCCAAGAGTAATACTGCTATCGGCTATATTAAAAGCTGGCCAATGATAAGAACCTAAATAAATATCTATAAAATCGATAACAAAACCATGTATCACTCTATCAATAAAATTTCCTACAGCTCCTGATAAAACAAGTATTAGAGAAAAACGAAAAAATTGATCTTGTGTTTTGAATAAAAGATACAAAAAATAAGCAATAATTGAAAAAATTACACAAATTACAATAATTTGATTCAATGAAGAGTTGTTTAAAAAACCAAAAGCAAAGCCGTAATTCACTACGAATGTTAGATTAAAAAGAGGAAAGATTGACATACTCTCATATAATTGAAAGTTTTTAATAACAAGAATTTTAGTGAGTTGATCAAATAAAATAATTGAAAAAAAAATAATTATTAATGAAATATTCTTCTTTATTGAAAATTTTGCCATACAGTATCACATCTCTCACATAGCTTACGAGGATTAGATTTAACTTCAGGAAGGATAGTCCAGCACCTTTCGCATTTTTCCCCAGAAGCTAAGGAAATAGAAACAAAAATATTTTCTTCATCAAAATTGATAGCATCAGTTGATTTTTCAGCTATATCTTTAATTTCAATTTGACTAACAATACACATTTCAGCAAGATTTATTTTTTCAAGAATTTTTTGACTTTCCAAAGAAATGTATAAAGTCACTTTAGCTTGAAGGCTAGAGCCAATAAGTTTTTCATTTCTTTTTAATTCTAAAGCTGCTGTTACACATTTTCTAATCTTTTTTAATTCATTAAAAGTTTTATCTAATCCATTTATTTCAAAAGAAAAATCATCATCTTTTATTGTTTGTATTAAAATACTATCCTCATTGTCATATTTTCTTGCAAGCCAAGCCTCTTCTGCGGTAAATGAAATAATGGGAGAAAGCCATTTGGTTAAAAAGTTAAATAAAGTATGAAGGCAGGTTGATACTGATTTTCTTTTTTGACTCTTAATATCATCGCAATAAAGTGAGTCTTTTCTTATATCAAAATAAAAAGCTGATAAATCTAGTGTACAAAAGTTGAGTAGTTTTACATAAATACCATGATAGTCATGTTCTTTGACAAGCATTTTTAAATCTTTATTGAGAGAAGATATTCTACCAAGCATATATTTCTCTAGGTCCGGCATTGCATCAATTTCAACTATTTGTGTTGGATCAAAGTCATTTAAGTTTCCTAGTAAAAATCTAATTGTATTTCTAATCTTACGATAAGAGTCAATTTGATAGTTGATAATTTGGTTATCAATCTTTAAATCTTCAGAATAGTCAGATGCAACAACCCAAATTCTTAAGATATCGGCACCATATTTATTGATGATTTCATCAGGAGAAATCACATTACCAATTGATTTGGACATTTTCCTACCTTTGCCATCCACAACAAACCCATGGGAAAGAATACTTTCAAATGGAGCCCTTCCCCTAGTGCCAGAAGACTCTAGCAGAGAGGAGTGAAACCACCCTCGGTGTTGGTCAGAACCCTCTAAATACATCGAAGCTGGCCATTGAAGATCATCTCGTGACTCAAGTACATAAGAATGCGTTGAGCCACTATCAAACCACACTTCTACAACATCTCTTACTTGTTCGTAATCTTCAGCCTTATATTCCGGTGCAAGAAACCTTGATGGCTCTGAGTTAAACCATGCGTCTCCACCTTCTTCCTCATAAATTTTAGCAATTCTTTCTATGATATTTAGATCTCTTAACGGCTCTCCTGTTTGTTTATTTACAAATATAGGAAGAGGTACACCCCATACTCTTTGTCTAGACACACACCAATCTGGTCTGTCTTGTATCATAGATCTCAGACGATTTTGTCCTTGCTTAGGATAAAAGTCTGTTTCATCAATTGATTTCAACGCTTTTTTTCTTAAGTCGTTAGTATCCATTGATATAAACCATTGAGACGTGTTCTTATAAACTAATGGGGCTTTAGACCTCCAAGAGTGAGGATAGCTATGAATTAATACTCCTTGTGAAATAAGATTAGAACAGTTTTTAATCTCATCACATACATCTTGATCTACCTTAAAAATATGTTTGCCGGCAAAAAGTGGTATATGATCATAATAAATTCCAGACTCATTTATGGTCATAGGTAATTCTAAATCATGCTTTTTACCTAAAAGAAAATCATCCATTCCATGAACAGGACAAATATGAACAATTCCAGTTCCCTGTTCAGTAGTTACAAAGTCTCCATGAAGAACAGGAACTTCAAAGTCATAGCCTGAATCATACAATGGATGTTTACATTTAACTCCAATAAGATCTTTTCCTTTAATTTCAAAATTAATATTTACATCTTCAATTTCATTTTCTTTCAAAAAATTATCTTTTAAATCTGATGCTATAATTATATTCCTATGAATTTCATCTTTATTGAATGATATAGATACATAATTGATATCTTCATGAACAGCTAATGCTCTATTTCCAGGTATAGTCCAAGGAGTCGTTGTCCAAATTACAATAGATTGATCTTTAAATTTTTCATTATTAGTTTCAGAAACTGGAAAAGAAGTATAAATCGTAGTTGACTTATGGTCTTGGTACTCTACCTCTGCATCAGCTAAAGCTGTTTTTTCTACTACTGACCATAGCACAGGTCGATGTCCTTTGTAAATTCCTCCATTTTCTAAAAATTTTCCTAGCTCTCTAACTATTTGAGCTTCTGCATGGTAATGCATAGTAGTGTATGGATTTTCCCAATCACCAATCACTCCCAATCTCTGAAATTCTTTTTTTTGAATTTCAATCCAATTATTTGCAAAATCACGACATTGTTTTCTAAATTCCAAAACAGGTACATCGTCTTTATTTTTTTTCTTAGCTCTATATTCCTCTTCTATTTTCCATTCAATAGGAAGGCCGTGACAATCCCAACCAGGAACATAAATAGAATTTTTATTCAATAGCTGCTGGTATTTTACGATAATGTCTTTTAATACTTTGTTTAAGGCATGGCCCATATGAAGGTGACCGTTTGCATAGGGAGGACCGTCGTGAAGTATAAACTTTTCTTTTTCTAAGGATGTCTCTCTCAGTTTTTTATAAATTTCACTTTTCTGCCATTTTTCAAGAATTAAAGGTTCCTTTTTGGGTAAATCAGCTTTCATAGAAAAGTCTGTTTTTGGGAGAAGTATTGTATCTTTAATTTCCATAATTTAATTTCTGTTTAGCTACAGTGATATCTAAACTAATCTGTTTTAACAATTCTTTTATTCCATCAAATTTTATTTCATCTCTAATTTTTGAATGAAAAATGACCTCAATATCACTACCATAGATATCAAGATCAAAATCAAAAATATGTGCTTCTAAAATTTCAGAGTCTTTATTAAATGTTGGGCGCATACCAAAATTAGCTATGCCGTAATGTACGTTATCTAAAATCTTCAGCTCAACTGCATAAACACCATAAGGTGGTTTAATAATATTTTGAGGGTACTCAATATTTGCTGTGGGAATACCAATGGTTCTTCCACGCTGATCTCCTTTGATAATAGTATTCGAAATACTAAATTTATGAACTAATACTTCATTAGCTAAATGAATGTCACCATCCTTTATAAATTGACGTATTTGACTAGAGGAAACTTTTGAATTGGAAGTCACGTTATTAATTAAACTCACTTCCTCAAAAAGAATATTTTTTTCTATACAAAGATTCTTTATTGTTTCGATATTTCCTTTCCTTTGATTTCCATATCTAAAATCTTTACCAAGAAAGAGCTTTTTAATATTTAATTTGTCAATTAGGATTGATTGTTCAAAATCATTGAAACTCAAATTTATAAGATCATTATCGAAATATAATTCAATCAAATAATCGATACCTAAATCTTTTAAAATAGAGATTTTTTTTTTCTTAGAATTAATTAAAAAATTTTTTTCACCATTAATAAAAACTTTAGGATGAGGGTCAAAAGATAGGATTGCCGTTTTAACTTGGAGGTTTTCAGCTTCATTTTTAATTTTATTCAAGATAGTACTATGACCTTTATGAATTCCATCAAAATTACCAATAGTTAAAATAATTTCATCTTCAACACTAAGATTCTTGAAACTTGTACATATATGCTGCATAAGATTTAAATAGTTTGATATTTACTTTTATAATAGATAAGTGGTTTCTTTGATTTAAAGTTATAATGGTTAGTAATTTTACAAAGTAAAATTGTATGATCCCCCGCTAACATTTTTTGGAAAACTTTAGCCTCAATTATTCCTAATGAATTTTTAAAAAAAGGTACTTTGTTTTTACTGATATCATAATCTACACCCTTCCATCTATCTTCAAGTTTGCCTGCAAATTTATTTGAAAGAGATTTTTGAGAATTTGCTAATATATTTATATTGAGTGGGCTATTTAATTTAAAAGTCTTGAGGTGTTTATTATCATTACCTAAACAAAATAAAAACATAGCTGGTTTAAGAGAAACACTAGTGAAAGAATTTATTGTGCATCCAAAATATTCTGGCTTTTTTGTTCCATTAGTTACAATAGTTATACCAGTAGTAAAAAGAGAAAATACTGATGTTAAAGTTGGTTTTTTCTTCATATTTAGTAATTCTGGTAGCGCTGGAGAGACTCGAACTCTCACGAGGTTGCCCTCACCGGATTTTGAATCCGGCGCGTCTACCATTCCGCCACAACGCCTTAAATAGTCATATTTAATTATATTAATAAGACTAAATTAGCAAATTTAATACTTATTTTGTAATTATTGAATTTTAAGAATAATATCTCGATACTTTGGAATACATCTATTTTATGGCACCCGTATTAACTTTTGCAATGACTGCGGCGATCACGCCGGGACCTAATAATATAATTTTGTCTACCAATGCTGTTAATTATGGATTTAAGGAAACTATCCCATTAATGATGGGTGTGTTTTTTGGTTTTCTATCTATTTTAACCTTATGTCTTTTAGGTATTGGGGAGTTGTATCAATCATTTCCAGCAATAGCTGCAATAGTCAAAACTGTAGCTACTTGTTTTTTAGTATACTTATCTTTTAGAATATTTTTTTCCTCATCTTTCTCTGATGGGGGAAGTTCTAAAAAGTTCTCATTTATGGATATCTACTTTTTTCAGATTATTAACCCTAAAGCTGTGACAGTCTCTATGTCAAGCTCAGCTATCTTTATTCAAAATAAGTTTTCATATCAAATTGAATTTTTACTGATTTTCATATGCTTTGTTATATCCACCTCTACCAGTGCTATCGCGTGGGCAGCTATTGGTCATTCATTTAGAAAATATCTAAATGATAAAAAAAAAATTATAATATTTAATAGAATTATGGCGATCCTTTTACTATCAAGTATTTCTTTTATTATTTTATGAATAACAATTTTATAAAATTACTTATTTTCTTTTTTATTAGTTTTTTTCTTCTAACGCCAATTCTAATAATTTTTTTTCAAGGTCTATACTCAATTAATAATGTTAATGAACTTTATGCTCCTAGATATATTTTTGGATCTTCAAAATTAATTTTTCTAGTGAGTTTAGTTGTACTGTTAATTAGCATTCCTCTTGCATGGGTAAATACAATGACTAACTTTTGGGGACGTAAATTTATTCAAATATTTTGTATATTGCCTTTAGGGGTTCCGGCTTATATATCTGCTTACGCATATGCAGAAATATTAGAACCTGGTGGCTATCTATCTATTTATTTTTCAAGTTTTTATGGTTTCTCTATACGTAATACATTTTTTGCATCGATAATATTAGGACTTTCTCTGTTCCCATATGTCTATCTCCTTACTAGAATCGCAATTATAAATTTTTCAGCAAGATTTATAGAAGCTGCAAAAACGATGGGGAAAACTCCTTGGCAATGTTTTTTTAAAGTATGCCTTCCTATGGCGATCCCAGGTATCGCAGCTGGTTTAGCACTTGCATTAATGGAGACAATTAATGATTTTGGAGTAGCTGATTTTTTTGGATTACAAACACTAACTATTGGTGTTTTTCAATATATTTCTGTAATTAATGATCTACCATCTGCTTTCTCTTTATCTCTAATAATTCTAATAATTATGCTTTTACTCTATATCTTTGAGCAAAAAATTAGAGGTGATAAAAAATTTAATAATTCTAGTTATGAAAGTATTCAATGGTCTCGGTATCAGTTAACCAAAGGTAAAACAATTGTTGTATTTAGCTTGAGCTTTCTTCCAATATTATTTGGTTTTTTTGTTCCATTATTATTTAACTTTTTAATTTTTATTAATAATTATGAAATCATTGATTACTCAAATTATTTATCATCTCTTTATAATTCAATTATTTTAGGGAGTCTTGTGGGGTTTTTTTGTATTCTTGTTTCAATATTTATTAATTTTTATAGTAGGTTTTCAAGAAATAAAAAATTTTTATACTATAAAAAGATAATTAATTTGGGATATGCGGTACCGGGGGTAGTTATAGCCTTAGGTGTTCTAATTTTTATTAAATACATAAACCAATTTTCTTATTTTACAATTTTAGCTACTCTTATAGGTTTAATACTCGCACTTATAATTCGTCTTATTTCAATCTCCAATAATTCAATAGACTCAGGATTAGAAAAAGTTGGTAAATCAATAGATGATGCGTCGAGATTGATAGGAAGAAGATCCTCCACAACCTATTTTAGAATTATTATACCTCAAATAAGGCTTAGTATATTAGCTGGATTTTTGCTTGTTTTTGTCGACACAATTAAAGAACTCCCAATTACTCTCTTATTGAGACCATTTAATTTTGATACATTAGCTACGAGTTTATATGAGTACTCTTCAAATGAAATGTTTGAAAATGGCAGCCTTCACGCATTAACTATAATTCTATTTTTATCACTAGTGATTTATCTTTTTGATAGTGTGATTGAAAAAAAGCAAATATTAAAAACTAGATAAAAATTTTATTTTGAAAAATTCTTCATTAATTTAAGAGTTTCATCGCTGACATGATGCTCAATTCCCTCGCTATCATATTGAGCTATTTTTTTAGATACCCCTAATTTTATTAAAAATTGGTAAACTATATTGTGTTTTTCTTTTGAAATATCCGCTAGTTTTTTTCCTTCATTAGTCAAAAAAATTGAACGATAGGGTTCTGAAGTTGCTAATTTTGAAGTAATTAATCTTTTAAGATTTTTATTAATTGTGGCTTGAGATACACCAAAATGAATAGCTAAATCAGCATTTTTAACATCACCTTTAATTTCTGAAATTTCTTGAATTGCCTCAACATAATCCTCTAAAATTTCATTTTTATTTTGATTTCTAATATTGGAATACTGAGATTTAGATTTTTTCATTTAAAATCCTTAATGTGACAAACATAACATATAAAGAATAAATTGACTAATTTTTAGTTATATCTATAATTTTTAGCCTAGGCTAAAAATGACTGAACTTGTAATACAATTAAGTAGAAATTTTCAATATTTAAGACTCTCAAAAATATTTCTTTTCATCTGTATTCTTCTCCTTTTGATAAATGATAAAACCAGAGAAATCTTAGTAAATTCATCCAGTGATGCTTTTATTGCTGTTTCATCATTTGTAGGAATGACACTCCTAATTTTTACTTTTTTAGAAAAGAAAAATTTTAATCTCCAAAAGTTGATTTTGAATAACAGACGTTTTGAAATACCGATATGCTCTTTTTTAGGATCAATACCTGGATGTGGCGGTGCAATAATGGTTATGAGCTTATTTACAAGAGGGATTGTCTCTTTTGGTGCGGTATTAGCAGCACTGATAAGCACAATGGGCGATGCCGCTTTTTTACTCATTGCAGTTAAACCTGAAGCTGCATTAATTATCTTACCTGTTACATTTATTGTGGGAATTATATCTGGCTATATAGCTCAACCTTTTACAAAAAATTTTTTAAAAGAAAAGATAAACAAATCAATTTCAATAAGCGATTTACCAAAAAATAAAACCTCTAATAAATTTTATAAACTATGGTTCTTCATATTAATACCAGGGCTTATATTGGGACTGATTAATGCTTTTAATATAGATGCAAATTTTGAAATCTTTGGAATGGATGTAGTGTTGGTTTTTTCTTTTTCTGCAGCTTTATTTTGTGTTCTCTTATGGGTCTTAAACCCTTTAACTGATATTCAAATGGCATCTATCCATGAAAACTCTTACAGAAGAGTTGTTGATACAACTTGTTTTGTTACAGTATGGGTAATAATTTCATTCGTGTTATATGAGTTAATAAATCTCTCTACTAATGGTGCTATATTTGAATCGCTAATTCTATTTGGTCCTTTCTTACCTTTAATTGCAATACTTATTGGTTTTATACCTGGCTGTGGACCCCAAATTATGATTACATCCATGTATGTCAGTGGGCAAATACCAATGTCTGCCCAAATAGGTAATTCTATCTCTAATGATGGTGATGCTCTTTTCCCAGCTATAGCTATTTCTGCTAAAGCGGCAATTGTTGCAACATTATATAGTGCCATTCCAGCAATAATTATTGCTTATCTTTGGCATTATATTATTGGCTAGGGTTATTATAATATTTATTTTATGTGGAAAAAAATTATCTCATACATTGAAAAAAAAAGTACATCAAAATTTTCCCAATATTTTCTTAGTCTAATAGCTTTTGTAGAAAGTATTTTTTTTCCCATACCGCCGGATATTGTATTAGTACCGATTATTTACTTTAATAAAAATAAATTTTTGAAAACAGTAATAAACTGTACTTTTTTTTCAGTGCTTGGTGGTGCAGTAGGGTATTTAATTGGATTTTATTTATTTGATCTTGTTAAAAATTTTCTAGATTTAGAAAAACAAAAAATGTTTTTTAATTTTTATGATGATTGGGGTTTAATCGCAATTTTTCTTGGAGGATTCACTCCGATACCATATAAAGTTATTGCTATAACGAGCGGTTATGCAAAATTTAATTTTTTTTCTTTTATACTATTATCAGTTCTTTCGAGAGGAATGAGATTTATAATTATAGGTTATATCGTGAAGAAATATGGAAATCTTGGAATTTCATTTTTAGAAAAAAACAAATATTTGATTTTCTTTATTATTCCAATATTAGTTATAGGATTAATATATATGGTAAGTAAGCATGCTTGATATAAAAAAAATATTTTATGGGATATTTTTTTTCTCAATAGTATCAATTTTTTTTGCTTTTTATTTACAATATATCTTAGGACACGCTCCTTGTAAGTTATGTATTTATCAAAGAGTTCCTTATTATTTAATTATTGCTATTGGGGTAATTAATTTACTATTTAATAAGTATTTAAAGTTTTCCCTTATCTTAATTTCAGTACTTTTATTGAGTGAATTATTTATTTCTGGCTATCATACTTTAAGTACTTTTGGGATTATTGAATATACTGGATGTGAAAGTGCCACTTTACCCACTGATATTAATAAATTAAAGGAAGCTCTATTAAACGATAGTCTTGTAGTTACTTGTTCTAATGCAAATCTAAAATTCTTTGGCATACCTCTATCTCTTTATAACACTTTGTTTTCAGCATTCTTTCTGCTAATAATTATTGTTAATGCCTATAAAAAAAAGAAATAAGAAATTAAATAATCAAGATAAAAAACTAATTGAAGAAATAGTCAGGGTTGATCACGCAGGTGAGCATGGTGCTACTCAAATCTATAGAGGGCAATTAGCTATATTCAATAAAAATACTGATTTCGGTAAAGAAATACTTGAAATGGCAGAGCAGGAAGAAATTCATAAAACTAAATTTGATGAACTAATTGTCAGTGAAAATGTTAAGCCTACTATAATGTTCCCATTATGGAACTTAGCTGGTTACGCTTTAGGTGTTGGGACTGCACTTTTAGGTAAAAAAGCTGCTATGGCATGCACCGTTGCTGTAGAAGAGGTAATTGGCCAACATTATGAAGAACAAGCTGAAGAATTAAAAAAAAGAAAAATCAAGCCTGAATTACTCAGAACAGTTAAAAAATTTCGCGAAGATGAGCTTGAGCACCATGATACTGGTGTGGAACATCAAGCAGAAATGACTACAGGCTATGTTCTCCTTTCAAAAACAATTAAGCAACTTTGCTATACAGCAATAAAAATCTCTAAAAAATACTAATCTTTTTCTAAAATACTATCCCAATATAAGTAATCTCTCCAGCTTGAATGAAGATAATCTGAGGGGAAATTTTTACTTTTTAATCTTAAAGAATATTGGGATGGCTCTTTAGGTTTTCTTAAAAGCTTAAAACCTACCTGAGATAAACTTTTACTCCCCTTAGTCCAATTACAATGAGAACAAGATGTGACAACATTTTCCCAATTAGTAAGGCCTCCTTTTGAGCGAGGTATCAAATGATCAAAAGTAAGTTCTTTAGTTGAAAATTTTTCACTACAATACTGGCAAGTAAAGTCATCTCTAAGAAAAACATTAAATCTTGTAAAAGCAGGAGTGTGATTATGAGGGATATAATCTTTTAGTGCAATTATACTGGGTAGTTTCATTTCAAATGATGGAGATGACACCCTTTGATCATACTCTTCAACGATATTTACCCTATCTAAGAAAACAGCCTTTACAGTGTCTTTCCAACTCCAAACAGATAAAGGGAAATAACTCAAAGGACGGTAATCAGCATTTAAAACAAGTGAAGGGCAATGATTCGTACTGATCATTTGTCTATAATAGCATAGTAAACAATTAAAATGTTGTTAAAATTTAATTACAACCAATCTTGATACAATAAATTGATTTCTTCAATAGCTAGGGAGCTGATAGAATGCTGGCAGTCATTGTCTAAAACTAATTTATTTTTTATGTTTTTGGACTCAAGAAATTGATGAGTTTGCAATGCTTGTTGATAAGAGACAACATCATCTAGCCTTCCATGAAAGATAAGATATTTTGTATTGTTTTCCAAAATTGTTAACGACTCCAATATTGACTCTGGAAGTGACCC
Source organism: alpha proteobacterium HIMB59 (assembly GCA_004321805.1). GTDB lineage: Bacteria > Pseudomonadota > Alphaproteobacteria > HIMB59 > HIMB59 > HIMB59. The sequence goes on along the minus strand of SGZV01000001.1, from coordinate 17,749 downwards.
TGAAAGCGAAACAATACTATGAAAATCAGTTTCTTTTAATAGAGCATAATATGTTGCCAACATTGATCCTTGAGAAAATCCTATAATTGAAATCTGATCACTTTTTACTGAATGCCTATCAATGATGTTCTTAATCATATCGTCTAGATAATTAAATGCAGACTTTAAACCTAAGGTCAGCTCTTCGAAACTTCTCTCTTTTAAAGTAAACCATTGATATCCAAAAAAATTTAATTCACAAGGCTCAGGTGCATTTGGAGATATAAATTCAACAGGCTTTGCAACGGAAATATACTCTTTTAATGATATTAAATCATTTCCATTAGAGCCATAACCATGCAAAAAAAGAACAATTTTTTTCATTAATACTTAATAATTAGACATTTTTCAGGAATTTGATAACTATTGTTTATGTTCACTACAAGTATACTACCAGTAATTTTAGTTATATCTATGATTTTAGCTTTGTTAATGGTTGTCATAGGTGTTATTGCAATGGCAAAAAACGGAAACTTTAACAAAAAACACAGCAATAAGTTAATGAGAATGAGGGTACTATTTCAAGGCATTGCTGTCTTTGTATTTGCTGCAATTATATATTTATCAAGATAAAAGTTTTTAATTATGCCCATCAAGAAAGATAAAATATTATCAACTTCGATTAATAAAAAAACATCATCTTTAATGGATGATTTTAATAGTTCCATTGATGTTGATCAAAGACTGATTCAAGAAGATATTTCTGTTACTAGAGCTCACGTAGATGCTCTTTTTAAACTTGGTGTAATTACAAAGAGTGACTTGGCTAAAATTAATAAAGGTTTATCTTCGATACAAAAAGATTTTGACCAAAAAAAAATTAAGTTTACTAAACAAAATGAAGATATTCATATGAATATCGAATTTTTTCTCCACAAAAAGATTGGAGATACTGCATTAAAATTACATACCGGTCGATCAAGAAATGATCAGGTAGCAACCGACACTAGATTGTGGGTAATGAAATCATCTCTCCATTTACAAAATGAGATAAAAAAATTAATGAAATTTATTTTAAAACAAGCTTCAACTCATAAAGATACTATCATACCTGGTTTTACTCATTTGCAAGTAGCTCAGCCTATTTTATTAGCCCATCATCTTTTGGCATATATGGAAATGTTTAATAGAGATTTAAACTGCTTTGATTTTTCTTATAAAGGGTCAGATGAAAATGTTTTAGGTAGCGCTGCACTGGCAGGAAGTAACTATTCTATTGATACGAATTTATTGAATAAAAAACTAAAATTTACCAAATCAAAAGAAAATTCAATGGACGGTGTTAGTGATAGAGATTTTTGTATGTATTTTCTTAATGCCTGCGCAATGAACGCAATACATCTGAGTAAATTATCAGCAGAATTAGTATTATGGTCGAGTAATTCTTTTGGAATGTTTAAAGTTGACGCGGAGTATTCAACTGGCAGCTCAATTATGCCTCAAAAAAGAAACCCTGACTCATTAGAGTTAATTAGAGCCAAAGCTAATATAATAAGAACAAAAAATATTGAGTTTTCTAATATTATTTCCGGACTTCCTCTTACATATTTTAAAGATTTCCAAGAGGATAAAAGAATTATTTTCGAAGCTTATGATGAATTATTAATATGTCTTCGAGTTATGACTGATGTTATGAAAAAATCTGAATTTGAAAAGAAACAAGGTCTACAAATTTGTAATCAATATTTTGCAACTGCTACTGATTTAGCTGATTATTTAGTCATTAAAAAGAATATACCTTTTAGAAATTCATATAAAATAATTGCACAAATTGTTAACTTTGCTCAAAAAAATAAAAAAATCCTATCTGATATATCTTTAGAAGAATTTCAACATTTTGAAAATTCAATAAACAAAGATATTTATGATTATATCGATGTAGAAAAAAGCCTTTATAGAAAAAAAACAAAAATGAGCACTAATCCAAAATTGGTCTCTAAACAAATTGATAAATATTCAAATTTACTAAAATAAATATGAAAAAAATTTTAATAGTAATTTTTTGCCTTTTAATTGTTTCATGTGGAAATAAGAAACCAAATAGACTTGCAGATGGTGTTATAGATAAATCAAATTATCCATTTCCCCCTAATGAAGAGTATAATTATCCTGAAGAAAATTAATGACTGAGAAACTATTACAAGAATTTTCAACTCCTTTTTACCTCTATGATGAAGAAATAATAAAAAATAAAATATCTTTTCTAAATTCATTAGATTTTAAATTTGATTTTAAATTCCATTTTGCCGTAAAAGCTAATCCAAACTTAGCAATTCTTAATTTAGTTAAAAGGCATAACTTTGGTGCTGAGGTGGTATCAGCAGGTGAGCTATTTAAATCTCTGAAAGCTGGATTTGATCCTATGAATATTATTTTTGATGGACCTGGTAAAACCGAGTTCGATTTAAAGTATGCTATAACACAACAAATTAGATCAATTAATGTTGAAAATTTAGAAGAAATAGCTTTTATAAATGAATATTCTCTCAGCAAAGGTCTAGTTACTAATATCGGAATCCGTATAAATCCTGATATTGATGCTAAAACACTTGATAAAATTACCACTGGAAAATCAGGTGGTAAATTTGGAGTATCTATTGATCAAATTGACTTTGACTCAATTGCTAACTTTAAAGGTGTAAAACTTACAACTTTATCTGAGCATATTGGAAGTCAAATTGTAGACCACATTCAATTGATAAGCTCATATCAAAAATTAGTATCATTGGCTGATAAAATAAACTCATCACTAAAAACAATACAAACTCTAGACTTTGGTGGAGGATTTGGGGTAATGGATCACTCTGATAAAAAATTAAATTTTCAAGATTGGCAAAATGAACTAAATGAATTACTTAAAGCCAAATCCTATAATATTTTATTTGAACCTGGCAGATATATTGTTGCCGATAGTGGTGAACTGTATACAAAAGTTCTTTATGTTAAGACTAGTGGCAATAAAAGAATAATAATAACTGATTGTTCTTTTTCTGAGTATCTTCGACCTGCTCTTTATGACATAAACCCTCCAATTGAAGTTTTAAATAATTCTAATGACTTAGATACTTATGATATTGCTGGAGGAATTTGTGAGTCAACAGACTTTCTTGCAAAAGATGTCAGCTTACCTAAGATTAAACAAGGTGATTTTATTAAATTATTAAATGTTGGAGCTTATGGATCCTCAATGTCTTCTACTTATAATAGTCGTCCTCGTCCACTAGAGATTTTAAAAAATAAAGAGGAGTATCGAGTAATAAGATCACGAGATACACTGGAAGACCTCTGTAAAAATGAAATTATGTGATGGCTCTCCTTTTAAAAAGAGTCAATATTATTTTAGCATTAATAATTATCTCGCTCAGTTTAGGATTAATCAAATTTAAAAATCAATTACCTCAACAAAATCAAGAATCCTTTAATGTAGATGCTATCGTAGTATTAACTGGAGGAAGGGGAGAAAGAATTATAGAAGGATATAATCAAATAAATAATTCTAAAGAAAAAAAATTATTTATTTCAGGTGTTGATAATACTTTTAATTCTGAAGTGGTGCTTATAAATATGTTAAATTTTGATCAAGAAAAAGTGGAGTGCTGCATTGAAGTTGGATATTTATCAAAAAATACTTATGAAAATGCTCTTGAAACCCGTTATTGGGCTTTGGAAAAAAAAATAAATTCGATTTTACTTATCACCTCAACTCTTCATATGCCTAGAGCTGAATTTCTATTCAACCAACTATCAGGTTTAAAAGTTACACCCTTTGCAATCAATAATAATCAATCAGTAATACCATTTGAAAAAATGTTAGAGGAATATATTAAATTGGTTATATCTAAAATGGTTTTTGTAAAAAAATATGAGATTTAGTTTTTTAATTCTTTTTTATTTTACAACGGCTATTGTTTTAATTATTTCCATACTTGGAATACCTCTAAAATTTAAATTATTTAGATATTTTGTGATTTTATTCACCAAAAACATGGTGATAGTCTTAAAAATCTTTGGAATTAAGATCAAAGTTATAAATGGTCATCTAGCTAATCAAAAGGGTTATTTGTTTGCAAGTAAACATCAATCTATGTTTGAAACAATTTACTATAACCATTTATTTAATAACCCCTCATATATTTTAAAAAAGGAACTTTTATCTATTCCTCTATTTGGTATTTATCTAAAAAAATTAGGAATGATTGCAATTGATCGCTCTCAAGGAATACAAAGTCTAAGACACGTAAATGAAAAAACAGCTGAGTATATTGATCATAGACCTGTAGTTATTTTCCCTGAAGGAACAAGAACATCATTTAAATACAACCCTGAATTAAAGCCAGGGATTTATTCTATGTATAAATCACTTAGCAAACCTGTTGTTCCTATTGCACTGAACTCTGGTTTTTGTTGGCCTAAAAACAATAAAATACATAAAGGAACTATTTCTATTGAATTTCGTGAACCTATTCAGCCAGGATTATCTAAGCAGGAATTTTTAAAAAAACTTCATTCTGAAATTAATGCTCTTAATCATTAGGGATAAATTTACCAGCTTGTCGAGCTTTAACTATTCGATTTCTAACTTTTTTAGTCATTTCTAATTTCTTTAAAAGTTTATCAGAGTTCTGAGATGTCAGGCTTTGAGAAAAAATCTTTAGTTCTTTGATGAAAGAGTCGGTCAATTTTTGTATTTGATGACTATTTGCTAAGAAAATATCTCTCCACATTTCTGGATCACTTCCTGCTACTCGGGTAAAATCTCTAAACCCTCCTGCTGAAAATTTAACTAATTTAGAATTTAAAGATTTTTCTTTTTTCATAGCTGTTAGTACTAATGAATATGAAATAATATGAGGTAAGTGAGATGTAAGACTTAAAACATGGTCATGTTCTTTAGAAGTCATAACATCAATTTTCATGGATAAAGATCGCCAAAATTTAGAAATTTTATTTAAATCTGACTTAGAAGTATTTTTTAAAGGGCAAATAATATTATATCTGTTGTCAAACAGACCAACAAAACCATACTCTAATCCTGATTTTTCAATACCAGCTATTGGATGAGAAGGTACAAATCTAAATTTGAAATTCCCAGATTTATAGATTTTTTCAATATTGTGCTTTGTAGATCCCACATCAGTAACAATAAAATTATTCCGTTTTAATTGAGATAATTTTTGGAATATTGATTTATATTGAAGAACAGGGGTGCAGATTATAATTAAATCAATTTTCGAATTATCAATTTCGCCAAAAGATTTTAAACAAGTAACTGATGAAAGTTTTGCTTTTTTAAGTCTTTCTTTAATTGATGGGGATTTATCTAAGGCATAAATATTAGTTGATTTATTATTTTTGAAGACAGTCTTAGCAATTGAAGAACCAATCATTCCAAAGCCAATAATTAGAATATTTTTAAACATTAAATTTATTTGAAATTTTAACAGTTTTTCTCATATCTGATTGTGTACCAATAGTCATCCTAATATAATTTGGCAATCCATACGATGTTAATGATCTAACTGTTATTTTTTTCTTATTTAAAAAATTAACATAAGAATTTGCTAATTTTTCATTTTTAAATTTTAATAAAATAAAGTTTGCTTTTGTATCAATGATTTCAAAAAAGATTTTTTTAAGATTATTAATAGTATAATTTTTATTAATTATATTTTTTTGGATATTTGACTTTAACCAAGATTTACTTTTTAGGGACTCTATGCCTGCAATACATGATAGGCGTGAAACATTAAATGGTTTTTTAAATTCATAAATTTTAGAGATATTATGTAATTGGGAGTAGCCCCATCCAATTCGCAAACCACCTAAAGCAAAAATTTTGGAGAACGATCTAGTAATCATTAAATTTGGATATTTTTTGACTAAATTCATGCCATTATCATAGCTTTTATCTTGAATATATTCACAATATGCATCATCTAATATCACAATAGTCTTTTTATTAACCTTATCTAAAAAATTAATTAATTCTTTTTTATAAAAAATTGATCCTGTTGGATTATTTGGATTGGCTAAAAAAATAATTTTAGTGTTAGCTGATGATAGTTTAAGTAAATCATTTAAAGAAAATTGAAGGTTTTTATCATTAAATTTAATTGCCTTACATTTAAAATTTTTGGCATAAATAGAGTACATAGCGAAAGCATACTTTGTAAACAATACTTCATCACCTGGTTTTGTAAAAGCCGCATAAGCCATTTGTAATATTTCATCAGACCCTGCACCTAAAATAATTTGATTTGAATTAATTTTAAAAGTTTTAGCTAATTGTAATTTTAAGCTATTTCCATCTAATTCTGGATAGATATTAGAATATTTAGAATTATCTTTAATGGCAGAAATAACCTTGGAAGATGGGCCATAATTATTCTCATTAGAAGATAATCTTATAAAACCTTTAAAATTTTCAGATCCACCCTGATAGCTATTTTTTGGCTGAATTTTAATCATTTTTGATTTTAATAAATAAACTATATAGGAAAAATATCATCATTTTATATTGAATTATTTTTTGAAAAGTCATAAATTGCTATCAACACCGATTTGATTGCAGCTTGCGGGTGTATAAACAGCTAAAGCGTTTTCCCTGCAGTTATCAATCATACTAAAATATTATGAGAAAAATAACTGATAACTCTGAATATCCTGGATACTTACTAAAATGCCAAGAAGAACTGTTGCTTGATTCTGGGAAAATAATATCTGATTTCCAAGTCGCTTATCAGACATATGGAAAGCTTAATAGTAATAAAAATAATGCTATTTTAATATGTCATGCTTTAACCGGAGATCAATTTCCTGCGGAAGAAAGCCCTATCACAAAAAAAAAGGGTTGGTGGGACTTAATGGTAGGTCCTAATAGACCTATAGATACAAATAAATATTTTGTCATTTGCTCTAACGTTTTAGGAGGATGCGTTGGTACTACAGGTCCAAATGACATTAATCCTAAAACTAATAAAATTTATGGTCCAGATTTTCCAACTATTACAATTAGGGATATGGTGAGAGTTCAAAAAATTTTGATTGATGAATTAGGAATATCAAAGCTCTTATCAGTTATTGGTGGATCTATGGGTGCAATGCAAGTTCTACAATGGGCAGCCACATACCCTGAATCTTTAAAATCCATTATTAGCATAGCAGGTTCTTTAAAACACTCAGCACAGAATATTGCTTTTGATGAAGCAGGAAGACAGTCAATTATGCTAGATCCCAATTGGGACAATGGAAGATACCCAGAAAAAAATAAAAAGCCAGAAAATGGTCTATCTGTTGCTAGAATGATAGCTCATATTACTTATCTTTCAGAAAAAGCCTTTCAAAATAAATTTGGAAGAAACTTACAAGAGAAAAAAGATTTATCTTTTGGATTTGGTATTGATTTCCAAGTAGAAAGTTATTTACGCTACCAAGGTAAATCTTTTGTAGATCGCTTTGATGCAAATAGCTATCTGTATATGACTCGAGCAATGGATTATTTTGATGTATCTTCTGAGATACAAAACAATAAAAATAAAATCATTCAAAATGGGATTAGATTTCTTGTACTATCTTTTACAAGTGATTGGTTATTTCCAACAAAAGAATCTAAAGAAATAGTATCTTTATTAAACTCTGTAGGGTCCAATGTTAGCTTTGCAGAAGTGGTCTCAGATAGAGGGCATGACAGTTTCCTTCTTGATGAACCTCAATTCTTCAAAGTTTGTGATGGTTTTCTCAAAGGAATTAAATAATGAGAAGTGATTATAAAATAATACTAGATCTTATTCCAGAAAACTCAAAAGTACTTGATATAGGGTGCTCAGATGGTGAGTTAATATCCCTACTAGAAAATAAAAATATCAGTGCACAAGGCGTAGAACTCAATCAAGAAAAAGTTATTTCTTGTTTAGAAAAAGGCTTAGATGTTATTCATGGTGACATAAATGTAATGGTCGAAGATTTTCCATATAACCAATTTGACTATTGTATTCTTACTCAAACTATACAAGCTGTTCAAAAACCGGATGTTTTACTCAATACATTAAAAAAAATTGGTAAAAATATTATTGTAGGCTTTAATAATTCTGCTCGATTAAGTAAGGTTTTAAGTTTTCTTGTCTCCGGTAGCTTTGATTCATTACTAAAAAAATCCAATAGTGATCAATGGTATAATACAGACTATATTCATCCATGTAGTATTAAAGATTTTAAGAAATTAGCTCTAGACCTTGATTTAAGAATTATTAATACTTTTGATGTGAATAATCAAAAAAAATTTTTAAATGGAAAAATTCCATCTAATCTTTTTTGTAGAGAGGTTTTATTTCATATTGCCAATGACTAAACAAAAAGAAATTTATTTTATATATAATGCCAAAGGAGGGAAATGGAACTATATTGTCGATACTGTCCATAAATATGTTTCACCCAGTACGTATGAGTGTAGTTTATGTCAAATTACCTATGATCTGAAAATGAAAAAAGCCTGGAAAGATTTTGTAGAAAAAACACCTCATAAATTTTATTTTTTACATTCAGAAGAGCTGAGTGATCATGGTTTAGAGAAATATGAAAATCAACTTCCAATTTGTTTAGAAAAAAACTCTAAAGAATTTCAAATCATTATTGATAAAGAGACAATGGATACCTTTAAAAACGAATTTGATTTAATAAATAATTTAAATAAGCTTTTATAAATCCACAAAACCTAGATAAACTAACCTTAAAGAAGCTACTACAATAAAAAAGTTTATAATCATAAAAAAAGATTTATCACTTAACTTACTATTCATCCAATGTCCAACTATAACCCCTACTATAGCCACGGGAGAGAATAATAGGTAGCCCATTAACGAGCGAAGATTAATAATATCTAGATAGAAATATGGGATAATTTTAAAAATATTAATCAAAGCCATAGAAAATACAAGACCAGCAACAAATTGAACTTTTTTATTATATAAAGACATAAAAAAAATATTCATCGGTAGACCTCCTGAGTGTAAACAAAAACTAGTAAAACCTGATAAAGTTCCCCAAAAAAATTTACTACCATAAAAAGGAATATTTTTAATTTTTGAATTTGTGACTAAATAATTAAATACAACGTAAACTAAGGAAATTGATCCTATAAAAATACTTATCATTGATAAGTTAATAAATTTAAATAAAAACATTCCAGCTATAACTCCTAAAAGAGAATAAGGTGCAAGTGACCATATAACTTTATGTTCATAGTGTTTTCTGTTTAGGTATCCAGCTATAGCATCACAGATAAGAAGCATTGGCATAAGAATAGCTATTGCAGTTAGGGGCCCATAGGTAATTGACAATAATGTTACAGATATCAATGCCAACCCCCCACCTGAGAAACCAGATTTAGAAATAGCAAATAGCAAAACTGAAAATGACACTATTAAGTAATAACTGAGATCAAACAAGCCATTAATCTACATATAAATAATAAAATTAAAAATATTTTTTAGAATTATAAGACTTTTAAGTTGTTAGTACATTTTTTATGGGAATCTTTTTTGAAGTGGAAGTTGTTTTTGCATAAACAATTTTTTTGCAAACACAAACCATCAGACCCCCCATATAAGGAAATATGTGATTTCCAAGATTTTCAAATGTCTTGTAAAACTTATAGTTTAGATAATGACCCCAAGGGGGAAAGTGTAAAAATGAGTTTTTTTTATCTAAAACAAAATAATTATCGATTAAATTTTTAAATTGCGAAGAGGAGTAAGACCTTCCAAAACCAAAGGGGTTGTTATCATACCTAGTCCAAATACCAGAGCGACGAGGTAAAATTGAAATAAAATAACCATTTGGCCTTAAAATTCTCCATATTTCTTCAATTGAACTTTGGGGCTTCTCAACCAATTCTAAAAGATGTGTTGAAACAACAACATCAACCATACTAGGCTCCAAAGGTAGAAAATATTCATGGATAAATTTCTGATTAAAATCAACTGTCTCTTTAACTGCTCCATCTAGAAAATCAGGTCTGAATTCTATGACATTCGATTTAGGAAAATGTTTGTTAATAAAAGATAAATAAGGACTTACATATCCATAACCGCAAACATCAATGTGCTTTGTTTCATCAATAGAAGAAATAATTTTTTGCCGAATAGTTCTTTTGACAAGGCTTCCTAATTTAGATTGATAAAAACTATAAATATCAGATGCGCTAATATCCATAGTTGTATTTTATCAAGATTTACTTAACATTCCATGAATATGGGCATACCTAACATTTATCTTTTTCCTCAGCTAAGTGATAACTATGGGTATTTTATAAAAAATCCTCATGCGACTGAGGGAGTTCTTGTTGATCCCTCTGACTATGACATGTGCTTAAAAATTTTAGAATTAAATGACTCAATAGCATCTCATATTTTGATTACTCATCATCATGAGGATCATGTAGCAGCAGTTGACAAGATAAAGAGTAAATTTAATTCAATTATTATTGGGTATTCACAAGACAATCAAATTCCTAAACCTGATCAAACAGTTGATGAAGGTCAAATATTTGAAATTCATGGTCAAAAATATGAGGTAATACATACCCCAGGCCATACCTTACAGCACATTAATTATTTTATTAAAGAACATAATATTTTATTTTCTGGAGATACTCTTTTTAATGCGGGTTGTGGACGAATGTTTGAAGGGGACCCTAAAATGTTTTGGGAAAGTTTGTTAAAAATTAAGTCTCTTCCTCTTGATACAAAAATTTATTGTGGCCATGAGTATACTTTAAGTAACATTAAATTTGCACTGAGCATTGATCCTGATAATCAAAATTTAAAAAAACTAGCTGATTGGGCAAACCAACAAGAAGACGAACATCGTCCTACTATACCCACAACACTTAAAGATCAAACCCTCTGTAATCCATTTCTAAGATGTGACTCTGAGTACTTTTATAGTTATTACGACAGTAAAGATCCTGAGGAAATTTTTGCTAAAATGCGCTCTGCAAAGGATAATTTTTAATATTTCATTTTACTCTTGGCGTTTGAGGCAAATGTGTTAATTTGAAAATTCCATGAACGAATTTTCACAGATAGATTTAGATATTTCAGAGGCTTTTCAGAAGAAGCAAATGGATAAAGTTTGCTCTCTCTATTATGAAGCTGCTAACTATTTTGAAAATAAAGCAGATATTGAAGCTGCATGTTTTTTTTACACTCAGGCCCTCGTCATGGCTTTAGAAGAAAACCATGATCTGAAAGAAAAAATAATTTATAAACTTGAAAAGTACGGCCGCAGTAAAGACGAAACAATTAATTAAATTTATTAAGAATGGATAAACAACCCATTCAGCTTCATCCCTCGTGGTTAATGCATTTACAAGAAGAGTTTCAAAAAGATTATATGATTGCTTTGAAATTTAAACTTCAAGAGCTTAAAAAAAATAAAATTATTTTTTATCCGCGAGGTAGTCAAATTTTTAATGCATTTAATCTTACTCCTTTTGATAAAATCAAAGTTGTGATACTTGGACAAGATCCTTATCATGGACCAAATCAAGCTCATGGATTAAGTTTTTCTGTTCCAAATTCTGTCAAACCCCCTCCTTCATTGATGAATATTTTCAAAGAATTGCAAAGTGACATTGGAAAAACTATTGACTATAAAAAAGGAAACTTAGAACATTGGGCACAACAGGGAGTATTCTTACTAAATACAACATTAACTGTTGAGCAATCAAAGCCCCTTTCTCATCAACATTATGGATGGGAAAAATTCACTGATAAAGTTATTAATGTAATTAGTGAACATTTAGAAAATATAGTTTTTATTTTATGGGGATCTTTTGCTCAATCTAAAAAATCTCTTATTGATTCGAAAAAACATTTAATTTTAACTGCGCCTCATCCTTCGCCTTTGTCCGCACATCGAGGCTTTTTTGGTAGTAAGCCCTTTTCACAAACAAATAACTTTCTACAATCAAAACAAATTGATAGGATAGATTGGTGATGAATAAACATGTTGAACAAATTGTGGGATTTATTGAAAAGGTCGTCATTTTTGTAATTTTAGTCTCAACACTCACAGCTATCATGTTTGAAATACTCAAAATGATTGATGCTCAATATGTTGAGTTGGCTGATCTACTTCTTCTTTTTATTTATGTTGAAGTCATTGGAATGGTCAGAGTTTATCTAATTTCTAATAGGGTTAGGATGACCTATCCGTTATTTATCGCAATTACAGCACTATCTCGACTTATCATACTCCAAGGCAAAGACTCAAATCCTGAATTACTTCTATATGAAGCAGGTGCAATAGTTTTAGTTGCTATAGCAGTGATTATTCTTCGATTAAGATATGTACCTATTTTACGTCCAATAGATGGAATTGATGAATTGCCAACACAAAAATCTAGTAAGAAAAAATAAACTTGAAAAAAATTGCAGTAATTGGCACTGGGCTGAGTGCCCTATCTCTAGTACATCACCTTCCTGCTCTCGATATTACTTTTTTTGAGAAATCATGGAGACCCGGTGGTAGAATTACAACTCGACGTCATGAAAATTATATTTTTGATCATGGGGCTCATTACCTTAAAAAAGACCATGGAGTAATAGAATTAAACGAATTTCTAAAAAAGATAAATGCTACAAAAATTTTAAAAGGTGATTTTTGCTCTAATATTTTAAATCAATCACCAATTGAAGAAAAAGAAGTTATCGTTGGTCAGAAGGGGATAGAGTCTATTCCTTTAGAGCTTCATAAACGTCTGCGTTATCCCACAAAATTTTCTACACAAATTAAAAGATTAAAAAGTCATAATCAAGAATATTACCTTGAGACTGATAATGAGGAATTTGGACCTTTTGATTTTGTTTTTTGTTGTATCCCGTTTGAACAGGCTCAAAATCTATTAAGTGATTTTATTGACTACACTAATATTCCAACCCCTGTTTTTGATGTAATTTGGACAATTATGATTGCATTTAACAAGAGATTAGGCTCCCCTTTTCAATTTGGTTATCATCTAACTCCTAATATCAGTTTTTTAATGAATCAAAATTTTAAACATGAATTTTTTAGTGATGAATGTTGGGTAATAAATATGAGATCGGAGTGGTCAAAAGAATATTATAATATTGAAAATTATGTCCTAGAAGACTACGTCATAGATCAAATAAAAAAACATTTTCAATCAGATGCAAAAGCTGTTTATAAAAAATCACATCGCTGGAAATATGCATATTCAAAGAAAAGTTATAAGGAACTTAGCAATCAAAACTATATTGAGTCTATTGATCATAGGCTTTATGCTTTAGGTGACTGGTGTCAGGGCCCTAGCATGCAGGATGCTTGGTTAGCTGGAAAAAAACTTGCAAAACACTTTAGTGAACTTAGGCTTCAAATTTAGATAGATCATCAAAATAAGGAAGTCTCTTTCTTCTTTCTTTTTGACTCTCAAAATTAATTTCTATTTTACCAAAATCCTCTTCTTCATTTAATCTTATCAAATCATCTCCATTTTCATTAACAATAGCACTATTTCCACAAAATACTTGATCGCCATTATCGCCACAGTAATTTGCATATACTATGACTATTTGACTCTCAAAAGCGCGTGTTTTTAACATCTCATTAGCAACAAAAATAAATTCTTTATTTAAAGCTGTAGGTACAAAAATAATTTGAGCACCAAGTTTTGCAATTTTTCTAACTATCTCTGGAAATTCGAATTCATAACAGATCAAAACAGAACTTTTAATTTGCTTTAGAGAAAATATTTCAAAATTATTTCCTTTTGAAAACAAGGATTGTTCCATTTTGTTTGGTGCTAAGAATGTTTTTCGATGATTGTATAGAAAATCATTATTCAATCCTGAAACAAGCGCACTATTATATCTTATATCACCGACAATTTCGGGATAACCAAATATTATTGAGCATTGATATTGATAACTAATCTGAGTTAAACGTTTCTTAAACAAATTTATATCAATAAGAGAATATTTAATAATTTCTTCAGAGCTTAAATAGTAGCTTAAAAATAATTCTGGTAAAACCAATACATCAAGATCATTATTAAATTTTAAAATTTTTTCTATTTTAATAATTTTTTCATCTAGTTTTTGATGGTTATTTATATTTGGTTGGAAAATGCCAATTATCATCTAATTTACAAGCTTATTATTTAAATTTTTACATTAATGTCGCACTTTTTAAATTCTAAATAAACTTTTAAATAATAATAATCATAAAAATATTTATATAACAATATTTTTAGAAGTTATTTTGGTATGTGTAATACATTATACCAGTAATTTTTTTTTATATGTTTTTAATAGAAATAAAATATTTTTTATTACTAATTGAAAGGAATATAAGAATGAAAAATTTTACTGTAAAATTAAGTAAGTCTTATGACTTTGACGTCAAAGTTGAGGCTCGTTCTGCTGAAGAGGCAAAAAAACTATTAGTTGATACACCTTTTGAAAAATTAACCAAAGGATGTGATTTTTCTGAACCAACTTTAGCTATTAAAGATGTTGTACTAAATGATTTTGATCCAAGATTTTACAAGGACGATAACAAACTCTAAATTCAAAAAAATTTTTTAATTGGAAGATAGATTAGTTTAATTTCTTTTATAAATCTTCTTCCAATTTAAAAAATCCTGTTCATTTAGTAAAAATTTCATTAAATTTTTAAGTTCATTTTCATCTATCTTGTAATAGTTACTAATCTCGTCATAGGGAATATGATCACTGTGGGCTAAAAATTTTATATGATCTAACTCATAGGGAGTTAAATATTTCATTAAAGTATGAGCATCAGCCATATATTTAACTTATAAAAATGATTTAATTTGTCTATAAATCATAAATTTTGGTTGAGTTTACTTATACAATCTCTTTTTTCTGTAAAAGATTTCGATTTATAAAATTTAAAATGAAACTAAATTATTCAGTATCAAAAATTTTTCCATCAAATCCATATTCTGATAAAGCTTTTTTTCTAAAAAATCCTTCAATTTTAATCATAGTATAAAAATTTTTATTACATTTTAATAATGCTTTAAATGGTTTAGCAGACCCCTTACAGCTTATATCTTTTCCATTAACATCATGTGTCTCTCCACAGGAACAAAGATAATTAAACGAGCCGTAGCCATTCAAACGTAATAAATGGGCAGATCCTAAATTTTCTTCTTTCAATTTTTTAGATATTTCATCTTTAGAGTCAAAAATAATCATGGGTTGATAACATCATAGTTAATTACCTTTTATTATCCACAATATAAATGTTGCTATTAATACCAATGATATAGTTAAATCAATCCAAATAGTTCCAGTAAACATCTACTATTGAGTGATAGAATTTTTTTCATTCATCAGAATTGGCCTTCCGTCATTTGCAGAGTTTAAAGGTATAATTTTACCATTATATCTAACGCATAAGGTGGGAGAGTTACGTATTTCATTTCCTAATTTCACCTCTATATCGACAAGTAAAAATTCAACATCTTCTAAAATTCTAAGTATCTTCATTTATAGACTCCTAATTAAGCATCTATAAACATTATAATATTAGTAGTAAAAATAGATTAGTTTGAAGTTATTTAATCCAGTGATATTTTAATGACAGAAATTAATTAGTTTTCTGTGCAGACGTCTTTAATTACCGGGGTGTCAGTGCATTCAGCGCATTTAGTAATTTGAACTACACAACCATCATCTAATTTAGAAACTTCTACTTCCTTATTGCACTTAGAGCAAATAGAGGAAATAGTTAAATCACACTTTGGACAAGAAATTATTTGTACATTATCCATACTCATATTACTTACTCTACATTTTTTTAGATGAATTTGAAATCTATTCCAGAAAACTTCTAAAAATCAATAAAATCAACCTATAATTTTGGTTTAAACATAATAATTTCATCAAAAATAAGTTGAGTAATTGATATAATTAAGTCAAATACTCAATTACTTATGAATTATCTTTCAAATCAAAACTGGACGTTTCCCACTTCCATTATATATGGACCTAAACGTATAAAAGAATTATCAAAAATATGTATTCAAAAAGGAATCAAAAAACCTTTGATTGTTACAGACAACGGAAGCAAAGAACTTCATTTCATAAAAGACATTAAAGAAAATTTAAGAAATGATAATTTAAATCCCAAAATTTTCTCAAATATATCTCCTAACCCAAAAGATGAAGAAATAATGTTAGGTAAATCAGAATTCCTCAGCGGGAATCACGACGGAATAATAGCTATCGGTGGCGGAAGCGGAATGGATGGTGGTAAGGCTATATCATTAATAGCTAATAATAACTACGACATTTGGGATTTTGAATGGGAAAAAACACCTGTATCAATAAATGAAAAAAATAATTTCCCACCATTAATTTGTATACCCACTACAGCTGGGACAGGGGCAGAAACAGAAAGCTCTGCAATGGTAACAGATACAAAACTTCTAGTGAAATGGTGCATCGCACACCCTCAACAAAAACCTTTTGAAGTTATTTTAGATCCTGAACTTACTTTAGGGTTGCCAAAAAATTTAACAGCTTGGACTGGCATAGATGCACTAGTCCATGCAATAGAAGCTTATGTAATAAATGACTTTCATCCTCTTTGTGATGGTGCAGCACTTGAAGCTTTACGTTTAATATATCCAAATCTTCCAATCGTTTATGAAAATGGCAATGATCTCTCATGTCGTGGTAAAATGTTAGTTGGATCTTGCTTAGCTGGAGTCTCTTTTTTAAAAGGATTAGGCTTTGTACACGCTATCTCTCATATGGTAGGTGCTGAATTTGATACTCAACATGGATTAACAAATGCGATCGTTCTGCCTTCAGTATTACGTTTTAACAAGGAAGCTATGGGCTTAAAAATATCAATTATGAGTGAGGCAATGGGGCTTAAGAAAACTGACTTTGATTATTTTTATAGTTCCATTTGCGATCTATTAGATCAACTTGAAATACCTAAAAATTTATCTGAAATTGGAATTGAGGATAATTCAATTAATAGACTTGCTGAAAAAGCATTAACAGATAGTGCTTTTGCGACTAATCCTAAAACAGCTAGCCTAGAAGAAATGAGAGAGATCATAAAAATAAGCTTACATAGCGGTCGCTAAATATAAGAATAATTTAGAATATTGCCCAGGTTAGAAATAAAGATAGCATTGTCCAAAATAGAAAGATTATCCAAACTCTTCCACCTACCCTTAATGCTCTTAACATGAAATATAAAGCCAATCCCCAATTACCACCAATAATAAAAATATCCCAATATTCCATTATTAATAAATAATAACAAATACTATTAAATAAGTTTCAATTAATTTTAAAAATTATCGGCAGTACACTTTGATTTAATATGATCTAAGACTATTATGCCTGAGTTATTTGATTATTAGTATGCTTTTTTAAACTCGAAAATACGCTTTTACTTGTGGTCTAAACATAACTATGAGAGCAACAGATTGTATAAATGTGTTTAAACTTAAAATAGCTCTTATCCTTATTTCATTTATACCAATTTCTGGAAAAGGCGAGAAAGGTGCACTAAAAGAATGGGATAAGGCGCCAAATAAATCAAATAATCCAACCGCATGCCAAGCTAGTAAAATTCCCCACATAAAAGCAGAGGGCTTTTTCCATATCATATATGCTAAAAATAATGCTGTTGTGCCTAT